>JAJTZA010000099.1 GCA_021463905.1 Terrimicrobiaceae bacterium | reverse complement strand
GGCCCGCATCCACGCCCTCATCAGCCAAGGCGTGGCCGGGAACTCGCCGCCCTGCACCCGGCGTCCGAACTCCCCGTAGGTCCCGGTCGTCTCCTTTCCCGGTTCTCACCAGCCGGCTCAGCGCGGGCCGTGGGCCGCGAGCAGGCGGCGGGCGAGGCGGCCGATCTCCTCGCGCACCTCGTCGGGTTCGAGCACGTCGAAGCCGAACGGCAGACCGGTGAGGTAGCGGGCGATCCAGTCGGCGTCACCGCCGATCTGCACGACGCAGGTCGCCCCGTCGGCGTCGGACTCGGCAGCCTCGAAGACCCCGGTGGTGGGGCCGATGTGCAGCGCCGCCTCCGCCCGCGGCGCGTGCAGGCGGATCCGGGCCCTGGTGGTGAACACCCGCAGGGCGACGCCCTCGGTCACCTGGGCGGCGGCGTCGGGAGTCTCCCGGGGCGTGTTGCGGTGCCCGGTCGCGGCGAGCGCCGAGACCCGGTCGACGCGGTAGGTTCGCCAGTCGCCACGGTCGAGATCGAAGCCCACGAGGTACCAGCGGCGGCTGAGCGACACGAGGCGGTGGGGCTCGACCCGCCGCTGCGACGTCCGCCCCGCGCCGTCGACGTAGGCGAACGTAACCCGCTCGCCGCGACGGCACGACGTGGCCAGGGTCATCAGGCTCGGTAGCTCGACCGGGGCCCCCGACCCGGGGGCGGGCCGGCGGGGCGAGATCCCGACGGTGACCTCGCCGAGGGCGTCGACCCGGTCGCGGAGCCGCTCGGGGAGCACCTGGCGCAGCTTGGTCGACGCCGACAGGGCCGCTTCACCGAGCGTGGGATCGGCGTCGCGGGACAGCTCACGCAGCGCCACGGACACGGCGATCGCCTCGTCGTCGTCGAGCAGCAGCGGGGGCAGCCGGCCCCCCGCCCCCAGCTCGTAGCCGCCGTAGCGACCGGTGGTGCTGTGGATCGGGTAACCCAGGTCCCGCAGACGGGTGACGTCGCGCCGCAGGGTGCGCGCCGTGATCTCGAGGCGCCCGGCCAGCTCGTCGGCGTTCCACGTGGCCCGCGAGCCGAACAGGGTGAGGAGCCGCAGGAGGCGGGCCGGGGTGTCCACTGGTTCCAGGATCTCACTTATTACGGACCTGATCCGTCCGCAATGTCGTTCACAATGCGGTGCATGACCCCCTCCGCCCCCTTCCCCACCGACATGGTCGCGATGCTGGCCCGAGAGCGCCAGCAGGAACTGATCCGCGAAGCCGCCGAACGACGGCTGGCCGGGTCCCCGCACCTGCCCCGCCGCGCCCGGCGCCGGTTCGTGCGGTGGCCGTGACCGTGGCCGGCGCGACGGGCGCCGGATCGGTGCGCGAGCGCAGCCCGCCTGTGGTTATCTAACCCCGATGGCGACGTTCGTGTTCTTCCACGCACACCCCGACGACGAGGTTATGTCCACCGGCGGATCGATCGCCCGGGCCGCCGACACCGGTCACCGGGTGGTACTGGTGGTCGCCACCAACGGGGATCACGGCGAGGTGCCCCCCGATCTCGCCCCCGGCGAGACGCTGCTCGAACGGCGCCGGGCCGAGCTCGCGCGCTCGGCCGAGGTCCTCGGCGTGCACCGGATCGCGTGGCTCGGCTACGCCGACTCGGGTATGACGGGCTGGGCCCACAACGACCACGAGGCGTCGTTCTGGCGGGCCGACCTCGACGAGGCGGCCGGTCGGCTGACGGCCGTTCTACGCGAGGAGGCGGCCGACGTGTTGGTGGCCTACGACTGGCACGGCGGCTACGGACACCCCGATCACATCCAGGTCCACCGGGTCGGCCGGCGGGCGGCGGAGCGGGCGGCGACGCCTCGCTACTTCGAGTCGACCTGGAACCGTGACGCCGTCGCCGAGGTGGCCGCGGCCTTCGCCGAGGCGAGCGGCGGCGAATGGGACCCCGACGCGCCGTCAGACGACGGTAACCCCTTCGGTGAGCCGGCCTCGGCCATCCACCTTGCCGTAGACGTCGCCGAGTACATCGAGCGCAAGCGGACGGCGATCGCCTGCCACGCCAGCCAGGCCACCGACGTCGGGACGTTCCTGCGCATGCCGCCCGCGGTGTTCGAGCTGGCCTTCTCGACGGAGTGGTACATCCGGCCGGGGTCGCCCGCCGGCCTCCACCACGGCTGGCTGCTCGACGACCCGGCCTGATCGCTCGCCCGCACACCTCCGCCGTTCAGTCGCGGCCGTTGTGGGCACGGATCCTGCCGGATCTGGCGGGATCAGTGCCCAGAACGCGTAATGGCAGGATCGGTGCCCAGATTGTCCCCGGCCCCGGTGCGGGCCCGGCGGCTTCAGCTACAGCCGCTGGTGGTCCCGCACGACGGGCAGGCGTGACACGACCCGGCGCGGACCATCCGGACGCCGCACT
>JAJTZA010000098.1 GCA_021463905.1 Terrimicrobiaceae bacterium | reverse complement strand
TTGGGTGCTTTTGCCAGCAAACCCCTGACAAAGGCTGCAACGGATTTTTTTGCGACACTCGGCTATCAGTCGGAGCGCACCCTCGATCTCTCATCTCCGGCAGAATTTCTCTCCCTTTTCGATGGACAGAAGAAAACCACCGACAAGGATCGCGAGGCACTCTCCGAAGTTTCTAAACTTCACCTTCTTTTTCAGATCTCCGATGCAGAGCTGACTCTCCAGCGTGAGTTGATGGACGACCCGACCGCCGTCCAGTCAACGAAGATCGAGTCTTACTTGTTCTTTGCTGCGGAACTCCCGAGTGCCCAATACACCCGCACCGCGCTTTCCACCCTCGTCCGCGTCATCAACAAGCCGCTGTCCATGCCAGCCCTCGTTTTATTCCGGCACGGCGAATCTCTCTCCCTCGGCATCATCCACCGCCGCCTTTCCAAACGCGACGTGGCCAAGGACGTCCTTGAAAAGGTCACCCTCATCAAGGACATCGCCTGTGCCGATCCGATCCGCGCTCACATCGAGATTCTCAACGACTTCACCCTTGGCAGGCTCACTGAGGACTACGGCGTCTCCAACTTCGTTGCTCTCCACACCGCCTGGCAGAAACGTCTCGGCTCGTATGCCCTCTCCAACACCTTCTATCGCGAGATCGCCGACTGGTATTTCTGGGCCCACCACCAAGTCGCCGACGGCACCATCCGCCTCCCGCTGCACTGCGACACCGAGCAGGAAAAATCCCTCTTCCTCATCCGCCTGCTCACGCGCGTCATCTTCTGCTGGTTCCTCGTTGAGAAGCGCCTCATTCCCGCCGACCTCTTCCGCGAGCACGCCCTGCGGAAACTTCTGAAAGACTTCCTGCCGAGCCGCGATGCCGCCAAGCCCGACACCTCCCCCGCCTACTACCGCGCCGTCCTGCAAAACCTCTTCTTCGGCACGCTCAACATGCCGCCGGAGCAGCGCGCCTTCCGCACGAAGAAGAAGCCCGGCGAGCGCTACGACCAAAACTTCGGCATCACCAACCTCTGGCGCTACGAGACTGCCTTTCGCGACCGCGCCGACTGGCTCGCCCTCGCCGTCCGCGTCCCTTTCCTCAACGGCGGCCTCTTCGACTGCCTCGACGACAAGTCCGGCAAAAAGCAGGACAACTTCATCCTCGACGGCTTCTCCGACCGCGAAGACCACGGCTGTCACCTGCCCAACGACCTCTTCTTCGGCCCCGAGCGCACCGTGGACCTCTCCCGCGACTACGGCGAGGAGGACAAACGCACCGCCCGCTCGAAGCGCGCGAAAGTTCGCGGCCTCATCGAAATTCTCTCCCGCTACAAGTTCACCATCGAGGAAAACACCCCGCTTGAGGAGGAAATCGCCCTCGATCCCGAGCTGCTCGGCAAGGTCTTCGAAAACCTCCTCGCCTCCTACAACGAGGACACCCGCACCACCGCCCGCAAGGCCCTCGGCGCCTTCTACACCCCGCGCGAGATCGTCAGCTACATGGTGGATGAGGCGCTCAAGAGCTACCTCAAGACCAGTGTAGCCCAGACAATCCTGTCTGGGTCTGGAACGAAGCTGCAGCCCTACAATCCTTCTGCCATTACCGACAGAACCCGCCGCAACCTCCCCCATTGGTTCCAGCAGGGCACCACCTACTGGGTGACCTTCCGTCTCGCCGATTCCCTCCCGCATACGAAGCTCCAAGCATGGAAAGCCGAGCGCGACATTTGGCGTCATCACAATCCCGAACCTTGGAATGACGAGCAATGGAAGCAATACGACGAACGCTTCGGCCAGCGCCTCGAAGGCTGGCTCGATGCTGGGGAAGGCGAATGTCTGCTGCGCCGCCCGGACCTGCGCGCCATCGTAGAAAAATGTCTCACCCACTTCGATGGCGAACGTTACAACCTCGGTTCATGGGTCATCATGCCCAACCATGTCCACCTCCTGATCCGTCCGCGTGATGGTCACACGCTTTCCAAAATCATGCAGGGCATCAAGGGAGTCAGCGCCAAGGAGTGCAACGCCCTGCTCGGCCGCACCGGCCAGACATTCTGGCAGGATGAACTCTTTGACCACATTGTGCGCAGCGAGGCCCAGTTCGATCGTTTCGTGCGCTACATTGCGGAGAATCCGGTCAAGGCGAAGCTCCGTGAAAGTGATTTCAGTGTAGCCCAGACAATCCCGCCTGGGTCTTCCGAATCCTCCGCCAAAACCCAGACAGGATTGTCTGGGCTACTCCCCCGCCAGATCGACGATCTCTTTTCCCACAAGGCCACCCTCAAGGAAATCAAGCCCGACACCCGCGACGCCCTGATCGCCGCCATTGGGCGGGTGAAAATCCTCGACCCCGCCTGCGGCTCCGGCGCCTTTCCCATGGGCGCGCTCCACCGCCTCGTGGACCTGCTGCAGAAGCTCGACCCCAACAACGAATCCTGGAAACGCGACCGCCTCGCCGAGGCCCGCCGCTACCGCCAGCTCCTCGAACAAAGTAGCACAGACAATCCTGTCTGTGATGCTTCCGGGAAGCCCCAGACAGGATTGTCTGGGCTACACTCCGAGCTCGCCGCCTGCGACGCCCGCATCGCCGACATCGAGAAATCCTTCGACACCCGCTACCACGCCCTCGATTTCGCCCGCAAACTCTACCTCATCGAGAACTGCATCTATGGCGTGGACATCCAGCCCATCGCCACCCAGATCGCCAAGCTCCGCTTCTTCATCTCCCTCGTCGTGGATCAGAAGGTGGACGCCGCCACGCCCAACCTCGGCGTGCGCCCGCTGCCCAACCTCGAAACCCGCCTTGTCGCCGCCGACACCCTCATCCCCATCGAGAAGACCGAGAGCGACCTCTTCTCCGCCGACCTCGACCGTCTCCGCGCCGAACTCGCCGACATCCGCCACCAGCACTTCAACGCCCGCAGCCCCGCCGCCAAACGCAAGTGGCGCGACGCCGACGAAGCCAAGCGCACCGAGATCGCCGTCCTCCTCGAAAGCAATCATGCCCTGCCCCGTGCCAGCGCCCAAAAACTCGCCGCCTGGGACCCCTACGACCAAAACGTCTCCGCCCCCTTCTTCGACTCCGAATGGATGTTCGGCCTGCCCGTTGGCAAAGTGCGGGTCGAAGGCACAGCTCCCGGCACGCTCCTCGGTAATTTCTCTCTGGTGAACGAACTCACGGGCCAAGGCGAACTTATCGCCAACGCGCCGCGCGAGATCGACAGCGGGTTTGATGTCGTCATCGGGAATCCACCGTATGTGCGCCAGGAGAAGATTACACACCTCAAGCCCCGATTTCAGCGCGCGTATCCTGAAACCTACGTCGGCACAGCTGACCTATACGTTTATTTTTACGACTGCGCGATCAAGCTGCTCTGCCCAGACGGCACGCTCTCATACATCACATCGAATAGCTTTCTGAACTCCGCCTTCGGCGAACGGCTGCGGCATCACTTGGCGACGGCGATGCGAATTATCGTGTTGGTCGACTTTGCCGAGGCAAACGTGTTCACCGCAATCACTGAGCCATGCATACTCATCGGAGCAAAAGGCACATCGAGTAGAGCGTCGTTCAAAGCCCTCCGTTGGGATCAAGAGAAGAAGCCGGAGAATTTTAGCGCCGAGCTGAATGCTGGCGCGTTCTCAATACCTCAGGATGCGCTTGGCCGCACGCCGTGGCAAATTGAGGTTCCAAGTGTCCGGCGACTGCTTGCGGACCTGTGCTGCCGTTTTCGACCTCTTCGAGAGGTCGTTAAGGATCAGAATTTTTACGGCGTGAAGACGGGATTCAATGATGCGTTCTTGATCGACGGCAGCACGAAGGATGCACTCATAAAGCAAGACAAGAACTCCGCAAAAATCATTTCTCCATACCTGCGCGGTCGAGATATGCGCCCTTGGACCCCGGAGTTTGCCGACCAATGGATGATTTTCACTCGGCATGGGACGGACATCGATGCCTTTCCTGCGATCAAGAAGCATCTTTCCAGATTCAGAGAGCAACTCGAACCGCGTCCTCGTGACTGGTCACGTGATAGGATATGGCCCGGAAGGAAGCCTGGCCCATACAAGTGGTTCGAGATTCAAGACAATGTTGCCTATCATGGTGAGTTCCTGAAACCGAAGATCATTTACCAAGAGATCAACCGAACGGATGCGTTCGCATTCGATGATCGTGGTCTATTGCTAAACAACAAACTCTTCATGTTGCCGGATGCGCCGTTGTGGCTACTCGGCGTCCTAAATTCTCGTGTCGCCTCATTTTTTCTTCATAGGTCAACAGGCGTGCCCGAAGGTGGTTTTCTTGCGCTTCAGTGGCCGGTTCTTTCACCGCTTCCTGTTGCAGAGCCAAAGATTGCTGAAGGGCCATCCCTTGTATGTTTGGTGAACATCCTCCGATGGCTGACGGCTCACTTCGCGGACATCACCTCCACCCAAACCACCCGCGACCCCCTGATGCTGGCGTATTGGGAGCGAATCTTGAACGGGCTGGTGTATGAGCTGTATTTCCCGGAGGAGCTGCACGCCGCCGGCCTGCGCCTCTTCGACAGTGTGGCACAGGCAATCCTGCCTGTGATTCCCCCCAACCTCACAGACAAGATTGTCTGTGCTACCTTCCTGCAAACCCTGCGCCAGAAATTCGAGGAACTCCACGACGGCACCCACCCGCTCCGCCGCGCCCTCGACAAACTCCAAACCCTGGAAACCGTCCGCATCATCGAAGGCAAAGCATGAAGATCAAGTTCACCAACCACGCCCGGCGCGTCATGGCCGAACGGGAAATTCAGATCGAGTGGATCGAGCGAGCGTTGGGCGCACCCGGATTGAAGGAACCCGATCCCAACGACCCAGAGATAGAGCGTTTTTTCCGTGCCATCCCCGAATTCGACGACCGGGTGCTCCGCGTGGCCGTCAACACGAAGGTTGATCCGTGGCGGGTAGTGAGTGTATTCTTTGACCGTAACATGAAAGGCAAACTATGAAACTGCACGTGGACAAGGCGGCGGACGCTCTCTACCTCCGGCTGGACGACTCGAAGATCGTCGAATCCCAGGAAGTCTCCCCTGGCGTGGTGCTCGATTACAACGAATTGAACGAAGTGGTGGGGGTCGAGATGTTGCAGTTGTCCAAGCGCAGCAGCCTCCCTAGGCTGTCCGCTCTGGAATTCGAGACTGCCTGAACGATCCGCGACGCGTTGTTGCTGGCGTATCTGGAGCGGATGTTGAACGGGCTGGTGTATGAGCTGTATTTTCCGGAGGAGCTGCACGCCGCCGGCCTGGGCCTCTTCGACAGTGTGGCACAGGCAATCCTGCCTGTGATTCCTTCCGACCTCACAGACAGGATTGTCTGTGCTACCCTGTGCCCGAAGGATTTTTTTTGCCATCCTGTCTGCGGGAGGTAGATTGTCAGCCATGACGACACAGGCTCAGGTGGATGAAGATCTCAAGGCGGCGATGCGTGCGAAGGATGCGCGGCGGCTGGCTGTTTTGCGCATGCTCAAGGCGGCACTGAAGAATGCGGCCATTGAGAAGGGGGGAGCGGGTGGTGTGCTCGAAGACGCGGAGTCGCTTGCGGTGATTCGCAGGCAGATCAAGCAGCGTCAGGATTCGGTGGAGGGATTTGAAAAAGGCGGGCGTCCCGAGCTGGCTGAGGCCGAGCGGGCGGAAATGGTTATCCTGGAGTCCTACTTGCCTGTGGGTCTTACGGCGGCGGAGTTGGAAAAGTTGGTTGCGCAGGCCATCTCAGAAGCGGGAGCAACCTCCCGCAAGCAGATGGGTGCCGTCATGAAGCTGGCCAATGCGGCGGCTGCGGGCCGGGTGGACGGCAAGGCGCTCAGTCAGGAAGTTCAGCGTCAGCTCGCTTGAAGGTGCGCCGTCCGGTTCTGGATGCACTTATTGTCGCAGGTGGTTCGAGCCGCCGGATGGGGTTCGACAAGTTGCACGCGCCGTTGGCCGGGAGGGCGGTGGTCTGGCATGCGCTTTCACAGATTTCCCTCTGCGCGTCGGTTCGGAGAATTGTTTTGGTATGTCCGGTTGGCGGGCTGTCCCGTTTCGAGGATTACGTGGCAGAGTTTCCAAAAATTGCCGCCGTGGTGGAGGGTGGAGCTGAGCGCGCGGACTCGGTGAATTGCGGTGTGGAGGTATTGATGCGTTTGCCGGGCCGTCCGGCGGATTTTGTGGCCGTTCATGATGCAGCGCGTCCGTTGGTGACACCAGGAGCCGTGACGGCCTGTTTTCGCGCGGCGGTCCGGCACGGTGCGGCCGCGCTGGCCGAACGCGTGACGGATACCCTCCACCGCAGCGACGGCTCGGGACGCGCCGTGGCGAGCGTCTCCCGCGAAAACCTCTGGCGCATGCAAACCCCGCAGATCCTCCGGCGGGAAGTCCTGCTCGCCTTGCCCGCAGGGGGTTTTTCCGATGAAGTGTCCGCCCTCCTCCACCAGAAAATCGAGGCTGTGCTTGTGGAAAATCCCGCTCCGAATTTTAAGATCACCGTTCGGTCCGACCTGGCTCTGGCCGAGGCACTCCTGCGTGCGCCATGAACACGCGGCTGAGCACACTTCCTGGTGGTTTGCGCGTGGCCACTTGCGAAATGCCCCATGCCGAGACGGTTTCCGTGAGCATCTGGGCGGCGGTTGGTGGTCGCCATGAACCCAGGCGGCTGAGCGGCATCTCCCACTTTATCGAACACATGATTTTTAAGGGCACCCTGCGCCGCAGTGCGCGCCGTGTCATGGAAGAGGTCGAGGGAGTGGGCGGCGACATGAACGCCTTCACGGCCGAGGAGCGCACGTGTTATTACGCAAATGCCCCCGCAGAGTTTTTTCCACGGCTCTGCGACGTGCTTTGCGACATCTACCTGCACGCGAAGTTTGCCGATGGCGACATTGAGCTGGAGCGCGGTGTGATCGCCGAGGAAATTCTCATGTACCAGGATGAACCCTCCTCGCATGTGCAGGACCTTCTCAACGCCCGTTTTTGGCCGGATCATCCGCTGGGGCGTCCGCTGACCGGGACGCTCTCCTCAACCGGTGCGCTCCACCGGGAGGATTTCCTCGATTTTCGCGCTTCCCATTATCATCAAAGGAGCACGGTGGTTTCCGCCGCCGGGAGGATCTCGCATGAGGACGTGCTGGCTGGCATGAAGGCGCTGACCGAGGAGCTGCCGACCGGTTGCCTTCCCCGTGCGGTGCGGGCACCTTCCGCAGCGCGTCGTCTGCGGGTTGTCACGGAGTCCCGCGATGTCCAGCAGACCCAGGTGGCCATCGGCTGGCCGGCCCCCTCGGTTCAAAGTCCGGAGCGATTCGCGCTCCACCTCCTCCACATCCTGCTGGGCGGCAATGGCAGCTCGAGGCTTTTTCAGAAGCTGCGCGAACAGCGTGGTCTGTGCTACTCGGTGGGCACCCATCCCAACCAATTTGCCGACACCGGCCAGTTCAACCTCTCCATCGGGCTGGACGGAAAAAACCTGGAGAAGTCCCTCGCGCTCATCCGGTCGGAAATTCTTCGCCTGCAAGAATTCCCACCCCGGCCTGCCGAATTGCGGCGCGCCCAGGAATACGCGGTGGGAGCAAGCCGCATGTCCCTCGAACGCCCCTCCGCACAGAGCCTGCGCGTCGGAGGATCCCTGCTCGCTTATGGGAAAATTGCCTCTCCCGAGTCCATCCATGCGCGGCTCCGCGCTGTGACCGCCGACGAAATCTCTCACCTCGCAAAAAAATGTCTGCGGTGGGAGTCGGCCACGGTGGCCGCCATCGGCCCGTCCCCCGAGGAGAACCGCATCCGCGAATCCCTCGAGGCCTGAATCGGTCATTCCCGCTCCGCAAGACGGGCGCGCAAGGCGTCAAATTGCGCGAAAATCTCTTCGTCAGAAACCGGACGGTTGATGACCTCCTCGTAGATTTCCTCGACGACGCCGTCGCCCAGAATCTCCCGCAGGAACGGACTGGGGCGGCAGTGCAGGAGGCCGCCAAATTTTTTGCGCATGCGGCACCAGGTGATGATCAGTCCCCGCATGGCGCGGGTGAGACCCACGTAGAACAGACGGCGTTCCTCATCCACCGTCCCCTCGGATTTTGAGCGTTCGTGTGGGAGCAGACCGTCCTCCGCGCCCACGAGAAATACGTGTGGGAATTCGAGGCCCTTGGCTGCGTGAAGGGTGATGAGGGTGACGCCCGTGGAGGATTCCTTGCGGTCTTCCTCGCGTTCACGATCCAGGTGGATTTCGTCCAAAAACCCGCGGATTCCTTCCGGCGAGCGTTTCTGGAAGTCATCGAGGGCGCTGATCATTTCCCGAACATTTTCCTCGCGGTTGAGGGATTCCTCCGGCGACTTGCAGGACCGGCGCAGGTCTTCCACGTAGCCGCAGTCGGTCAGAAGGTCACGCAGCAGTGCGGACAGGTCGGTTCCCGGCGTCACTGCGCGAATGCGCCCGGCTTCAATGTCTTCCAGGAATGTCCGAATGGCCGCCGCAGTTTTTTTCGAGCAGCTCCCGAGGAAGTCCGGGTGGCGGAGAGCCTCGAAGAGCGGGAGACCGTGTCCGGCACTGAAATCGAGTGCGAGGGCGACGGTGCCGGCTCCGATGCCGCGCGGCGGGGTGTTGATAATACGCAGCAGGGCGGGGTCGTCTGCGGGGTTCACCAGAACGGTCAGATAGGCGGCAATGTCCTTGATTTCGCGGCGGTCGAAGAAGCTCTTCCCACCGACGAGCCGGTAGGGGATTTTGGCTTTTCGGAGTTCTTCCTCGAGGAGTCGCGACTGGGCATTCATGCGGTAGAGCACCGCAAAGCTTTCCCAGGGAAGGCCCGCGCTCTCGCGAAGCGACTGCATTTCCCCCACCACAAATTCCGCCTCCTTGCGGTCATCGGGGATGGATAAAAACCGGACGGGATTTCCCGGTGGCAGGTGGCTGATGAGCTGCTTTTTTCTCCTGCGCGCATTGTTCCGGATGAGGCGGTTCGCTGCGCCGAGGATTTCCGGGGTGCTGCGGTAATTCCTTTCGAGGCGGACGATTTTGGGGTTGGGGAAGTGGCGTTCGAATTCGAGGATGTTCGAGACCTGTGCGCCGCGCCAGCCGTAGATGCTCTGGTCGTCGTCGCCGACCACGCACACGTCCGGGCATTCCCGTTTGGTGAGGTGGGTCACCAGCTCGAGCTGGAGGGTGTTGGTGTCCTGAAACTCATCCACGAGCAGGTGTTGTGCCCGCTGCCTCCAGCGTTCGCGCACTTCGGGGAACTCGGTGAGAAGGCGGGCCGCCTGGACGAGCAGGTCGTCAAAGTCCATGGCATTGAGGGCACGGAGCTCCTGGTTGTAGCGGGCGGCCACATCGCCGAGCAGGGTGTTGGCATCCAGCGGCAGGGATTCGTTCTTGGACTTGCTGATCAAACTCTTCGCGAGGTGGGGGTCGAGTTTTTCATCGCGGGCGGAGGCACGGGTGATCAATTTTTTGATGAGGCCCAACTGGTCTCCTTCGTCAAAGATTGAAAAGTTGTCCTTGTAGCCGAGTCGTCGGGCATCCTGGCGAAGGATGCGCATGCAGAGAGCATGGAAAGTCGAGGCGGTGACCAGTCGCGACGGTTCGGCGGCAACCATGCCCCGAATGCGTTCCTTCATTTCCCGCGCGGCTTTGTTAGTGAAGGTGACCGCGAGGATCTTTCCCGGATCGGCTCCCTGTGAGATCAGCCAGGCGATTCGGGCCGTGACGGTGCGCGTTTTTCCGGTTCCCGCGCCCGCCAGGATGAGCATCGGGCCGCCCTGGTGGACTGCGGCCTCGTATTGCTCGGGATTCAAGTCCGTGATCCGGAACTTCATCGGGCGGCAGCGAGCTTGCGGCAGAGATCCGCCACCACCTGCGGCAACAGGCGGTGCTCGACCTCCTGAATCCGCGCATGGAGGGATTCCGACGTATCCTCAGGCAGAATGGGTACGCGCTCCCGCGCAAGGATTTCTCCGGTGTCCATCCCCTCATCCACCAGATGAACCGTGCAGCCGGTCTCGGTCTCGCCCGCATCGAGAGCCTGCCTCCAGGCCGCCAGGCCGGGATACTTGGGGAGCAGCGACGGATGGATGTTCACCATGCGCTGTGGATAGGCCTCGAGGAACGGCTCCTTCACCATGCGCATGTATCCCGCCAATACGATCAAATCCGCTCCCGCTGCCCGCAATCGCGCCACCGCCTCCGCCTCAACATCCCGGCTCAGCCGGGTGCGATACCTGGGCTCGCGGATCACCCCGTGCGGAATCCCCGCCTCCTCCGCCAAACGCAGAATCCCCGCACCCGCATTGTCGCTCAGAACGAGTACCACCCGGGCCGGCAGAACTCCGGAACGCATCGCCTCCAACAACGCGAAAAAATTCGAGCCCTTGCCCGAACCCAGCACACCCAAGGAAATCATCGCCGGGGAATTCCCAAGATCAGGCGGCCTCTTTTTCCTGGCGACGGCGCAGGGTGGGAGGACGTTTTCCTTCGACGGTGGCACGGTTGATGATCACCTCGACCAAATCCTCGCGATCCGGTGCGTCAAACATGACATCCAGCATGATCCGCTCGATGAGCGAGCGCAGGGCGCGCGCACCGGTGCCCTTATGGATGGCCTCCGCCGCCAGCGCCTTGAGCGCGTCTTTCGTGAAAACCAGATCCACACCATCCATGGCCATCAGCTTGGTGTATTGTTTCACGAGAGCATGCTTCGGTTCTGTGAGCACATGAACCAGTTCGGCCTCGGCCAGCGGAGCCAGGTGTGCGGTCACCGGCAACCGCCCGATAAACTCCGGAATCAGCCCGTAAGTGATGAGGTCTTCCGGTTCCACCGGGAGTACGCCGGAGCTGGCCAGAACATTTCGCGCGTGGAATCCCAGCGCCTTGCCGCCCAGCCGCCTCTCAATGATGCGATCCAGTCCGATGAACGCGCCCCCGCATATAAAGAGGATATTCCCGGTGTTGACTTGAATGTATTCCTGCTGCGGGTGCTTGCGTCCGCCCTGGGGCGGGACATTGCAGACCGTGCCCTCGAGAATCTTCAGGAGTGCCTGCTGGACGCCCTCGCCCGAGACATCGCGGGTGATGCTCACGTTTTCGGTGCGCCGTCCGATCTTGTCAATTTCGTCAATGTAGATGATGCCCATTTCCGCGCGTTTCACGTCGTATTCGGCATTTTGCAACAGGCGCAGGATGATGGTTTCGACATCCTCTCCCACGTAGCCGGCCTCGGTGATGGTGGTGGCATCGGCGATGCAGAAGGGCACATCCAGTATCCGCGCAAGGGTTCGTGCGAGCAGTGTTTTCCCCGAGCCGGTCGGCCCCAGCAGGAGGATGTTGCTCTTTTCAATTTCCACTTCCGCGAGGGGATTGGTGCTCGTGAAGGGATTTTTTTCCGGGGCGAGGATGCGCTTGTAGTGGTTATGGACGGCCACCGAGAGTGCGCGTTTCACGGAGTCCTGGCCGACCACATAAGCGTCCAGTTGCCTCTTGATTTCTGCGGGCTTGTGGATGCGCACGGCATTGCGCGTCTTGTGGGCTTCATCTTTGGTTTCCTTGTCAAGGATGCCCTTGCAGACGGTGATGCAACTGTCGCAAATGTACACGCCGGGGCCGGCCACGAGCTTTTTGACTTCCGCGTGGCTCTTGCCGCAGAAGGAACACATTGTCAGATTATTTGTGCGCGCCATTCCCTGATCACACTAGCACTTCCGGGAGGAAACAAAAGCAAATCGTTGAGGGGCTCAGCTTAAAATTTTGATGTAAGCTTTTTGGCGGAGTGTGTCCATCCATCGCTCCTGGACTTTCATGCGTTCCTGCTGGATGAGGTTGCGTTCGATTTCATCGCGCACTTCGGAGATGGGTTTTACCTGCGCATTTTTGCGCGCTTCGGCCATGAGGATGTAGTACGCACTGTCGAGTTCGATCACCGGGCTGATTTCTCCCGGCTTGAGGGAAAAGGCCACGCGGGACAGTGCGCTGTTGAGTGTGTTGCGCTCGATCCACCCCCAGTCCCCACCCACTTCCTGCGTCGAGGGATCCTCGCTGTACATTTGCGCCATGCGGTCAAAATCCGCCCCCTCGGTCAGCTTTTGACGGATTTCCCCGGCCACCTGACGCTTGTTGGTGCCGGTGAGCACGTCGCTCGTATCGGCTTCCCGGATGACGATCATCCGCAGCTTGACCTGCTCGGGCGTCGAAAACGCGGCCTGGTTTTTGCTGTAATACGCCTGCACCTGAGTGGGGGAGACGACGAAGTTTTGGTCCACCTTGGACTGGCGCATGGCCTGGACGATGATTTTTTCGCGTTCGATTTCCTTGAAGCGCGTCATGGTGTACCCTTGAGCCTGCAGGGTGCGGACGAAAGCGGCGCGGTCGCCTCCGAATTCCTGCCGGATGATGTTTTGCACGCGGTCATCCACGACGTATCCGGGGATGCTGGCGCCTTTTTCCTGCATGGCCTTGAATTCCTGCAGGACAAGCTGGCGGTCAATCAGATCCTTGAGGGCACCCTGACGCAATTTGTTGAGCTGCTCGGTGAGTTCCGTCCCGCGATAGACGTCGCGCAGCGAGCGCTCGCGCGCTCCCACCAACTCGCGAACTTGCGAGATGGTGATCACATCATTGTTGACGATGGCGGCGACACCATCCACAACCTCGGCTTTTTGTCCCAGCGCGACGGTGCCTGCGGAGACAATTCCGGCGGCGACAATCCATGCGAGGCGGCTGAGCAGTTTCATGATGGAGGCAGCTCGTCCAGGAGCCGCAAAATTTCCCGCAATTTAGTAAGCGGCTCGGTGGCCGTCAAGCGGGGAAAGCGACCGCCGGGCTGGATCCACTCGCGGCGGCGCTCGAAGCGCACCTTTCCCTCACGGACTTCCACCGAGGAAATCCGGCGGGCTGCGGCCGCGATGGCGATGCGTGCCAGCATCAGGGCATTCCTGGCGGCAGGTGGGATGGGGCCGAAGCGATCCCGCCATGCCGGTTCGAGGGCATCGAGCGCGGCGGGGTCCTCCGCTTCGGCGAGCTGACGGTGACAGGCGATGCGTGTGGGCGTGTCCCCTATCCATGCGGACGGCAAAAACGCGGGTGCGCGTTCGTCGGTGGCGGCATGATACAGCGCTTCCCGGGTGATGAGAAAGTCCACGGCCACCGCACATTCGGAGCGCGAGAATCGGGCACCATGAGTCAGCGTGTCCACCGCGCGTTTGAGCATGCGGCAGTACAAATCGAATCCCACCGCGATGATGTGCCCGCTTTGAGCTGTACCGAGGAGGTTCCCGGCACCCCGAAGTTCGAGGTCGCGCATTGCGATTTTAAAGCCGGATCCCAGTTCCGAGTACTGCTTGATGGCGGAGACGCGTTTGCGGGCCGCGCCCATGAGGTCGCGGGGGAGCAGCAGGTAGGCGCAGGCCTTGACGCCGGATCGTCCGACGCGGCCACGCAGTTGGTAGAGATCCGCCAGTCCGAAGCGGTCTGCGCGGTCAATGATGATGGTGTTGGCGTTGGGAATATCCAGTCCGCTCTCGATAATGGTGGTGGAGACCAGGACATCGGCATGTCCGGAGACGAAGGCCGTCATCACCGGATCGAGTTCTCCCTCTCCCATCTGGCCGTGACCCACCACCACGTGCGCCTGCGGGCACAGAGCACGGATCCGCCCGGCCACTTTCTCGATCGAACGAACCCGGTTGTGCAAAAAATAGACCTGGCCGCCTCGCGCGATTTCGCGCTGGATGGCATCCCGGATGAGGCGTTCATCGTAGGCGCAGACGATGGTTTCGACGGGTTGGCGGCCCGGCGGTGGTGTCTCGATGAGCGACATATCGCGCGCGCCCACCAGGGCGAGGTAGAGGGTGCGGGGGATGGGGGTGGCCGAAAGCGTCAGCACATCCACCTGGCGAAAGCGTTCCTTGAAGAGGTCTTTGTGTCGGACTCCGAACCGCTGCTCCTCATCCACAACGACCAGGCCGAGGTTCTTGAAGACCACGTCAGGTGACATGAGCCGGTGCGTGCCGATGACCACATCCACGCCACCTTCCCGCAGGCCGCGCACAACCGCCTGTTGCTCCGATGTCGAGCGATGGCGGCTCAGCAATTCAATCGCCACCGGGTAGTCGCTCATGCGCTCGCGAAGGGTGCGAAAATGCTGCGCAGCCAGCACCGTGGTGGGTGCCAGAAACGCCGCCTGCCTGCCCTCCATCACCGCCTTGAATATCGCCCGAATGGCCACCTCGGTTTTTCCAAATCCCACGTCTCCACAAATCAGGCGATCCATCGGACGAGGAGCCTCCATGTCCCGCTTGCTCTCCTCAATCGCACGCACCTGATCCGGCGTCTCCGAAAATGGGAACGCCTCCTCAAACTCGTGCTGCCAGGGTTTGTCGGCCCCAAATGCGAATCCTTGAACGGACTGCCGCTCGGCCTGCACGCGCAACATGCGGGCCGCGTAGTCAAAGACGGAAGCGGTCGCCTTTTCCTTGGCCCGGCTCCATTTTTTTCCGCCCAGTTCGGAAAGCTCGACGGATTTGCGTCCCAGTCCCGCGTAGCGGGAGACCTGCCATGCCTGGCTCACCGGGACATAGAGGCGCGCGTCTCCCGCGTAGTTGATGGCCAGCACTTCTCCGCCGCCCCCGTCGGGATCGGGGACGAATCCCTCGAAGACTCCAATGCCATGCTCGACGTGAACGACCGCATCCCCCTGCTCAAACTCGGAAAAATCCGCAGCGGCCCGTGCCGCATCCGCGCGTTGCCTTCGTCCGGAAAGCCGCGTCGCCCGCAGCGCAGCCACCCGGCCAAACAAGGCCGCATCGGACAGGACAGCCAGCCGCGACGCCGGATGCAAAAACCCGCGCGTCAGGGCCAGGGGAAGAAACTCGATCCAGGAAAAATCCGCGCCATGCGAGGCGATAAACTCGAGGAACCGCTCCGCCTCGCCCAGGCGCCCCGCCGCCACCACCACCCGCCAGCCGGAGGCCCGCCATGCGGTCAGTTGTTCGCGCAGGGCGTCCGCCTTCACCGCATCGAGCACCAGCTCGCCCGCGCCAAACGCCCCAAAGGGAGAGGGGAAAAAATCGTGTGGAGGAGGGGAGGGAAATCCCTCTTGCAGGGCAATGGCCGATGGGATTTTTTCAGAGCCCCCACGCCCAGCAGCAGATCGCCCGGGCGAACAAGGCTCCCCAGTGCGCACAGAGTTTCGCCGGTATTGCGTGGAAAAATCTCCGTGGCTTCGAGGGTTCCGGAGGAAATTTGGGTGTCGGGATCAAACTCCCGCAGCGATTCGAGGGTGACATCATCGAATTCCATGCGGATGGGCCGGGCCGTTTGCCATGAATAGACATCCACGATTCCGCCGCGCAGGGAGAACTGCCCGCGGGTTTCGGTTCGGGGAGCCGGTTCATAGCCGAAGGCTTCGAGGAGCGAGACCAGCTCCTTCATTGGACAGTGTTCGCCGCGCTGGATGCGGTGGGCGTTTCTGCGCAGGGCATCCGGCTCGGGCACCTGTTCCTCCCACTGGGCTTCGTGAATGATCAGTGGGCCCTCGAACGTGTTTCCTCCCAAAAGCGAGATCACATCCAGGCGTTCGGAGGCTGTTTCGGGGTCAGGCAGCGCATCCCGCTTTCCATGACAGGCAGGCATGGCAGGAAAAATCCGTGTGGCCGGGTTCCACTGCGCCAGCTCGGCTCCGAAATCCTCCTGCTCGCGCATGGTCGCGCAAATGACCCAGCAACGCCGCCCGCTGGCCCGGGCAAGTGCCGCCACCAAAAATGGGCGTGCGTCTTCAGCCACTCCTCCGAAGGCGTCCGCGCCCGGGTGCGCGAATTCGTCACCCAGGCCTGCGAGTGCATGCCGCAGGATGTCCTCAGCGTGACAGGATTTCATCACAATACTGAGCGGCCAATGATGCGGCCACGCGGTTTGCGGTCAGGGGATGCCCGTCAAACTCCGAGACCGTCGCCAGCCCCACGCGGCTGTTGGTGATGAAAATCTCCCCGGCACCGCGCAAGGTCTCGAAGGTCAGCAGTTCCTCGGTGGCCTCGGTCCGCTCCATCACCCATTGGCGCACAACGCCTGGCCGCGCTCCCGTCTCCAGCGGGGGCGTCATCAGCCGCCCGCCGTCCACCACGAACAGGTTTCCCATGGACGCGCCCATGACCGCGCCGGACGGGCCGGCCACCACGGCTTCATCATACCCCCGGGCGGTCGCCTCCTGGCGCGCACGCACGTTCGCCCAGTAGTTGCCCGTCTTCCAGCCTCCCGGGGTCACAGGCATCGGTGCCCGTTCGATGGCCAGCCGCCATCCCGCGCCCGGACCGCCGGCAATTTCACACCTCTCGAACAGCGCAAAAGCATCCGGCGCAGTCACCGGTTCGAGGATTCCCCCGGTGCCAGCCGTCACATAAACGCGAAGTACGCCGGTTTCTCCGCCCGTTGCCAGCTCCTCGAGGGGGAGTGCGGTCATTGGTGCCACCGGAACGCCCAGCAAATCCCGGGAGGCGCGTTCGATCCGTACGAGGTGTTCCTCCAGAAAGAGTGGGCGACCGTCAAAGACTGCGATGGTCTCGAAGACGCTCATCCCAAATCGCAGTCCGCGATCCCATAGCCTCTCCCCGCCCTCTCCGTCCGATCCCCCCAGCCACCATGCTCGATTCATCATCAACAACTATCCTGCAGGTCACGCTGCTCTGACAAGCCTCCACACACATTTTGCGCGGTGGGGTTGGACGGAATGGTGTGCGACGGCCCGGAGCGTCTGTTGGCATTCAGCGGAGCCTGGAATAACCAACTGGCGGTTCATGAAAACGGACGATGGCGCGCGTTGCCGACCGGATTGCCAGGCAAGACCGTCCAACCCCGCGCCCTGGCTTCCTTGGGCGACGGACGGGTGGCCTCGGTGTGGGCCCGGGAAAAAAACGAATGGCTGGTGGCCGTTTTGGAAAATGGGCGCTTGATCCGGACGATTCCGTTTTCGTGGCCGGTGGGATCGTGGAACCGGGTGGATGTGCTGGTGGCTTCGGATCATTCGGTATGGCTGTCCGCCGAAGATCCGCGCGTGGTGCAGGTGCGTCCGGAAGCGGGCGAGGTGACCGTGTATGATCTGACGCCGCATCAGATGACCGCTCCGCGCAAAAAGTGGAACATGACCGGAGTGGCCGAAGACGGAGGGGGTGGAATCTGGATATGGAGCCGCTTTGCCGCCGACAACGCCCTGTCAGCCAACGGGCTCCTGCGGGTGAACGGGCGGAAGTTGGAGTCTCCCCTCCCGGATTTTCCCGGTCGCCGTCTCCTGGATGTGGTTCCCCGCGACAAGGATTCGATGTGGCTGG
>JAJTZA010000097.1 GCA_021463905.1 Terrimicrobiaceae bacterium | reverse complement strand
TTGATGGTCACCGAGGGTGCGCCGGGTGCGCCGTCATCGTTCCAATATCCCTCCGGAACGCGGGGTTCTCCGGATCTCCTTGACTTCGCAGCACCGTCTCTCTTCGGAGCGCGGCCATCGGCCACGACCCGTCCGTCCGGAGTCAAATACGTCGTGGCATAGGCGGCGTCCTCGTCATTCAAACCGTATTCCCCGGTCGTCCCACAACCCACGATGCCCGCCAAAACTCCCAGGGCAAGGAGCGATCCTGCCAAGTGCCGGAATGTGCTCATGAGCGCATACGAAACCAACTCCAGGGAACACTGGCAAGCCTGGAGATGGAGGGGTATCCTTGGCATCTGGTGGAGGACGCGATTCGCGATTGCCAGAGGGCGCGATCCGGGTAATATGCGCGGTCTATGACTGTCACCAACATCCTTATCCTGGCGCAGGCGGCTCCTGCGGCTGAGGGCGCTCCGCCACCCAATGTTCTCATGCAAATGTTTCCGCTCATTCTGATATTTGTGCTGTTTTATTTCGTGCTGATTCGCCCGCAGCAGAAGCGGCAGAAGGAGCACCAGAAGCTGGTTTCCGCGCTCAAGACCGGGGATCGGGTGGTGACGAACTCCGGCATCCACGGAACGATCACCAACGTGAAAGAGCAGACTGTGATGGTGAAAATCGCGGAAAATGTGAAGGTCGAGTTTGACCGGGGTTCCATCACGGCGGTGGCGAAATCCGAGGCCCCTGCGTCCAATTCCTGATCTGCCGCTGGGCGCGGTCTGTTGATCCGCTTATTCCGATTATGAGTCCTGCTATCACCTTTGCCGCTGGTCTGGCCCTTTTGATCCTCTTTGGCTGGTATTTTTTCACCGAGGCGGCGCGTCCGAAGCGCTGGCTCGGTCTGGTGCTTACGGTTTTCATGGTGGCCTTCTGTCTGGAGGCTGTGTGGCCGCCTGCCCAGAAGATTCGGCTTGGGCTGGATTTGCGGGGTGGCACGTCCTTTCTGATGAAGCTGACCCCCCAAAACAACGAGGCGCTGACGGCAGACCTGGTCGAGCAGGCGGTCGAGGTCATCCGCAAGCGCGTGGACGCTTATGGGGTGAGCGAGCCGGTCATCACTCCGCAGGGACGTGACCGGATTTTGGTGCAGATTCCCGGCCTCGACACCGCGCATATCGAGAAGACCAAGACCGAACTCCAGCGCGTGGCCAAGCTCGAATTGGTCTCGGTGGCGCCGGACACCGGAGGGCGCATCGCGCGCATCGAGGCCGGCGAGGAGATTCTGCCGCCCGACCTCGTTCTCAGAACCTATAGCGACAAGATTGACGGGCAGGACACCGAATTCAAACTGCTCATTAAAAAGCGCGCGGAAATCTCCGGCGAGCACGTTCAGCGCGCCTACGCCTATTACGATGCAGGCGGTTATGGAGTATCCTTCACGCTGGATGCGGAGGGTGCGAAACTCTTTGGTGATCTGACCCAGGCACTTGCGCCGACACACGGGCAGATTGCCATCCTCCTGGATGGAAAAATCATGAGTGCTCCGCGTGTCAATGAGCCGATTTTTGGCGGCAGCGCGGTGATTACCGGTCGTTTTTCCGACAAGGAGGCGCGTGATTTGGCCAGTGCGCTGGAGAACCCCCTGCGGGTTCCGCTTCAGATCGAGGAAACCCGCAGCGTCTCACCAACGCTGGGCAGCGACTCCGTGCGGGATGGAATCGTGGCGGGATTGAGCGGCCTGGGCCTCATCGTTCTCTTTCTGTTCCTCTACTACCATTTTGCCGGACTCATCGCAATTCTTGGCCTGGTCATCAACCTCGTCCTGCTCCTTGGTATGATGAGCATGTTTCACTTTGTCCTGACCCTTCCCGGCATTGCGGGCATCATCCTCTCTCTTGGGATGGCCGTGGACGCCAACGTCCTCATCTACGAACGGCTGCGCAGCGAGATGGCCGAAGGAAAATCGCTCTCCGCCGCCATTGGCTCCGCCTACGACAAAGCCTTTAGCGCCATCTTCGACGCCAACATCACGACGCTCATCATCTCGATCATCCTCATCCAGTATGGCTCCGGATCGGTGCGCGGGTTTGCCATCACACTCTCGCTGGGTATCATGGCCAGCATGTTCTCCGCGCTGGTCACCACCCGGACGTCCTTCCGGTTCCTCGTGGACAACTTCGGACTCCGGAAACTCACCATGCTCAACTTTGCCCCCAAACGGAGTTTTGATTTTATCGGCATGCGCAAGCTCACAGCCATCATTTCCGGGCTGGCTGTTCTCGGTTCGCTGGGCTACATGGCGGTTCGCGGGGAAAAGGCGCTGGGCATTGACTTTCGTGGCGGGGATCTCCTGACGCTGGTGTCTGAAAAGCCGCTTGCGCTTGCCGAAGTGCGTCAGGAGATCGAGGCTCTCGGCATGGGCGACATCACGATCCAGACCGAGCGTTCGGGTCAGAGCGAAATGATTTCGCTCCGGGGTTCCGCAGGGAGTTCGCAGCGGCTTTTTGATGCGCTGACGCACGCCTTTCCGGATCGCGGAATTTCCCTGGTGGCGCAGGACACGGTCGGACCGGTGATTGGAGTGGAATTTGCCAAACGCTCGCTTTGGGCGCTTGCGCTGAGCTTTGTGGGCATCCTCCTCTATGCGACGATCCGCTTCGAGTTTTCCTTTGCCGTCGGCGCGGTGGTGGCGCTCATCCACGACGTCATCGTCACCCTGGGTGTGTTTTTGCTCGTGGGTGGAGAACTCTCCCTCGTGCTGGTCGGTGCCATCCTCACCATCGTGGGATATTCCATCAATGACACCATCGTCATCTTTGACCGCATCCGCGAGGCATTTAAAAATCACGAGTCCGGCGGAATCCTCACCACCATGAACCGCGCCATCAATGAGACCCTCTCGCGCACGATCCTGACAAACTTCCTCACCCTCCTTCCCATCGTCGCGCTCTACTTCTTTGGCGGGCCGGTGCTGCGCGACTTCTCCTTCACCATGATTGTCGGTATTTTTGTGGGAACGTATTCCACGATTTTTGTGGCTTCTCCCATCGTCTTCTGGTGGTCGAAGCTGAGCGGGAAAAGCGTCCGGCGCGAGGTGCTCGCGAAGCCGGAAGGCGCGCGGGCATGAGCGAAACCCATCGCATGTTCAGACAATTTTTCCGGAAGCGGGTGGCAGTTTGCCTCTAGGTGTGGCTGTGTCGGGCGGGGCGGTTCATGGGCTTTTTGGCCCGGATTCGATCATGTGGCGGGTCAATCGGGAGCGGGTGGTTTTGTTGTCCGGCCCGGCGGCTGCGACGATGCAGGTGGCTCATCCGGTGGTGGCGCACGGTGTGGACGCGCACAGTCTTTTTCGTGTGGATCCTGTGGGCCGCCTCCTGCGCACCCTCAGAGCGGTTTACACAGTGGCATTTGGGACATCTGCTGAAATCGAGGAGGTGCGCCAGCGGGTTCTGACCGTTCACCGGGGCATTCGCGGGCCGGGGTATTCGGCATTTGATCAGGACGCGTTGCTCTGGGTTTTGGCCACGTTGGTGATGGGGAGTGTCCTTGCCTACGAGCGCTTTGTGGAGGAGCTGACGGTTCTCGAAAAAGAGCAACTGCTGTCCGAATACGCGGATTTCGGCGAAGTTTTTGGTCTGGCGCAGGATCGTTTGCCGCGGTCATGGTCCGGGTTTCAGTCGTATTGGGAGGGTATGATTTCCGGGCCGGTTCTTGGTACGGACCCATTGTGCGGGAGGGTTGCACACGATGTGCTTTCGCCCACCCGTCCCTTGTATTTTCGCGCCTGCCGCTCCATCTTCCGAGCCTTCGCCACGGGGTTCATGCCTGCCAGTCTCTGTGAAAAACTCGGGATTCCTCCCACCGGCTCCCGGCTCTGGAAGTTCCTGGATCGCTGCCTGCCGCCCCTCGTGCGCATTCTCCCCAAGCCCCTCCGTTACGACGGCCACTATCTGCGCGCCTGTCGCCGCGAGCGCAAGAGGGCCTCGCAAAAATAGGGCGCATGTGTCGGGCGCAGCTCGCCCGGGAACATTCTGCAAACTTCGATAAAACTACACGGGAATGCCCGCTTTTTCCCACCTGGGTTTCAAGTCCACGATGCGGTTTTCCCTTGCGGAATCATCCATTGCGAATGCGGTGATGGCCGAGCAAAGCCCCTCCCGAACCGAGGCGTAGGGTGGTGCGCCCTCGATCAGCGTGCGACAGAGTTCCTGCGCCATGATTTGGTCGCCGCCTCCATGCCCGTCCAGAGCTTTCTCGAAAACAGGCTCCGCCTTGGCGTCCCATCCGATGCGTCCCAGCTCCAGCGTTCCTGCCACGAGGTTGCCCCGCAATGCGCCTTTGGTGCCGAGGAAAAGCATCCGCCGCTCGGGGAGACCCGCATTGCAGTTGGTGTGGAACGTGGCGCGCACACCGTTGGCGTATTCGAGGATGGCCACCTGATTGTCAAAAATATCCGCTCCGCCGGTGAAGGGGTCCACAATGTTTGTTGTCGGCGTGGCATCCTCCCATCCCCGGTAAGCCGGATGTCCCTTCGCATCCGGGCCGATGTCTTCGACGAGGTGCGCGTTCCTGGGAACGAAGAAATTTGTTCCGCCGAAGCTGGCAATCCGCGTGGGCAGTGAGCCGGCAAACCAATTGGCAAGGTCAATATCGTGGCAGCATTTTTCGAGCGCGTGCCCGCCGGAGAGTTCCCAGAAACGCCGCCAGTCGCCAAAAATGTATCCGCCATGATTGAATCCCAGCGTCTCGTTGAACTCAAAGGAAATGAGTTCTCCCAAAACGCCCGAATCGAGAATCTCACGGATTTTTTGATAAAACCGGGAATAGCGCAGCACGAGGCCAAGAGCAAAGGTCTTTCCGGAAGCCGCCACCGCATCCCGAATGGCGAGGCAGTCCTCAAACGTTGTCGCCAGGGGCTTTTCCGCAAAAACGTTTTTTCCCGCGTTGAGGGCACCTTCGATGTGTCGTCGGTGTAGATTGTTCATCGAGCCGACGAAGACCCAGGAAATGTCGGGGTGCGAGAAGAGGCTCTCTTCCGATTCGCACACAGCCACTCCCCCGCCAAAAATTTCGCGGGTGGTGGCAACGGCCGCAGGGTTTGGGTCAAAGACGGCCCGCGCCTCAATCCTGCCCTGTCCTGCCTCGATGAGGTTTTTTACGACGCCGCGCAGCCGCCCGCCGCTTCCAATCAAACCAATACCAATCGGATGTTTCATAAAATCATGAGAGAGGGGAGGGTGTTCTGGAGATCATTCAGTCCTTGGGAAACCGGGGTGCGAGAAAATCGAAGCTGGCCTTGAGGCTGTCGAGGGGGTTGCCCGGACAGGTATCCTGTTCGACAACGAACCAATGGCAGCCGACCTCTTCTGCAGCAGGGAGAATGCGATCCCAATCGAGATTGCCGTTGCCAATTTCCATCATGGTGGGAGTGCCGCCGATGTTCCCATAGTCTTTCAGGTGAAGGATTGGCAGGCGTCCTGCCAGCTTCTGGCACCACCGATCCGGAGTTCCGCCGCCGTGTTGGACCCAGTAGGTGTCGAGTTCGATGGCGAGGTGTTGTGGGTCAATCGTCGAGATGAGATGATCCAAAACCGTGGACTGACCCAAGCGCACGAATTCCAGCGAGTGATGATGGTAGCAGAGCTGGATCCCTGCCTCATGATACGTCTTCCCTGCGATCGCAAGTTTTTTGACCAGCCGGTGGACATCCTCTGCCCGGGTTAAATCGAAGCCCTTGGGGTAGGCATAGACGAGGAACTTGGACGAAAACGCTTCCAAAATCTGGATCGTTGCGGACGGGTTCTCAAAAATAGCGTCCAGCCCTCCATGCACCGCGCAAACGGACAACCCCGTGTCCTGAACCATCCCGTTCATCTGCGAAGGATCCCCCATGGGAATGCCGGCAATTTCCACCGCCGCATAACCCATGGCTTGTATGGCCTGAAGAGTGCGGCGGATATCCTCGGGGGACTGGCAGAGATTACGAACGGTATAGAGCTGGGCTGCAAGTTGGTGTCGTTTCATGAAACGCTGTAACTCTACACGGCATCCCGCTCCGCACAAATACAAATCCATTAAAATAAATTCTGTCCTGTGAAATCGTTCCTGCCGGGTTGCGGGGGATCAAATCGGCTTGCCGGGCCACCGAGGGCTTTGCTATTCAAGGACGCGTGAGTGCGAACCCCTCACCACCTCGCGAACACGAGATTTTTAACAGGCTGGCGCGCAGCCTGCCCTTCGGATTTATGATTGGGATTGGTCTGGTGGCCAGTATTGGTGTGCTCCGTGGGAGCAGGCCGGTTTTGTTTTTGATTCCTGGGTTGGTGGTGGCTGCGGGTGTGTTGGGTCTCACTTTGGTTTGGAGAAAGCGGCGTCCGGGGACAGTCAGTGTCCCGAAAGGATCCCGCAGAGGGATCGCAGGCTTGCGGTTCCTTGCCCTGATGTTTGTCGTGATGGGAGGCGCGTTTCTTGTCCTTTGGTATTTGCCGATGCTGAAGACCTCCCTGTCCTCGATGAAATGGAACGAGACGCCCTGTCTGATTTTAACGAGCGGAGTGAGAGAACATTCGGGCAGGAATGGAACCACGTACAGCGTGGATATTTCTTACCGGTACACCGTGGAGGGCCGCGAGTATGAATCCCGCCGCTATTCTTCATTTGGCGGCTCCTCGAGTGGACGCGCAGGAAAACAAAGTGTCGTGGCCCAGTATCCGGTCGGAAGTCAGAGGGTGTGCTTCGTCAATCCGGAAAATCCCTCCGAGGCACTTCTGAAGCCGGGGCTGGGTTGGGAGGCGTTTCTGGGGTTGTTTCCGCTTCTCTTTATGGGCATTGGAGTGCTCCTGCTGGCAGGGTCATTCAGAAAAACGGGGTTCCAGCGCGCACCATCTGGCATCGGAGAGGCTCCACCGGGGCAGGGGAACCTCCCGTTCACGGACGACCTGAAAGGCGAGACCTCACCACGCAGCCGGTTCGTGTCCATTCTGGTCACAGCACTCATTTGGAATGGGATCGTCGCGGTTTTTATCTGGAAGGCGATGGAGGATCCTCCGGAAGCAGGGATGGTTTTCTTTTTGGGGATTTTTGCCGTTGTGGGGCTGGGGTTGTTGGTTGCGGCAGGGTATTCTGCCTTGGCGCTCCTGAATCCACGATGTCACGTGCAACTCACTTCGTCAGGGCTGGCGCCAGGAGCGGAATACGCAATTTCTTGGTCGTTTTCCGGGGCCACCCGCCGTCTCGAGCGTCTGCGCATGGTGTGGGAAGGCCGCGAGCAGGTTGCTTACCGGAGCGGCAAATCCAACAAATCCAAGCGGGTGGTTTTCGCAAGGTTCCTGGTTGCGGATATGACCGACCCATTGGAGATGATCCAGAGCGCAGCTCATGGCCGCCTGCCTGAGGGAATCCCTCCCAGTTTCGAGGCGCCGGACAACAAGCTGATCTGGGTGTTGAGAGTTCACGGTACCATTTCACGCTGGCCGGACGTGGATGAGTCCTATCAGGTCACGGTTTTTCCAAAGCTCTGGCAATGAACGCAGAAATTATTCCGGAGAGTACGCAGTATCGTCCTGGGGAAACAATCCAGGGAAGAGTTGCATGGGAGACCGGGCCTGCCCTGCGACTCGCCGAGCTTCGACTCTTCTGGTTCACGCGGGGCCAGGGGAACGTGGACACAGAAACAGTCGAAACCGTCTCATTCGACCACCCCCTCTCGTCGGATGTGCGCGAGTTTTCCATGACTGCGCCAGAATTCCCATTCAGCTTCACTGGGGAATTGATTTCTCTGCACTGGGCGCTCGAGTTGATTCTGGAGCCGGGAGAGAGTCGGATGCAGGAGTTGGTCATCGCCCCCGAGGGCCGCGCCATTGTCTTCCATCCCCCCGACCCTCGGTGGATGCAGGCGTAGTGGCTTATTGGGCGTCGAAACGCGAAGGCCCCGTCTGCAATCAGACAGGGCCTTCTTTTTATCAGTTGAGTGTTAGTGGGCTTGTTAGCGCGCGACGGTATAAACAGTTGTTGATTTTTCCCCTGTCCGCTGGATGGCGTTCTCCGAAAGGAGTTCATTAATCACCTTGCGGATTTGGGTTGTGGATTCTCCAGAGGCCTTGCGGAGATCCGACAGCTTTACGCCTTCTGCTTTGGCCTTAATGGTATTCAGAAGTTTTCCCTTGAGCTGGCTCTTTTCCTCGGCTGAGAGTCGCCGACGCACGGTGGGAGCTTTCTCTCCCGTAATGGTTTTACCCGTCGCTGTGGCATATTCCCTTGCAAGCCGATCCACTTCCGCCTGCGCTTCTTTCACCTTCTCCTTTGCAACGTAAAGAGCCTTTGCAATCCCAGAGGCCGCTTCTTGCTTCAGAGCCAATATCCTCGCTTCGGCTTCTTCTTTGATTTTTGTGATTTGTTCGTGTACTGATTTAGACATATGAACCAGCAATCCATCAGTTTCCTTGGTTTTTAGCAACAACGAAAATTTATTTTTTATTTTTTCGATTGGTTGAAGGGGTCAATGCTCGAATGGCCACCCGTGCCGCGCTGTTCTCCCGGGGGGTGATTTTCTTGATTAGTCATTTGACGAAGAGTCTGTATGGGCAGTATTCTGGGAACTGATGGAAACGACCACACCCCTGCCGCAGGTTGATAAAGCCGATGGAGCGACGCTGTCCAAATTGCGGGCCTTTGCGGAGTTGTCAGAGTTGGAGATGCGGGCATTGGTGGCCCGGAGCACGCGCGTGCGGTTTGCCTCTGGCGAGAGGATTCTTGCACAGGGAGACGAGGGACATGCGATGTATGTGATCCTGCAGGGGAGGGTTCGTGTGCTGGCGCAGGGTGTCGAGTTGGCCGTCCTCAAAGAAGGGGATTTTTTTGGCGAGGTTTCATTGATTGACGACGGGCCGCGTTCGGCGGATGTGGTGGCCATGGAGGCTTGTGAGATGCTTTCTGTGACGCGGATGACGTTGGGGTTATTGGCGGCGGCTGAGCCGGGGGTGGCCATCCACCTTCTGGCTGCGGTTGGGCGGTCGCTGGTCTCGAAGCTGCGGGCCGATCATGCCCGTTTTCAAAAGCTGATTCTTCTCGCCGGCGGCCCCTCGGTTCCGGCATAAAGAGCCGGTACAAATTTCTTGGCCTACGCCCGGAAGTCGGCCAATTTTGCCAGTCATCAATTTTTCCAGTGGATAAACAACGTACACTCGCCTCGCCCGCCAAAATGCAGGGCACCGCTCTCCATACCGGGGAGAATGTCAACCTGACCATCCATCCGGCACCGCCCGGTCATGGGTTCAAATTTCGCCGCAGCGACCTGCCCGATGAGCCGCTCATTGATGCGGTGGTGGCCAATGTGCGTACGGTCGAGCGGGCGACGACGCTGGTGGAAGGTCATGCGAAAATCCACACGGTCGAGCACGTGCTCTCGGCACTCACCGGGTTGGGTGCCGACAATGCGCTGATTGAGATGGATGCCAACGAGCCGCCGATTGGGGACGGCAGTGCCCGGGGATTTGTTGAGGCGATCCTGGCTGCGGGCGGGACTGTCGAGCAGGAGGCTCTCCGTGTTTATCACGAGCCGTCGGATCCGGTGGTTTACGAGGCGAATGGATCCCTTCTGACGGTGCTGCCTGATCCGAAGTTCCGCATTTCGTGCACGCAGGTGGGGCCGGAGGGTCGGTTCACGCAGTTTCTTTCGGCGGAGATCACGCCGGAGTTTTACCGCGATGAAATTGCTCCGGCGCGGACATTTGTATTTTACGAAGACGTGAAGCCGTTGATGGACAAGGGTTTGATAAAGGGGGGCAGTCTTGAGAATGCGGTGGTGGCGCGTGGTGAGAGTGTGCTCAGCAAGGAACCTCTGCGCTTTCCCGATGAATTCGTGCGCCACAAAATTCTGGATATCATTGGGGATTTGGCGCTTGCCGGCCGGAGACTCAAGGGCCACATCGTGGCGGTGAGGCCCGGGCATGGGCCCAATACCGAGCTGGCCCGTGCGCTGGTCAAACGCCACACCGATATTGTGGCATCGGCTCCGCGCCCGATGGCCGCCGAGGGAGGGGTTCTCGATATCAACGAAATCCAGAGGATTTTGCCGCACCGTTATCCGTTCCTGATGGTGGACCGCGTACTCGAAATCAGCGAGGCGGGGGCGGTGGGTGTAAAAGCCGTGACGGTCAATGAGCCGTATTTTCAGGGGCATTTTCCCGGTCATCCGGTCATGCCCGGCGTCCTTCAGGTCGAGGCGATGGCCCAGGTGGCGAGTCTGGTGATGATGCGGCGATCTGAGAACATTGGGAAGATCGGGTATTTCATGAGTGCGGATGGGGTGAAGTTTCGTCGTCCGGTGGTTCCTGGCGACACGCTTTTCATTCACTGTGAGATGATCAGCGTGAAGAAGCGGCTGGGCAAGGCGGCGTGCCGTTGTCTGGTGAACAACGAGGTGGTTTCCGAAGGCGAGCTGCTCTTTGGGCTGGTGGACAAATGATCCATTCGACGGCGGTCATTGATCCCTCGTCGCGTCTTGGTGAGGGCGTGGAGATCGGGCCGTATTGTGTGATCGGGCGTTCGGTGACCCTCGGCGACGGGTGTCAATTGGCCGGCCACGTGACCATCGTCGGCCCCACCACGATTGGCTCGGAAAACGTGTTCTTTCCCTACTGTTCGATTGGCCAGCGCAGCCAGGACCTCAAATACGACGGAGAACCCACGTTTCTGGAAATCGGTAACAACAACAGCTTCCGGGAGTTCTGCACCGTCAACCGGGGCACAGCCAAAAATGCCGTAACCCGCATCGGCCACCACAACCATTTCCTCGCCTACGCGCATGTGGCCCATGATTGTTTGGTCGGGAACCACACCATTTTTTCAAACAATGGGACCCTGGCCGGTCACGTTGAGGTGGGCGACCATGCAGTCATTGGGGGATTGAGCGGCGTCCATCAATTCTGTCGTGTGGGTGCGCATGCGATTCTGGGTGGCTGTACCAAGATCGTGCAGGATGCGCCGCCGTTTATGATTGTGGATGGCAATCCTGCCGAAGTGCGCGGGGTCAACCGGGTGGGCCTCGAACGCAGAGGGTTCTCCACCGAAGATATCCGCCACCTCCATGAAGCCTACCGCATCATTTACCGGTCAAACCTGAATGTCCGACAAGCCCTCGAGACCCTGCGCAAGGAGCTGCCCGATTCCGCGACCCTGCGGGCCTTGACCGACTTTATTGAAAACAGTAAACGCGGAATCATCCGCTAGCTGCGGATTTTTATGAAACTGTTCCCGGCCATCCTGGTGTTTGCGGGGGCGGCGTTTCTGCACGCTGCGCCGGTGTCCGATCCGCGCATTCCGGAGGCCCTTCGTCCGTGGCAGGCCTGGGCGACATGGCCGGACCGTGACCTCGGATCCCCGTTGCCGTTCAACGACCCCAATCGCCCGATCCCTTTCTGGCCGTCCACCCTCGATCTGGATGTGAACGCAAAAGGGGGCGCGTTTTCGTTGAGTGTGACGGCCTTTCGTGAGGGTTGGGTTCCCTTGCCCGGAGGCGGCAACACGTGGCCGGTGAATGTCCGGAGGGATGGAAAGCCGGTTCCGGTTTTGGATCGGGAGGGCGTTCCGCACGTGCGGGTTCCTGCCGGCCTTCATCGCATCGAGGGAGGCTTTTCATGGAGCGAGATGCCGCAAAACCTGTCCCTTCCGCGCGAGTTGGGACTCCTTGCCTTGAAGAGCGAAGGGGCGGCCGTTTCGATTCCTGCATGGGGGACGGACGTACTCCTGTGGCTCAGGCGCACGGCCACGGCGGAGCCTGCCGCCCGTGATCATCTCGGAACCCGGCTCTACGCGCTGATCGAGGATGGCATCCCGGTCTGGTTGCGTGTCCGCATTGAGCTGACCGTCTCCGGCAAAAGCCGCGAGGAAGAGATTGGGGGTGTCCTCCCGGAGGGCTGGAAAATTGCCGCTGTTCGCGCTCCCATTCCCGCAGCGGTGGATGAGAGCGGGCATCTCAAAGCTCAAGTACGGGCAGGACAATGGATCGTCGAGGTGGACGCTTTTCGTCTGGATAATCCCAGAACCCTGCGCTTCCCGACTGCTCCGCCCCCTGCAGTCTCCGACTCCCTGGTCGCATTCCTGGCCCGCCCGGATTTTCGCATGGTGGATATTACCGGTGCGACGCGGGTGGATGTTTCCCAAACGACCTTCCCGGCTCCGTGGCGCAGCTTTCCCGTTTATCAATGGGACACGGCAGTTCCCCTCGAAATGGTCGAGCACCACCGGGGAGCCGGACTCGAACGCCCGCCTGGTCTCACCATCCGCCGCTCGCTCTGGCT
>JAJTZA010000096.1 GCA_021463905.1 Terrimicrobiaceae bacterium | reverse complement strand
CGCAGCCTGGCCATGAGCGAGCGCGAAAAAATTTCCACGGCCTGGCACGAGGCCGGTCACGCATTGATCAACGTACTTCTCGAACACACCCATCCGCTCCACAAGGTGACGATTATTCCCCGGGCCAATTTTCTGGGTGCGACGATGTATCTGCCCGAGGGCGACAAGTATTCGACCCAGCGCAAGGAGGCGCTCGATTTGCTGGCGGTGACGGCCGCCGGGCGAGTCGCCGAGGAGCTTTTCACCCATGATGTATCGAATGGTGCGGCGGGCGACATCAAGCAGATGACCCGGCTGGCCCGAAAGATGGTTTGCGAATGGGGAATGAGCGAGCGCCTCGGCATGGTCGAGTATGGCGAGCACGAGGATCATGTCTTCCTGGCGCGCGACATGTCCCGTGCGCGGGATTACAGCGAGGCCACGGCCCAGGAAATTGACCGCGAAGTCCGGACATTGGTGGATGATGCCTATGGACGCGCCCGCAAGCACATCCTCGAACACCGCGACAAAGTCGAAGCCATCGCCAATGGACTCCTCGAATACGAAACCCTCGACGCTTCGCATATCCGCGAAATCCTCGACCACGGCAAAATCCTGAACCCGCCGCGTAAGGAAAAAGCGCCCCCGCCCATCCCGCCTCCTCCTGCCGCCGGAGCACCTGCGGGTTCCGATCCGGGACGCAAGGAAGACCTCCCGCCCGGAGGGCTCGCTGCGCCCGTTCCGGCGTAAGCGACGACTATTCGTCCGTCTTCAAAAGAACCCGGGTGGCTTCTCCTGAGCGCAGGGCGGCGAGGGCCTCATTGACGTGTTCGAGTGGGAATTCGTGGGAGATGAGGCCATCCAGCCGCATCTTGCCGGCCCGGACGAGGGCGACCAGTCGAGGGATTTCCACGTCGGGAGCCACGCTGCCTCCGTGCGAGCCTTTGAGGATTTTTTTGAAATGGAGGGGGAGGGTGTAAATCGAGACATTGTCGCCTTTGCGCGGGACGCCGACGAGGATGGTACGTCCATCGGCATGGGTGAGATCGTAGGCCATCTCAATCACGCGCGGGTTTCCGGTGGTATCCACGACCACATCCGCCCCCCCCGCTCCAACAACCCCGCGAATTTTTTCTGCCAGATGGTCACCTTCGGTGGGGGCATGGAATCCATGTGTCAGCCCCCACGCCCGGGCCGCCTCGAGCTTTGAGGCGACAACGTCCACGCCCACGATGGGATGCGCAGAGACCATCTGCGCGGCCTGCGCGATGTTCAGGCCCACGCCGCCCACTCCAAAAATGACGAGACTCCGCCCGATCTTTAACTGTGCGTCATTGTTGATGACGCCCACCGCTGTGGTGACCGCGCAGCCAAAGAGGGGTGCCAGCCGCAGGTCAAAGTCGGCGGGGATCACGGTGAGGCGGTTTTCCGAGACGATGGCCTCGGAGTTGAATGTCGTCACCCAGCCCGCATTGACCGGGCGGCCCTTCCAGTCGTAGGTGGGTGGTTCGCATTGCAGGCCGGCGGCCTGCCTCCAATGGAGCACCACGCGGTCGCCCGGTCGCACGCGGCGAACGCCCTCGCCGACCGCAAGCACGGTTCCGCTGCCCTCATGCCCCAGCAGATGGGGGAGAAAGCGGTCCGGCCCCTTGGCACCCTCGATCTCATTGATTTGCGCACCGCAGATTCCGCTGTAGTGGACTTGCACGTGGACCTGTCCAAAGGCCACTCGCGGTGGCAGACTCAGCTCGGCAATCTCGAGCGGCGCGCGCAACCCGGTCAGGACAGCGGCCTTCATTCGAAGTAGATGAACTCGTAATCGCCGGTGTATCCGAAATGGCGGTAGAGCCAGACCCACTCGGCCGTGTCGAAGAACGACTCGCAGGTGAGAGCCCAGCACTGCAGGTTGAAGAGTTCCTGCTCGTTTCGGTAGCTCTCGAGCATGATGTAGCCCTGCCGACCGACACGTTCAATTTCGCGCAGGGCGGTTTCCAGCTCGAAGACGCGCAGGTTGTGGAGAGCGCCCAGCGAGATGACAAGATCGAATGCTTTATCGCCAAACGGGTAAGCGTCCTGGGCGCGGTAGCGAAAAAACGACGCCCGACATTCCGGGAGAGTGTGGGCGAGGCCATGACGCGAAACATCGAAGCCGGTGAGTTCGAGGCCGGGTTCGAGGAGCTGCATCTCGTGGAGCAGAAATCCCTTGCCGCAGCCCACATCCAGCACGCGCGAACCCGCCTTCAATCCGTAAGTCTCGATGAGCGCCTTGGCGACCGGTGCCCAACGCCCCGGGAGGTAACGGTATCCGCCATAGCCAAACCGTCGGTCTCCATCCCAATAATCCGCCTCGTATTCCTTTGCCTTCATCATGCAGGAAACCTTGTCATCCACCATCCGTGCCAAAACATCGCGCGAGGTCGCACGGTGGAGCGGCGTCACAAAATTGCGTAGCTGGCCCATGAACCCCATCCAAGCAGAACGCCTCAGTTTTGAAAATCACATTTCCTGGGAACCTCCTCTTGCGGTCAACCGCGACGGACGCGGAAGAGGATCGTGGTGGTGCTTGCGTGCGGATTTTGGGCGCATACTTGTGCATTGAGCAAATGGCCTGTGGGCTTTATAGGGTTGGGATGCAGATGATTTCCTTGACGGTTCCCGTTTACAACGAGCGCGAGGCGCTTGAGCCGGTGTTCGAGAAAGTGCGTGTGGTGATGACCGCGCAGCCGCGTCCGTGGGAGATTGTGTTTGTGAATGACGGGAGTACCGATGGCAGCGGGGAGATTCTGGATCGTCTGGCGGCGGCGCATCCGGAGGTGAAGGTGGTTCATTTTCGGCGCAACTTTGGCCAGACCGCCGCCATGATGGCGGGGTTTGATTTTGCGTCGGGTTCGGTGGTCATTCCCATGGATGGCGACGGCCAGAACGACCCGGCGGACATCCCGCGAATGCTGGAAAAACTCGAAGAGGGCTATGACGTGTGTTCGGGCTGGCGCAAGGACCGGCAGGACAACGCGCTGCGCAGAAACCTGCCCAGCATCATGGCCAACCGGCTCATCTCGGCGGTCTCCGGGGTTCGGCTGCACGATTTTGGCTGCTCGCTCAAGGCCTACCGCGCCGAGGTCATTCGCGGCGTGCGCCTCTACGGAGAGATGCACCGCTTCCTGCCCATCTATGCCAAATGGCATGGAGCCCGTATCACCGAAATCCCCGTCAATCATTACCCGCGAACCACGGGCACCTCGAAATATGGACTCGAGCGCGTCCTCAAGGTTCTCATGGATTTGGTCACGGTGAAATTCCTGGAAAAATACATGCTTAAGCCGATGTACCTCTTCGGATTGTGGGGGGTCATATTTTTTCTGTGCACTCTGGTGTTCACGGTGTGGTCGTTTTACATGCGGACGCAGGGGTATTTTTTCACCATGACCCCTCTGCCCATGATGGCGGTGTTTTCCTTCATGACCGGTATCATTTGCGTCCTCATGGGTCTCCTCGCCGAGATGATCACCCGCACGTTCCACGAATCGCAGGGTAAAACCATCTACATGGTCAAAAAAACCCGCAACCTCGGGGGAGACCCGGCGGGGCGGTGAACGGCCGGCGGATCACACTCCTTTTCGCATGTGTGGGATAGCGGGATTTGTGGGGGCCGGCGAGCGGGCCGACATCGAGCGGATGAGTGGTCGTTTGGCACATCGCGGGCCGGATGCAGCGGGGCATTGGGGCGAGCCGGGTGTCTGGCTCGGGCATCGGCGGCTGGCCATTGTGGACATTGCGGGGGGTTCGCAGCCGATGGCCACGGCGGATGGTGCGCTGCGCATTGTCTTTAACGGCGAGATTTACAATGCTGCAGAATTGCGGAAAGAACTCGAGGCTGCCGGACGGGTTTTCCGAACCGACCACTCCGACACGGAGGTTCTTCTCGAGGGTTATCGGGAATGGGGCGAGGCACTCATTCCAAAACTCAATGGGATGTGGGCACTGGCACTTTGGGATTCCGTGCGCCGCCGCCTGTTCCTGAGCCGTGACCGGTTTGGCAAAAAACCGCTGTTCTGGTTTTGCCGTGGGGAGACCTTCGCATTCGCGTCCGAGCTGAAGGCGCTGATGGGTCATCCGCAATGCCCGCGTTCGGTTTCCTCTCTCGCACGCGCCAAGTTTTTTGCCCATGCGCTGATTCCGGCTCCGCACACGATGCTCGAAGGAGTGGGGAAGCTTCCGGGTGGCCATAACCTCGTCTTCGAGCCGGGTGCGACGCCACGGGTGGTGCCTTATTGGAAATTCCGGATTGAGCCGGACGACTCGTTGCGCGACGAGGATGCGCTGGCCGGTCGGCTGCGGGAATTGCTGGATGCGGCGGTGCGGAGGCGGCTCATTTCCGATGTCCCGCTCGGTGTGTTTCTGAGTGGCGGCGTGGACTCGAGTGCGGTGGCTGCCCTGGCGGTGCGCCATCACGAGGGACTGCGGACATTCTCGGTCGGGTTTCGTGAACCCACTTTCGATGAGTCCTCATTTGCGGCGCGCGTGGCACGCGAGCTGGGTACCGCGCACACCACCGAGACCCTCGATCTGGCCTCGGCGCGGGAGATGCTGCCCGGGCTTCTTGCGGCAGTGGACGAGCCGCAGGGCGACAACTCCCTGCTGCCGACGTGGCTGTTGTGCGGGTTCACGCGCCGGCATGTCACCGTGGCCCTTGGCGGGGATGGAGGCGACGAGCTTTTTGCCGGTTACGACACCTTCCGGGGTCTGCATCTTGCGGCGGCCTATGCGCGGTGGATGCCCGCTCCGCTCCATGCGGGGGTGCGCGCGCTGATTGCGCGGCTGCCCGTCTCGCATGCGAACCTGAGCCTCGATTTCAAGCTCAAGCGCGGGATGCGCGGTGCATCCTACCCCGAACGGTTGTGGAATCCGGTCTGGCTCGGGGCACTCGAACCCGGTGAGATCGAGGAATTCACCGGCTTCCGCGGGGGACTCGAAGAATTGTTCAGCGAGGCGGTGGCCGTCTGGGACGATTGCGGGACAAACGACCTCGTGGATCGGACGCTCGAGTTTTACACGCACATCTACCTTCAGGATGGCATCCTGCCAAAAGTGGATCGTGCGAGCATGTTGCACAGCCTCGAGGCCCGCAGCCCGCTGCTGGATTGCGAAGTGGCGGAATTCGCACGCCGCCTCCCGCATCGCTTCAAACTCCGGGGAGGCATCACCAAATTTCTCCTCAAACGCGCACTCCGCGGCCTGCTGCCGGAGGAAATCATTCACCGCAAAAAAAAGGGATTTGGGTCGCCGGTGGGTGCATGGTTCCAAGAGGGGCTGCTGGCACCCTCTTCGCGGGATGCCTTCACGCAGAGGCGCTATGCGGCCCACCGCGCAGGCCGGGCCGACGAACGTCTTTTTCTGTGGTGTCAGCTTGCTATCGAAGGCTGGGAATCCTCCCTCCCTCCTCCGCCGCCATGAAAGTCTTGGTACTCAACTACGAATACCCGCCCGTGGGTGGTGGTGGGGGGCGGCTTTGCGCCAAACTCTGTGAGTCGCTGGCCGGGCGCGGCCACGAAATCCGCGTCGTTACCGCCGGGTTGCGCCATCTGCCGGAACGCGAGGAGCAGGGTGGGGTGCAGATATTCAGACCGCGCAGCTTTCGTCGTCGTGAGGACACCTGCTCGGTTCCCGAGATGGCACTCTACCTCATCACCGCCCTGCCGACCGCACTGCGCCTGGCCCGAACCTGGAAGCCGGATGTCCTCCACGCACATTTTGTCGCACCCAGCGGATTTCTCGCGCCGCTGACGGCACGCATGGGGAGAATCCCCTACGTCGTCACGGCCCACCTCGGCGATGTTCCCGGCGGCGTGCCGGAACAAACAGCGGGGCTTTTCCGGGTGGCGTCACCGGTGGCGGGCTGGGTCTGGCGGCACGCGGCGGAGGTTACAGCCGTCAGCTCGTTTGTGGGAGGACTGGCCCATGCCGCATGGGGACGCGCGCCCAGGGTGATCCTCAATGGCATCCCGGCAATCCCCCCTCCGGAAATCGCCCTCTCTCCCGATGGCCTGCGCCTCCTTTTTGTCGGACGACTGAGCATTCAAAAAGATCCGCTCCTGGCCGTCCAGTCCCTGGCCCGCATTGCCGACCACCGCTGGACGCTGGACGTGATTGGCGAAGGGCCACTGGGCGCGGAAATGCGCGCGGCGGCTTCCGGGCTGGAAGGCAGGATTCGCTGGCGGGGCTGGCTCCCGGAAGAGGGTGTGCGTGCGTTGATGGCGCGCGCGGACGCGCTGCTCATGACCTCCCGCCAGGAAGGGCTTCCCATGGCAGCCGTCGAGGCGCTTTGGCACGGGCTGGCCATCGTCGGAAGCAACATCGGCGGGGTGGCGGATGTGATCCTCCCCAACCAAAACGGATTTTTGTGTGAAAGAACCCCGGCCTCCTTTGCGGACGCGCTGGCCCGGCTCGCCAACAACCCCGGGCAGTTGGCATCCATGCGCCAGGCCTCGCTCGGTCTGGCCGGACGATTCGATTTTCAGGAAACCGTTTCCGCCTACGAACGCGTCCTCGGGCAGGCGGTCTCCGCCAAAAAGCACCCGGGAAAATAAAATTTTGGCTTCGCGGCAGCGTGTGGTGCGGTTAGGGGTAGTGCGCATCATGACATCTCATCCCACACTCACACTCGGGTTGCCGTCGGGCAGTCTTATGGAGGCCACCCTCGCGCTTTTTGCGCGCGCCGGGTATTGCATCAGCGGCTCCCAGCGCTCCTACCGTCCCGCAGTGGATGACCCGGAGCTGAAAATCCGCCTGCTCCGCGCACAGGAAATCAGCCGCTATATCGAGAACGGCCACCTCGATGCCGGCATCACCGGACGCGACTGGATCGCCGAAAATGGGTCGGACATCGAAGAGGTCGAGGAATTGCCCTTCAGCAAAGCCACGGCCAATCCGACGCGCTGGGTGCTGGTGGTGCCCGAGAACTCGCCGATCCGTCACCCCACCGACCTCGAAGGCAAGCGCGTGGCCACTGAAGCCGTCGGTCTGACCAGGAAGTTTTTTTCCGGGCATGGGGTTAAGGCGCATGTGGAGTTCTCGTGGGGAGCCACCGAGGTGAAGGTGCCGGAGCTGGTGGATGCCATTGTGGATGTCACCGAAACCGGCTCCTCCCTGCGCGCCAACAAGCTGCGCATCGTGGCCACCCTGATGGAATCCTTTCCCGTGCTGGCCGCCAACCGCGAGACCCTGGCCGACCCCTGGAAAAGTGGAAAGCTCCGCCGCCTCGCCCTCCTCCTCAAGGGCGCACTCAACGCTCGCGACCTCGTCGGACTGAAAATGAACCTCCCCAAAGCTCACCTCGAAAAATTGCTTGCCGACCTGCCCGCATTACGCAATCCTACCGTTTCGCCCTTGGCTCAGGCCGGGTGGGTGGCCGTGGAAACCATCATCGAAGGAAAAGTGGTCCGCGAAATCATCCCCAAGCTAAAGGATCTTGGAGCGGAGGGGATCATCGAGTATCCCCTCAACAAAGTCGTCTATTAAAATACCAGTTTCGTCCCGACCATGGGTTCGCTGAAAAAGAAAAGAAAAGCCAAAATTGCCAAACACAAGCGCCGCAAACGCATGCGGGCGAACCGGCACAAGAAGCGTTTGCGCTATCGCTCGTAACGGGTAGATTTCCGCGTATGACTATGCGGAAGCCCGGCACGCAACGAAGGTCGCAGTGGCGCACCCTTGGGTTCGCCGCATTGCTCCTTGCTCTGGCGGCGGGATGTCCTGCCGCCGAAGCGGATCTGCTGCCGCGTGAGATGGAGATCGAGCCGCCACCCGCACGCTTGAACCCGGATGCCGCGCGCAGAGCCGACGCCATGGCATGGTTTGCCAAAGCACTCTTCGAGGAGGAGAGCGATGGCCCCGACCACGCCCTCGAGAGCTATCGCAAGTCGCTCGACCTGGACCCCTCGAACGCGGAGCTGGCCCTGCGGCTCTCACAGGAATACCTGCGCCGGGGTGAAACCGTCGAGGCCATCTCCACGCTCAAGGACTCGCTAAAAGCACGCCCCAAAAACACCGACCTGAGCCTCGCGCTGGCCATTGTTTATCTGCGCCATCTGAACAAGCCGGAACTGGCCGTGCGCTACGCGAACAAAGCGCTGGCGGCCGACGCGTCGTGTGCGGATGCCTATCAGGTTCTCGTGGAGATCGCGTTGACGCAGAGCCAGCGGAGTCGGGTGGCTGGCCTGTTTGATCAGGCTTACCGTGCGCAGGTTACTGATCCGGAGTTTTGGCTGAACATGGCGGAGCTTGCGGGGAGGCTTGCGCGTACGCCCGGTGCGCCGGAGGTCTGGGGGACGCGGTGGGAGGGCTTCTTAAAACGCGCGGTTTCTCATGCGGAGGAGGCCCCGGCAGTGCTTGCGCGGGCGGGAGACCTCTACGCATTGGCGGGTCGCACCGAGGATGCGGTGCATTGCTACGAGCGCGCTTACCAGATCAAAGCCTCGCTGCCCGACCTCCGCAAGAGGCTGGCGGTGGGGTTTGCGGAACTCGACAAAAGGCCCGAGGCCATCGCGATGTTTTCGGAAATCATCCGGCTCAATCCGCTCGACCTGTCTTCCTACGACCATCTCACCCAGCTCTACCTCAAGGAAGACAACATCTCGCAGGCGGCAGCCAACGCACGACAGGCACTCCTGCTTGACCCGCAGACTTTGGACCGTCACGTGCTCCTCGTGGACTTGCTTTTCAAGATGGAGGATTTTCCCCGGGCGGCAGTCGCATTGGCTGAAGCGCGCCGGCTCTTCCCAACCGAAGCCCGCTTGTCTTATTATCACGCCATCGCCCTCAGCCAGGCCCACCAGCATGAAGATGCCCTGAAGGCCTTTCACGCCGCAGAACAACAGGCCATCAATGTCGAGCCAGCCTTGCTCGATGCGGATTTTTATTTTGATTATGGAGCCTCCGCCGAGCGCGCGGGCCGCCTCGAGGAAGCCGAGCGCTTTCTCCGAAAATCCATGACCATGAACCCGTCCGGCGCCGCGCGCGCCTACAACTATCTGGGCTACAGTTGGGCAGACCGGGGCATCAACCTCAAGGAAGCCGGACATCTCATCCGCAAGGCTCTGGAAATGGAACCGGGCAATGGAGCGTACCTGGACAGCCTCGGCTGGCTCCAGTTCCGTCAGGGTCAGTTCGAGGAGGCCCTCTCCACGCTCCTGCGCGCCGCCGAGCACCTCCCCGAGCCCGATGCGACCGTCTTTGAACATATCGGCGATGCCTGCCAGAAACTCGGTCGCACATCCGAAGCCATCCTCTACTGGAAAAAAGCCGTCAAGCTCGACCCTGACAATGCGGCCATCGCCGCAAAATTGGATGATATTGCCAACGCGGTTGTCCGTCAGGAAGCACCCGTCAGGCCCGACCGTCCGGCGGTCTCTCCTGCAAAATAAGGACGTAGCTGTTGAATGGCGTGCCGCTCCAGAGTGGTCTGAGTTCCTGGAGCGAGTCCCCGCAATGCGCGAGGAGTTCCTCGCGCGTTGGGAACCCCGAGGCCCGGAAGGGAATCCATCCGCTGACCCGGACAATCCATTCCTCCAGCCGCGTGACCGCAAAGCGCCAGGAGCTGTCGCGCAAGGTCACGCGAAGAACCGCCCGCCCTCTTCCTTCCGATGCCAGTCGCTGGCGAATCCCCATCAGCAGCCGCCGACGATCCTCGACGGAAAAATAGTGCAGGACATCAAGGAGAACGACGTTTCCGGAATGTTCAGGCAGGTTCAAGGCATCGCCGGCCAGAAACTCACAATCGGGCAGCGCATTCCGGGCGGCGGCGATCTTCCTCGCGTCCGCATCCACGCCCGTGATCGGAGCCGTGAAGCCTTTCGCGCGCAGGTAGGCGGCGAGGTGGCCCGCCCCGCAGCCGATGTCCAGCAAGGGGAGCTTCGAGCCGGAGAAGGTGCCCGCGACGAAAGCGTAGGCGGGATCCATCAGGGACTTGCAGGCCGTGTAGCAGGCCAGCGAAGGCTCCCGGCGATAACGCCATGCGGCGGCCAGCAAAGAACTCATTGGGAAAGGGAAGCCGAAGGGGAGGCCGAAAGGCGCACAGCAAGGCGGATGGCTGCCAGCAGGCTGTCAGCGCGGGCCGGGCTGCCCGGCTTCCATGCAATGTCAAAGGCCGTCCCATGATCCACCGATGTCCGCACAATGGGCAATCCGAGGGTGACATTCACGCCCTCGTCAAATGCCAGGGCTTTGAAAGGGATCGCCCCCTGGTCGTGATACATGCACACGTGGGCATCGTAACGCGTGAGAGCTTCCGGGACAAAGGCGGTGTCTGGCGGCAGGGGGTCGGAGAGGTTGAAGCCCCGCGCCCGCGCGATCCTCACAGCGGGAATGAGATGCAAGCGCTCCTCGTCTCCAAACAACCCCTCTTCGCCCGCGTGCGGGTTCAGTGCCAGAAGTGCCAGCCTCGGTGCACACCCCCGCAGTTTTTTTAGCGCGGCGTGAGCCAGTTCCACAACCTCAGTGACACGGCTCACCGAGAGGTTCCCCGGAACGGAGGCCAGCGATTGATGACAGGTCACAAAAACACAGGCGAGTTTTTCGCTGTAAAGCATGAGAGCGTGGCGCGGAGATCCTGTCGCCCGCGCGAGTATCTCTGTGTGTCCCGGCTCGGGAACCCCCGCCGCATGAAGGGCCGCCTTGTTGAGCGGAGCAGTAACCACCGCATCCGCCTCGCCGGATTGACACATCCCAATCGCGCTCATCAGCGCATCATAGGCGGCCCGCCCACATTCCGCATCCACCCGCCCGCGCGGAAAATCCTCCCGCACCACCGCACTCTCCAGAATCCGCGATGGAACCGGAACACCAGCCAGAACCGCCGCCGCCGAAAGGACGCGCGCATTCCCCACAACCACCACATCACACAGTGCAGCAACCTCCGGGTGTGAACACACCTTCACACACAGCTCCGGCCCCACCCCCGCCGGATCTCCCATCGTCAGCGCAATACGCAGTTTCATCACCCCATTATGAACACGCACCCCCATACCGTCATGGAATATCTTGAGGAATCAGGATCTCGATTGTTTGGGTTCCACTTTGACCGCTCAATGCAGAGCCAGAGGATATTTATGGATAGGACTGTATTTGTCCCACCCCTTCTGTCATGGTGCATCACAAACACGAGAAAGGAATCGGCCATTTCATCATGGAAAAAATCTCCAGCTACTATTTTTGGAAATGGGCGGACAACGATCTGCCCTGCCATCCTCGCGAGGCCCACGCGGCACTGCTGCGGGGTCAGTTTCTTCCTGCGCTGCAAACTTTCGATCCACGCCCGCTAGTGAAGAAAATGAAGGCGTTGGCGGCAGAGGGGCGCAATCGCGGCGAGGAATGGCATTGGAAAATTATCCACGGGGGAGCATCGGATTATGCACAATGTGTCTTTGTTACTTGCCCGTGTCTGGATTATCCGCGCAAGCGTCGCTGGAAAATGGTTCGACGACTTTTCTCACTCGACTTGGT
>JAJTZA010000095.1 GCA_021463905.1 Terrimicrobiaceae bacterium | reverse complement strand
TCCAGCGATTTCGGAAACTCCGCCGCGCGCGCTGTCAGGAAATGGTTCGGAATAAAATCCAGTTTCTCGAACCAGAACGCGGAGAGCCGGGTGAGCACCTCTCCTTTGTCGGGGATCGGGTCGGGCAGGATGCAATCGAAGGCGGAGAGCCGGTCTGTTGCCACGATCAAAAACCTGTCGCCCAAATCAAATACTTCCCGAACCTTGCCGGAGCGGACTTTGGGAATGCCGGGCAGGTCGCAGGTTTTCATGGATTGCATACCAAAACCCTGCACCGATTCCTCCCCCGAGTCGAGCATCAAGAAGCTGCCCAGCCCGCCAGCAAACGTATTGCCCAAAAGTGTTTGCAAAAATGCGCGCGGGAGGCCATTGTTACTTCATGGCGACCCAAGACCCTCTGATCCAAAAAATCCTCGATAAGTTCAGTCAGTCGCGGGATTTCACAATATCCTTCGTCCTCCACCTGATCATTGTCATGATTTTTGGAACGACGGTGCTTTTCCATGCGGTGCAGGAGCCGGCGGATTTCGAGGGCGGCGAGGGGGGCTATGTGCAGGGTGGCGAGGTCCAGGCGAATGCGCCGCAGCAGACCGATGTCACGCCGCAGGAGACGACGTTTGATGTCTCGACGGTGCCGACGCCGACAAACACGTCCTCGCTCTCGGCCATTACGACATCCGCTCCCAACGCGCTCAATTTCACCATGAGTCCCACCATCGCTCCGGTGATGAACAACACGCCGACCACGCCTTCGGCGGCGCAGATGGTTCCGGCTGCGGGACGGGTGAGCGGAGATGGTCTCACCGCAGCTGCCGCCTCGCAAATCAAGGCCTTCACGGGTGGCTGGGGCAAAGGCACGGGCGGCGGCACCGGCACCCGCAACCGCGAGTTCGAGTTCACCGCCTACATCGGCCAATACCAGGGCGGAGACTGGAACTCGACCGTGCGCGTCATCAAAAATGAGATCGTCACCGGCAGCCTCCCGAACCTCCTCTACTTGATGAGCTTCTGGTCAAAAGACCGCATCAAAACCAATTACAAAAATGTCAAGGCCATCAAACTGGACAGCGACGAAATTTTTTCGGTCAAGCCGCCGTTTATTTTTCTGACCGGGACGCGCGATTTCAAGCTGACCGAACGGGAAGTCGAAAACCTGCAAAAATATGTGCGGATGGGTGGGTGCATCTGGGGCGATGCCTCGTTGCCCGGTCTGCGCTCGCGTTTTGACATCGCCTTCCGGCGCGAGATGAAGCGCGTCATCCCCGATGTGGATAAAAACTTCGAGCCGCTGCCCGTCAATCACCCGATTTTCACCAAAAACTATTTTCCGGAAGTGAAAGACCTGCCGTCCGGCCTGAATTACTATAAGGACCCCATTCAGGTGCTCCGGATTTATGGTGAAATCGGCATTATTTACACCTCGAACGATTACGGGGACATGTGGCAGATCGGTCTCGATGAGAAGGGGCAAATTGATGCGCGCCGGGATAAAAATGGCCAGTATGTCGCTATCAATCAAGTCCTCTACAACAACCGGGGCGTCTATGTCCGCAACCTCACGGTGGAGGCGCTTACGGCATCCTTCAAATTTGGAACCAACATGGTCGTCCATCTCCTCACGCGCTGGGAAGACAAAGTGCGCACAGCGCCCTCTTTGTAGGCCGACCGCCACGGTTTGACTGGGACAATGCCCAACCTCGCGGTCACACTGGAAAGCTTTGGCTCTTCCGGGGAAGGTGTGGCTGTTCGTGAAGTCTCTCCTCCTCGGTCTCCGGGAGTCGGAGAGGTTTTGGTGAAGATGGTGACCGCGCCGATCAATCCGGCGGATCTGAATACCATCGAGGGAAAATATGGGACGCTGCCGAAACTTCCGGCGGTTTTGGGGAGCGAAGGCACGGGGGTGGTCGAGGCCGTCGGCTCCGGAGTCGAAGGGCTTTCGGCGGGAGACCGTGTCGGGGTTCTGTGCCGGGGCACCTGGGCCTCCCGTATCCTCGTCTCTGCGACAGATGTTTTCCCTGTGTCGGCGGACACCGCCCCGGAGCTGGCCTGTCAGTTGGGAGTGAATCCACCCACCGCGCTCCTCATGCTCGAAAAATTCGTTGAGCTGATCCCCGGTGAATGGGTCACGCAAAACGCGGCCAATTCCGGAGTCGGGCGCAGTGTGATCAGCATCGCAGCGGCCCTCGGTCTCAAAACGCTCAACATCGTCCGCCGCCCGGAGCTGATCCCCGAGCTGGAAGCCCTCGGCGCGGATCGCGTGGTGACCGAGGAAACCGACCTGCGCCGCGAGGGACGGACGCTCACCGGGGGGAAGCCCGTTCGTCTCGCGCTCAACGCGGTGGGCGGTGCCAGCGCGCTGAATCTCGCCAACGCGCTGGCGGATGACGCAACCCTGGTCACCTACGGCGCGATGGGCCGTCAGCCCCTGAAAATCCCCAACGGCCTCCTCATCTTTCGCGGCCTGCGCTTTTCCGGATTCTGGCTCACACGCTGGAAATCCTCCGCAGCTCCCGAGGAGAGAGTCGCTCTTTACCGTCGGCTGACCACCTGGGCCGAACAGGGAGTCCTGCGCCTTCCCGTTCATCGCATCTACCCGGCGGCGGATGCGCCCGCCGCGCTCACCGAGGCCGCCCGCGAAAAACGCTCCGGAAAGGTCCTCCTGCAATTCTGAACTCCAAAGAGTTCCAAAAAATTCGTGAATTATTTATTTTTCCAGTTGGCGTCGTATAAGAACATCTGATAGTTGTCCTCGCATTCCGACAGGGAATTGTATTCCTCTGCCACAAAAAATCACATCCAACCAAAGCCCAATTGACTTTACTTTTACCAAACAACAGAACCATGAACACGCCGCGCGCCACTCTCACGTCCCGTTCCTTTTTCCACCGCATCCTGCTGGCACTGCTCCTCTTTGCTGGAGCTTGCGCGCCGGTGCTGGCCAGCGAGGCAGATTTGGTTTTGCCAACCGAGCGCAGTGCCATTTTTGATTTTCTTGGGTTTCAGGCCACGGGCAACCAGATTTTGGTATTTGGCATCATTGTGTGTCTTTTGGGGATGCTCTTTGGGTGGACCGAGTATCGGAAGCTGAAAAAGCTGCCTGCGCACCAGAGCATGCTGGATGTCTCGAAGCTGATCTACGGCACCTGCCGCACTTATCTCCTGCAGCAGGGACGGCTGCTCTTCCTTCTGCAGTTGCTCATTGGCGCGACCATGATTTATTATTTTGGCTTCCTCAAGGGGATGTCGGTGGGGCGCGTGGCCATCATCATCATGTGGTCGGTGATCGGCATCCTCGGATCCTTCATGGTGGCCTGGTTTGGCATGCTGATCAACAACGTGGCCAACAGCCGCATGGCCTTTGCCGCGCTGGGCGGACGGGCGCTCCCCGTCTCGGAAATCCCGACCCGCTCGGGAATGAGCATCGGTGTGCTCCTGATCAGCGTCGAGCTGCTCATCATGATCATCGTGCTGCTCTTTGTGCCGCCGGACCTTGCGGGAGTGAGCTTCGTCGGCTTTGCCATCGGTGAATCCCTCGGTGCCAGCGTGCTCCGCATCTGCGGCGGCATCTTCACAAAAATCGCCGACATCGGCAGCGACATGATGAAAATTGTCTTCCGCATCAAGGAGGATGACGTGCGCAACCCGGGCGTCATCGCCGACTGCGCGGGTGACAATGCCGGCGACAGTGTCGGGCCGACCGCCGATGGATTCGAGACCTACGGTGTCACCGGCGTCGCGCTCATCAGCTTCATCGTTCTGGCCGTGAAACCCGAATGGCAGTGGAGTTTCATCGTCTGGATTTTCTCCATGCGCATCGTCATGATCCCCAGTGCCATGCTGGCATGGAAACTCAATGCCATGCTCACCCGCGCCAAGTGGGGGAAACACGCGCGCTTTGATTTCGAGCATCCGCTCACCAGCCTCGTGTGGTTCACCTCCATCCTCTGCATCCTCGTCAGCGTGGCCGTGAGCTTCTTCATGCTGGAGCCAAAAATGGGCGAACTGTGGTGGAAGCTGGCGCTCATCATCAGCTGCGGAACGATTGCCGGTGCGGTCATCCCGGAGCTGACGCGCATTTTCACCAGCACGCGCAGCGCGCACTGTCATGAGGTGGTCAATGCGAGCAGCGAGGGCGGCGCGGGGCTGACCATCCTTTCCGGTCTGATTGCCGGCGATTTTTCAGCCTTCTGGAAGGGGCTGACCCTGGCCATTCTCATGCTGATCGCCTATCTCACAAGCATGCACGCGCTGGGGGATTTCATGCAATACCCGGCGGTGTTTGCATTTGGACTGGTGGCCTTTGGGATGCTGGGCATGGGGCCGGTCACGCTGGCCGTGGACAGCTACGGCCCGGTGGCCGACAACGCGCAGTCGGTGTACGAACTCTCGACCATCGAAACGCTTCCCAACATCGAACAGACCGTCGAGAGGGACTTCGGATTCAAACCGGATTTCGAGACCGGCAAGCTGCTCCTGGAAGACAACGACGGCGCGGGGAACACCTTCAAGGCAACGGCCAAACCCATGTTGATCGGAACGGCCGTGGTCGGCGCAACCACCATGATTTTTTCGCTGATCCTCATGCTCAAGGATCACTTCGGGTGGCAGACCCTCGAGCCGCTCAACATTGTCGAGCCGCGGGTCATCTTTGGTCTGCTCATGGGCGGAGCGGTCATTTACTGGTTCTGCGGCGCATCACGACAGGCTGTGACGACCGGCGCGTACCGCGCGGTGGATTACATCAAGAAAAACATCAACCTGGATGTCGAGGGACGCGCCCCCGCCGAAAACAGCAATGAGGTCGTGCTCATTTGTACCCGTTACGCGCAGTATGGGATGATCAATATCTTCGTGGTCGTCTTCTGTCTCGCGCTCGCCTTCGCGTGCTTCGACCCGGTGTTCTTCAGCTCCTACCTGATCTCGATTGCCATCTTCGGCCTCTTTGCAGCCATCAGCATGGCCAACGCCGGCGGATGTTGGGATAACGCGAAGAAAGTTGTCGAGGTCGAGCTGAAGCAAAAGGGAACCGACCTTCACGCGGCCACGGTGATCGGCGATATTGTCGGCGATCCGTTCAAGGACACTTCCTCGGTCGCGCTGAACCCGATCATCAAATTCACCACGCTTTTCGGCATTCTCGCCGTGGACATTGCGATCAGCAGCAACCGGAATGTGTCCATCACGCTTGGGGTGATCCTCTTCCTCGTCGCGCTCTACTTCGTGTATCGCTCGTTCTACGGAATGCGCATCTCGAACCTCCACCCAAAGGAGCACCTCGCACAGGCAACGGCCAGCCAGACACCCACCGCAGGCTGACACTTCCTTCCCTGCGTCCTGGCTTCCCTGGCGGCGCGGCCCATATCCTATCCTATCCCACGCGGAATGAGGGAATGGGCCTGCTCCGTCAGAACCGGCGCGGATCGAGCGCATCGCGGAGCGCATCCCCGAGAAAATTCAGGGAGAGAAGCGCCAGGGCCATCGTCGCCGCAGGATAAACCACCAGCCACCAGCGGATTTTCAGAGGGTTGAGAGCGGACGCACCATCAGCCAGCAGCGACCCCCAACTGGCCTGAGGCGACTGGACCCCCAGGCCCAGGAAGCTCAAAAAGGATTCATCAATGATGACAGCCGGAATGGTGAGGGTCATGTAAATGACGATGACGCCTGCCAGATTGGGCAGGAGGTGACGGAAGAGGATGTTTTT
>JAJTZA010000094.1 GCA_021463905.1 Terrimicrobiaceae bacterium | reverse complement strand
CCAGCAGCATTTCGCGCCGCGTCGGGTGCCAGTCGACGAAGGCGTGGCCCAGCACCTCGGAGTAGCGGCGCACCGCGTCGAGCCGCGCGCGCTCGAGCGGCGGCACGCCCTCGACATGCAGCGCGCTCGGCGGCTGCAGCAGTTCCGGCACTCGGGGAGTGGGCGACACCGGCGACACCGGCGACACCGGCGACACCGGCGACACCGGCGACACCGCCGGCACCGGCGACACCGGCGACACCGGCGCGCACCCGACGAGCAGCGCGCAGGCCAGGGCCAGCGCCGTGCCGATATGCGTGGCCCTCACGCCGCCACCTGCGACTCGTCGCTGACGATGCGCCCGGCCTCGATCTGCAGGCGGCGCTGGCAGCGCGCGGCGATCGCCGGATCATGCGTCACCAGCAGCAGCGTCGTGCCGAGTTCGCGGTTCATCTCGAACATCAGTTCCATCACCTTCTCGCCAGTGGCGAAGTCGAGGCTGCCGGTGGGCTCGTCGGCCAGCAGCAGCGCCGGGCGCACGACGAAGGCGCGCGCCAGCGCCACGCGCTGCTGCTCGCCGCCCGAGAGCACCTTGGGGTAATGGCGCAGCCGCTCGCCCAGGCCGACGCGGCGCAGCATCTCGGTGGCCGCCGCGCGCGCGTCGCGCCGGCCGGCCAGTTCGAGCGGCAGCATCACGTTCTCGAGCGCATCGAGGTTGCCCAGCAGCTGGAAGCTCTGGAACACGAAGCCCATGCTGCGCGCGCGCAGCGCCGCGCGCGCGTCCTCGTCGATCGCGAACAGGTCCTGGCCGAGCAGATGCACGCTGCCGCTGCTGGGCAGATCGAGGCCGGCGACGATCGCCAGCAGCGTGCTCTTGCCCGAGCCCGAGGCGCCGACGACGGCCACCGACTCGCGCGGCCTGAGCACGAAATCGATGTCGTGGAGAATGGTGAGGGTGCCCGAGGCGTCGGTCACCTGCTTGGTCACGCGCTGCACGGCAATGATGGGTTCGGACATGCGAAGAAGGTTCCTGGCGCGGCACGCCCTGGCCGCGCACTGTAGCCTGCTCGTGCTGGGCGTCCTGCCGGTCCCTG
>JAJTZA010000093.1 GCA_021463905.1 Terrimicrobiaceae bacterium | reverse complement strand
CTGTTTCCGATTTTCGCAAGCCCCGTGGGGGCATTGACCTGACCGTAGAAATTGCCTGCTCCGCTGACTTCCACATGGCGGATCGTGTCGCTCGGCGGCGCACTGGAGTACACATTGAGCTGCAGCCAGTCGGGGTGCGCCGGGTTGCCCACGTTCACGCTGTTGGAGGTCTTGAAGGATTTCCCGCCTGTTGAGTAGTTGATGGTGATGACGACCTTCCCGACAATCTGCAACGAGCTGGAGCCGGAAAGCTCGAGCGAGTCAAATGTGTAATACTGGACATTGTTGGGGTTATTCGCATCACCCAGGATCAGCTTGGCGGTATTTTGTACGGTTACGTTACCATAGTTGCCCGGTTTGGCGGTCACGATGGCATTGGAGCGGGCATTAAAGCTGGCCGGGCTGCTGGTGGGCGGGTTGGGATCCACGGTGCGATTGGGGTCGGCGGCCCAGTTAAAATTGATGCTATTGTTGTTGGCCTTGGGGGGAGGCTGGGCGACGGTTGGCAGGGTTCTTGGCTCGCTGCGCCGGTAGATTTTTCCTTCAATGTATGAGGAATTGTTGATGAGAATATCGTAATCCGTCGGCAGGGGATCCCCGGAGAGATCCACCACGCGGGGCGAAGGCGACCATCCGGGAGATGCCGGAGAAACCGGCTGCCCATCCTCATCAAATTCCTTGCCCTGGATGCGCCCGCTCCAGAGGTGGTCATTGCTCGGTGCCCACCAGAGATTGGCCATGCTTTGATAGACACGCGGAGTTCCCGGCACATAAAGATTGCCTTTGACCGTAGCGGAACCACTCAGATTAATATCCGGCTGTGGCGTCCGGGACACCAGCGTGACGCTGCCTTTGATCGAACCGCTGTTGCCAACAATGACTGACCCCACCAACATGCCGACCGGGAGCATGTCACCACCGGTTCCCGCGACAAACTCCGCCGTCGCCACGCCACTGGCGCTAAACCAGTTGGTCAGAGTGGGGGCAAAGACGGCTGCCTTGATTGTTCCTGCCGGAGCAGATGCGATAAGAATTGGCTCCGAAGTGGTGCTGCCGGGGCTGACCGGATTGGTTCCATCGGTCGTGTACGCCAAGGCGAAGGCCTGCGGATACACCTGACTGGTATCCCGCGAGATGGAGACCTCATCCCCCGCGCTTCCGCTCTCCGGCGTGATTTTTGGAGCCGCCAGTGTCACCTTGGATGCGGCAATGCTTTCTGTGCCGACGGTTGAAGTTGTCAGGAAGGAATCGTTGGAGACGGCCACAGCCCGGACGTTCAAGGAACCGCCCGCTCCCCAGTCAGCATAGCTGTAGGGGATGTTGGCGGAGCTGCCGATCACTGTTGCGACCGATCCATTGGAGACCGGGTCACTGCCATCCAAGGTGTAGCGGATTTCGTATTTGCTGGCAAAGGAAGCCGGGATGGCGGCATTCATGGTGGCGACGAGCGGGGGAGGAGTGCTCACGGGAATGCTGCCGGGCCCCATGGAGCCGCCGGCCTGTTGGTAGGTCACGGACGCGGGACCGGAAAGATCGAGAGTGAGCTGGACCGGGATCGCGGTGTAAGCCGCCGATGCGCTGCCGCTGTTGGTGAAAAGGTTTGGGTCCTGGGTGATGGCCACTGCGGTGAGTGTGCTGCCCGGAGGCACGGAGACCGCAGAGGCATAGAGCTGATACGGCCCTCCCGTGCTGTAATAGATTTGCGAAGACCCCGCCGGGTTCGGGTTCGAGATGGACACCAGCTTGCCGGGGTCAAAGTCCGCCAAGGCGTACGTCCCCGCCGGGGGAGAGAAGTTGGGTGCGCTGAGTGCGGTCAGCCGGTTGAGCGTCCCTCCGGGGCTGCTGGCACCCGTGGTCGTTGGCTCGCTGGCCGAGGTGAGCACCGGAGGCGCGGTATCCGAATAGTCCCACACCCACTTGGTTTCCGTGCCAATATCTTTGGTGCGCGAACGCGCCTCATCAGCATGAGACTCGGTGGCGGCTTCCTCATCGAACTTGAACCGCTTGACGCCTTTGCTTCCTGAAGATGCAATCTCAAAACGCTTGCTGGTCGTATTCCACCGAGCGCGCGGCTGACCCGTCGCGGCCTCCTCATCGCTCTGCTCGTCGTAATCCACTCGCTTGTCCAAAAACGAACTCTTCAACCCGGCCATCTTGGCGCGGGAATCCGAATCCGCCGCGCTCTTGAGCCGACTCAGCGCATTGTCCACTCCCGTGATGCTGGACCGATTGCCACCACTGGCCTCGTAGGCGTCCAGCGCACGGTTGATCACCGCCACATCCGACTCGAGCTTGCTCTCCTCGGCCTGACGACTCACATTCGATATGGCCACATACCCGCTGCCGGCAAGAATCGAAATCCCGGCCACAATTGCCAAAATTTCCACGAGGGTGAACCCCCGCCTAAATGAGGAACGGAGCGTTTTCATGCAACAAAATTAGCGTTTTCATGCAACAAATCAAGGGAAATTTTCAGGGTCTTGCGTCCCAAAACACCCTGCGGTTTGGGCATCCTATAAAGCGTCGGTCCGTGTGTGTCATGAGATGAGGATGTTTTCCCCCGGCTCGATGCGGCGGGATTGTGGCGATCCAAAGCCTGGGGGGTGAATGGAAACCTCCTGTGGAACCGTCGCTGTCGAATGGATGCGCAGGCTGGTCACGGCCCCCTCTTGCAGCGTCAGGGAAACGGCCAATCCGCCCTCGACGCGCAAATCTTCATAAGCCAGATTCTGCCAAAGCGCGGGATCAATCCCGCCCAGCAAGGTCAGCCTCCCATCGCGAAAATCCGCCAGCATGGCATTCATCGCCCACACCTGCGCGGCGTGGCCGGTCATGCACCAGTTGATGTAATTTTCGCCATGATAGTACACGCGTTCGGGGACTCCTCCGAAGGTGTTGGTGGCGCGGGTATTGTTGAGCCAGTAGTGGAGCGCCTCGGGGCGGCGCATGCGGGCGAGGCATCGCGCCACCCAGTTGTTGGCCCATGGGAAGGCGCGTTCCGCATAGCGGTTCAGCCCATGAAAGTTGAAAAGATCGCACTCGGCACTGTAGTTTTGGGTCATCAACCCCAACGTCGGAAGCGCCGATTCCAAGTCCGGAAAAAGGTCAAAGACCAGCGACCCCCAATGAGGCAACGCCCCTCCCGTGAAGGATTGCAACCCCCCCGCCGCATCCACATTCCCAGCGAGAAGCGCATCGAGCCGCTCACGCGCCTCGGCCAGGCCCGGCAGGTCATCCACGATCCCCCGCCGCTTGCAAAATTGTTGATAGTCATCCAGCGCGGCAAGACAGGCCGCCAGACTCCAGGTGTCGTTGGGCTTCGGGTCGCAATACGACTCATCCACTCCAATGATGGGTTCCGGCGCAGTGTCGCCGCGCAATGCCAGCCGGTCCACCAGAAAGGCCAGCAGGCCACGGACAAACCCGACCATGCGCTCGTCCAGCTCCCGTGCCTGATAAATCTCCTCAAGGAACGCGCAGTGCGCCCACACCGCGTTGTTGTGGATTTGAAATGTCGGGGGATCGTATTTGGAAAAATCAAAGAGATTGACCGTCCACTCGAGCCGGATTCCTTCGGATCCCATCGCCCTGGCCAGATCCCGCCCATGGCCCTCAAGCGTGGCAAGGTGATTTGTGATCGAACGCGCTTCCGCGAAGTTTCCACAACCGAGGAGCGCCTGATGGCCAAAGGCGGCGTCCCAGAACATTGCGCCCTGCCAGAGATAAGGCAGTGTGCCCATTGGCAAAAGCCCACAGGGGTGCAGGTTGGCTTTGATGTTGTAACGCGAGACTTCGTACAGAAACTGCGCCGTGGGATCAGGCAGGGTGACCGAGGACGTGGCAAAGTATTCCTCCCATCCCACACGATGCGCGGCGGCAAGTCCCTCGACCCCCAGCCGCGCCACCCGCCCGAGCAACTCTTCGCAGAGAGCATCCGGATTGTCCCCTTCGCCTTCCCCTTCGCGACTGTCCTGCAGTGCCATGATCCGCCAGAATGTCGCTCCCTGATGGAACACTTCCGTCACCTGCTCAGCCTGCAATGGCGTGGGAGCCGCAGACCGGTGCTCGACGGAACGACTCACTCCAACCCCTCCCACCAAAGAAAATCCCACCGCACGACCCTGCTCCCAGGTGCTCGAATACCACAGCAAATTCAGATCATCCACCTCCGGCGTAAATCGCACACCCTCCGGCTTCACCAAAGGAACCTGCGCGTTTTGATACTCCGGCCCAGGCTCCTCCATCGTGAATATGTACTGCGCACCCGCCTCCGGCACCGCCAGACAATGAACCACTTGAACAAGCAACCCCTCCGCAGTCAGATATGTCTGGATTCGCAACTCAAGACGCTCCAGCGTCCGATTGTCGAGCTGACTCAACATCGTCGTCAGCGTCGCTGTCCTCGGATGAAAATACTGCCGCACATCCCGCGGCACCACAAACTCCCCGCGCAACATCGGACCCGCAGAAAAATTCACAAAGGGCATCAACTGACCATAGGCCAATGCACTATGACCATGATCCCGCCGATCCGCCCGATACCACTCCGTGTTCAAAAGCCGCGTCAGCGGATTCGCTGACCGCATCGGATGCTCCCAATGCATCTCCCCACTGCCCAGCAAATTGATCAGCATCGCATCCCGCCCATTCCCCAAATACATCGGAAAATACGTCTGCGTCGGCAACCGCCCACCCCACTCGGTCAAATCTATAACCGGCGGAACCACCGACGCCGGAAGCTGCAAACCCCACGGCACCTTCCCCTCCCCAACCTTGGCCTCCTTCAAAAATGCCCCCTTCTCCTTCTTTGTCATACGTTCCCCACACAATAAATTGCCCTTGCAATTCAATGTCAAGCGACAAATTCACTATTGTCACAAGAAGAGCTTGAGGCGTGGGAGGGGATCGAGCAATGTGCGTGAGGGTGTTTCACATGAGTGGGATCAGCTTAGGCGCAGGCAAGTCCGCATCGGGTTTTTGGAAGGAAGTCTTTGAGGACATCTGGCAATTTTCGAGTGGTCTGGAAGGCCCGCACCAACCGGTCAACGGCTATGCGCTTCGTGTGGGTTGCGCATGGTGGTTGGTGGATCCGCCAGCCGATCTTACGGCAGACACCCTCCGGGCGCGCGTGGGTTGTGACCGGGTCGCGCAGGTTCTTATTACCCACTGGCAGTCTGAGCATGTGGCGGGCATTTTGAATTTTCCGGAGGCCCGGGTTCTTGTCTCTGCTGGTGATGCGGTTTTGGCCCGGGGCACCCAGCACCTCCTTGGCATGGTCACGCCTTGGGAGGAACCGTGGGACTGGACCACCCGTGGGAATTATCCGGGACATCTTGCGGGAGCGGTCAATGAGCGGACTCTGGAGACACCCATCATGGCCGAGGCTCTCCTGAAGCCGGGGTGGCTCAGTGAAGACTTGGGCATCCTTTCCACTCCCGGGCACGGCAAGCATGCTGTCTCGATTTTGTTTAAAAGACGCGAGGGGGTTTTGGCATTTTGCGGCGACCTGGTCTGTGGAGACGGGCGGCTCTGGAACTGGTTTGATTGCGATTGGGATTATGGGCTGGAAGCCGGGCAGCGGGCACTCAGAGAATCCGCCCTGCGTCTGTTGCGTTGTGGGGCGAAGGCCCTCCTGCCCGCTCACGGGGGCATCCTTCGCAATCCGGAAGCGGTATTGCGACGGCTTGTCCGCCGATTGGATGGAGTGCTGTCTCATCCGCCCAAGCGCAGCCGCCCGATCAACCGCCCCGACATTCCCAGTCCGGCTCCGGGGTTCCGGCAGCTCACCCCGCATATCTTCCAATACCGCACGGGAAATACGGCCATCCTGAAAGCCGACTCGGGTGTGGCTGTCGTCATTGATGATGGCTTGTGCTTGTGGAAACCCCCCGCAGCCCGCCATGCGGAACACGACGCCATTTTTCAAGATGCGAAGCGTGCTTTGGGAATCACCCGAATCGCGTGGCTCATCCCGACCCACTACCACGGGGATCACATTGATGGAATGAGTCGCCTGGCTCGGTCAGAGGGTGCCCGGATCATCGCACTCTCCTCGATGAGCGGCCCGCTCGAGTCTCCAGAAAATTTTTGTCTGGCCTGCCCGCTTTCCTGGTACGGGACAGGCGAGAGCCGGCTGGCCATTGACAAGCAAGTTCCCGAGGGCTTTCAGCTCACCTGGGAGGGGCCGACATTGGAGTTTTTCCATCTGGGCGGGCAGACGTGGTTTCATCTGGGTCTCCAGGCGCGGGTGGATGGTCTGAATGTCCTTTTTGTTGGAGACGCCTGGTGGGGCACGGCGACCAACCCCAGCCCCGTCCTCTGCTGGAACAGGGCGGAACCCGCTTCCCAGGGCTGGGTCTTCGCCTTGGATCGTATGATCGAACGCGCCCCCGACCTGCTCGTCTGTGGACACGGCTCCGCAATCCATAACCCCCTCCCCTTCCTGCGCACCGCCAGAAAAAAATGGCAGTTGCGCCTCGAACGCTTCCGCACCCTCAACCCTCACAACTCCCCCACCCGCTTCTTTAACCCCAAAACCGATGGATTTTAAGCGGCTGCGCTTTTCCACAAACCGCCTGCTGAACCCGCTCCCGCTCCCTCGCTCAGGCAGGGCTTCCCTGAATGATTTTCGAGACATCCGGATAACACATGGGAGGCGATCAGCCGTCAGATGCGACCGAACAGCGTCCGCAAGACAAGGAGGAACCGGGTGGATTTGGAGAGAGCCGGGCGGGTTTTCAGGACTGCAAGCGGATTTTTTTTGATGGTGTGCAGGAGGTGGCGGTAGAGGGCGGCCATGATGCGGGCGGGGAGGAGTGCGCGCGCATCTTCTGGAGGAAGGGCGGCGCGGGCGGCGGCGAATTCCTCTTCGGCGAGGACGGTGAGTTTATGGAGCGCAGCCCCGAGTCCCGGCGGTGGCGGGTCGCGGAGGAGTGCGGTGGCGGAAGCGGGCGGTTCGGAAAAAAACTCGTTGGGGAGATAGATGCGGTGGCGTTCTGCGTCCTCGCGGACATCGCGGAGGATATTGGTGAATTGGAGTGCGTAGCCGAGATGCAGTGCGTATTTTTTGGTGGAATCCCCGCATCCAAAGATGCGGATGCTGGCCAGTCCCACCGCGCAGGCCACATTCCAGCAATACTCCCGCAGCTCGATGAGGGTGGCGAAACGGGTTGGCTCGAGGTCATCCAGGCAGCCTCGCACGACAGCGGTCAGGCAGGTGGTGTCCAGTCCATAGGCGCGAATGACCTCCCCCAGCTCTGCGGGGAGACCGTGACCGGTCAGCAGGGCATGCCGCCATTCCTCAAGCGCCACGCGCCGATCGCCCACCGGCAGCCATTCTTCATCGGCCAGGTCATCCACCGCCCGGCAAAAGCGGTAAAAAACGAAAGCGGCTTCGCGGCGTTCGCGCGGCAGGCTGCGGAGGGCAAAGGCGAGATTGGAGACGCGAATGCTCTCCGCTGCTGCCAGTGCGAGAGCCTTCATGTTTCGCGAACGATCCGGCCATTTTCCAGATGGATCAGCCGGTGGCAGTGGGGTTCGAGGGTGGCGGCGGGGCCGGACCAGAGGATGCAGGTGTGCGTTTGTTCGGCCAAGGTGCGCGCCAGCGGCAGAAGGTCGGGGGTTCCAGCGGGTGCGATGGCGACGACCACACCCGGCCAATGCGCGATGGCCCGCGCAAAGGCCGTCCTCCATGCGTCTCGCACGGAGAGCGTGCCTGCCGGGACGCCCTCATCCGCCTCCACCTCCATCAGACGCAGGACTTCAAGCGTTCGATCCCGCACCGATGCCGCGTCCATCCCCAGAATACGAAAAATCGGCATGGCCACATTCTCGGCAACGGTCAAGGACGGCAGGAGGGCGGTCTGCGCAAAAAGAAACCCGCAGCGGTGATCCCGGACATCCGCCCGGTCTGCGGCATTCAGCCCGGTGACATCGCGGCCCTCCAGGAGAATTTTTCCGGTGTCGGCTTGTTCGATGAGGCCCAGCAGGTTGAGCAAAAGCCCCTTGCCGGCACCATGCGGCCCGGTGATGCCGCACAGCGATCCGGGAGAAAACTCCGCTGTGACCCGCTCGATCCGGGCCGTCTCACGACCGCGCCAGCGCTCCCGCAGGCAGCTCAGGTCATGGCAGGAAAGGGTCATCAGCTCAGGAGGGGCGCAGGCATTGGCTAGGACCCGTGAAGCCCGACCGCCCCAAATTTGGCGTTTACGTGCTGGAAGTGACGCTCCGGCGCACATGCACTGGCAATCTCATCGGCACTGAGCCACTGAGCCACGGTTGATTCCGCAGCAAGGTGGGTGGCAAAAGTGCCGCCCTCTTTCCATGTCTTCATCGCCGCGCGTTGCACGGCCTCGTAGGCGTCGCGGCGGGCCATGCCTTTCTCCGTGAGCATGAGAAGGGCGGACTGGCTGGCCCACAACCCGCCCGTGAGCGCCATGTTGCGCTTCATGTTTTCCGGATACACCTGCAAGCCCTCAACCAGCTTGCGGAGAGTCTCCAGCATGTAGTCCAAAAGCGCACACGAGTCCGGCAGGATGATCCGCTCGACCGAGCTGTGGCTGATGTCGCGCTCGTGCCACAGCGCGATGTTTTCCATGGCGGCGACCGCATGCCCGCGGATCACCCGCGCCAGCCCACTGAGCCGCTCCCCCGTGATCGGATTGCGCTTGTGCGGCATGGCCGAACTGCCCTTTTGACCGGCGGAAAAATACTCCTCCACCTCGAGGACCTCGGTGCGTTGCAAGTGGCGGAATTCGGTGGCCCAGCGGTCAATCGAGCCGGCGATGAGCGCCAGCGTGGCGACAAACTCCGCGTGCCGGTCCCGCTGGATGATCTGCGTGGAGAGCGCGGCAGGCTTGAGGCCAAGCTTTTCACAGACGTGCTTCTCGACGGACGGATCCAGATGCGCGTGCGTCCCGACCGCCCCGCTCACTTTTCCCACGCGGATGCGCTCGCGGGTCTGCTCGAGACGCTCGATGGCCCGCCCAAACTCATCATACATGAGCGCCAGCTTGAGACCAAAGGTCACCGGCTCCGCATGGATGCCATGACTGCGCCCGATCATCGGCGTGAATTTGTGCTCGAGGGCACGACCCGCAATGGTCTTGCGCAACGCGGCAAGATCCTCAAGAAGCATTCCGCAGGACGTGTTCATTTGCACGGCCAGCGTGGTGTCGAGAAGATCCGAGGACGTGAGGCCCTGATGAATCCAGCGCGCGGCAGGCCCCACATGCGTGGCCACTTCCTCGAGGAAGGCAATGACATCATGGTTCGTGCGGCGCTCGTTTTCTCGAACCGCTTCGAGCCCAAAGTCCGCCTTGGCGCGGATGGCCTGCGCGTCCTCGACGGGAATTTTCCCCAGCGTGGACATGGCCTCGCAGGCGAGGATTTCAATTTCGAGCCAGATTTCCAGTTTGCGCTGCTCGCTCCAAAGCGCGCGCATTTCAGGTCGTGAGTAGCGTTCGATCACGGATTGACTTTATCGGGAGGAAGCGGTCGTTGGCGATGAGATTTCGGTGGCGGGAAGAGCACGCCCAGTGCGGCCAGAAAAAGAATCCCGTCGCGGAGCATGACGGCGATCATCCTGGCGGCGGAGGGAGGCTCTTCCTGGCCGAAGCAGGAGCAGGAGACGACAATGCCCTGTTGGAGTGCCCAGCCGAGCAGGAAGAGAAACGCGCCGAGCAGGAGGAGGGCACCCACCGCACCCCAGCGCGCCGTGCGGGGCCAGACGAGCAATACGCCCACACCCGTCTCGATCCACGGGAGCCAGCGGGCAACCCACTGGAGAAATGACTCCGGGAGCATGGTGAAGGGTGTCAGTGCCGCAAAAAATTGCTCACTGCTGCCCGCTTTGACCAACCCCGAGTACAAGAAGATCCCCGCCAGGGCGAGGCGCAGAAAGGCCTGCAGGGCTTTCCACCACCAAACACAGTTCGGGCTCATAACGCGCAGAGTCGTTCGAGTGTTCGCAGGACACGCCAGGCCATCTCGATATTGCACACGCGAAACATCGCCGCTCCACTCCGCGCACCCGCCACAAGACAGGCGGCCATTTCCGCATCGCGAGCCAGAGCGTCCGCCGCGTCCATCAAGCAACTGCCCGGTTCGGAGATCAAGACCGGACACCCGGAAGCGACGAGCTGCCGGAGCACCCGAAGCATCCGCCCCCGCGAGGCATTGCCGAAAGCACACAGTGGAACCTCCCAAATCGTCGCGCTCCGAAGTTTTTCGTCTGTTCCCACACGCACGAGGGTTTCCGCAACGGTGTCGTCCGCCGCGTCCGTTGGGTAAGGCCTGCGAACCGCGATGCCAGCGATCCCTGCCCGCTTCGGGAATTGCGGAGACGGGGACGCGATAATTCCCACACCCAGAGAAACTGCCACCGCGATGTTTTCCACATGCTGGATATTCACAGCCAACAGGGGCGGAAATATCTGCGTCTCATCCCGAGGCACCGCGCAACGAACTGTCTGAGAAATTTTCGTAACGAGCATTTCCAGAATCCGCGCCTCTGTCTCGCAGGACATGCCGCCCGCATCTCTCCATGCCAACTCGATGGCATCCGCGCCCAGCGAGACCAATGCCGACGCTCGCCGCGCAACGGCACCTTCCCCGCCCGGCACGGGCCCGGCAAAGCTTTCCAGAAAGACGCAGCCGAGAATGAGCGGTCGCCGGGGAAAGGCGACAGCCCGCTCTCCGACCAGAAGCCGCACTGCGGGCTGGGACATCATGGCTCCTCCAAACCCCACGCGCTCACCGGCGCGGAGCAACCACCGACTCGCGCCACTCCATCGCCGCAGGAACGCGGACATCACCGCAGGAGGCCGACGAACCGGAACCGGTCATGCGCCCGATCAATATCCCCGCCGCCGATTCCGCAAGCCGCCCAACGTCCTGGCGGATAACCGTCAGCCGGGGTGACCAATGCGCCGCCAACGGGAAATCATCAAACGCAGCAAAGGAAATCTCCTCCGGAACATGAATGTCCAAATCCCGCAGCCCGGCCAATGCGCCAATCGCCAGCGTCTCGGAGAGAGCCACCAGCGCATCCGGCAGCACGCCCCCATCCCCCTCCCTTAACAAACCCATGACCGACTCCTTGGCCTGCCCGCTGTCGTTCTCAATGTTGACCGCACGAACTCTCTCTCCAAAAATATCCACAAGTCCCTGAAAGCGCTCGCTCATGCTGCGGCCTCCCACCGGCGCATTGAGAACAAATATCCTCCGGTGACCGAGCCCTCTCATCCTCCGCGCCAACTCCGCCGTCGCCGCACGATTGTCTGTCGCCACAAACGGAATGCCACCCCCACAACCCGGACGATCCAAAATCACCACCGGAAAGCCCGGGGGAAACTCCCCAACAAGCGAGCCAATCTCATCCTGCCCCGGCACCCAAACCAGCCCGTCAATCCCCCGGGCCAGAAGCGATGTCAACAGCTCACGCTCTCCAGCGATGCCATCCCGACTGTGCGTGATCAACACCTGATAACCATGCGGACGCAGCCGCTGCTCGATCTCATCAGCCAAGGACCCAAAAATAGCCGCCGGTGCCGAAGGCAACAAAAACCCCACCAACATCGTCTTGCGCGTCCGCAAACTCCGCGCCTGCGGATTCGCAGTGTACCCCATCTCCCGCGCCTTCCTCTCCACACGCTCAATCGTCTCCTTCGCATACGAACACCGCTCAAACGCCTTGTTCAATACTTTCGATACCGTACACGTCGAAAGCCCCAGAGCACCCGCCACATCACGAATCGTCACCCGAGAACTTTTCATGAAAAAAATATCTTGAAAAAATCGTTTTCCTGCAATAAGTAAACGGTTCTATGAAAGATTTGACTTCTGCAAAAACGAGGGGTTCCCGTATTCCGGACAGCGAGTTTCAGGCGCGGCTTGCACGCACGGCGCAACTGACGAAGGAAGCGGGGGTGGACATTTTACTCGTTCACTCCAACGAGGCGGATTTCGCGAACGTGCGTTATTTGTCCGACTACTGGCCGCTTTTTGAATCGGCGGGAGTTTTGGTGGCGCCGGATGGCAGCGCGAAATTGCTCATCGGGCCGGAGAGCGAAACTTTTGCGCGGAGCCGCACAAAAATCCCGGACGTTCGCAAGCTGGTGGAATACCG
>JAJTZA010000092.1 GCA_021463905.1 Terrimicrobiaceae bacterium | reverse complement strand
CATGGCCCGGCTCAGCGAGCTGGGTCACGAGGTGCGGGATTTTGGTGCACCCACGAACGAGCCGACCGACTACCCGCTCTGGATCATTCCAACGGCGGAAGCCGTGGCCTGCGGAGAAGCGGAGCGCGGCATTGTCCTTGGAGGTTCCGGCAATGGCGAAGCCATCGCGGCCAATAAGGTCAGGGGCATCCGCTGCGCGCTGTGCTGGTCGGAGCAAACGGCCGAGCTTTCCCGCCGACACAACAATGCCAACGTCCTCTCGCTCGGCCAGCGGGTCATCCCGATCGAAATGGCACTGCGCATTGTGGAAATCTGGCTGACGACCCCCTTCGAGGGTGGCCGCCACGAACGCCGCATCGAGGAGCTGGCGCGCTACGAAAACGGCGAGTCCGCAGGCGACTTGTCCTCCTGACACTCATACAAAAAAATCTCATGATCACCCTGGGCATTGACATCGGCGGTACGGGCATCAAAGGCGCTCTGGTGGATGCGGAATCGGGCCAGCTCATCACGGGACGGCTGCGCATCCCCACGCCCAAACCCGCCACACCGGGAGCAGTGACCGATGTGGTCGCCGACATCGCAAAAAATTTCCGGCACACCGGCCCGACGGGCATCACATTTCCCGGAGTGGTCAAACAGGGCCGCACACTGAGTGCCGCCAATCTGGATCCACAATGGGTCGGCACCGACGCGGCAAAAGTTCTTTCCCTGGCCACAGGCGATTCCGTGGTAGTGGTTAATGATGCGGATGCGGCGGGGCTTGCGGAAGGCCGGTTTGGCGCGGCGAGGGATGCGCGGGGGCTGGTCGTGTTGATCACGCTGGGCACGGGGATTGGCTCGGCCCTGCTTTACAATGGGACGCTCATTCCCAACAGCGAGTTTGGCCATCTGAAAATCCGCGGCAAGGACGCTGAGCTGCGGGCTTCCGAGCGGATCCGCGAAGAGAAGGATTTGTCGTGGAAGAAATGGTCTGGTCAGGTGGCCGTGTTCCTCCGCGAACTCGAGCGGCTCCTTTCTCCGGACCTGTTTGTCATTGGCGGGGGTATCAGCAAAAAAGCGGACAAGTTCCTCCCGCATCTGGCTTCCAGGGTCTCGGTGCCCATTGTTCCCGCCTCCATGAAAAACGAGGCGGGCATCGTGGGTGCTGCCTGGCTGGCGTCGCAGACCCGGTGTCCGGAATAGGAGGAGAGGAGCAGGAAAGGGCGCGTCAGTTTTTATCTTCCCCGGGGGTCGGCGCAGTCCGGTGTGTTTCATTGGCCTCCACGACCCGGAGCAGGTTCCCACCAACAATTTTCCGGATGGTTTCCTCGGAGAAGCCGCGTTGTACCATGCCGACGGTGAAGAGCGGCCAGTTCGTCCATGCGAGGCTTTGTTGTTGCTCGGGCCGGTGGAATTGCGGATCAGACAGCGCGCCCTCCGGCCACAAATTCTCCCAGCGGGGCCGGGAGTTGGGCCAGCGAAGTTGCTGCAGGGCGGCCTCGCAGCCGGAAGCCCGGTACGCGGCGTCGGTGCCAATGGTCACGGAATCGTCACCAAATTTTTGCACCATATAGGCAAGGTGGTCGAGAAGGGCCACGATGTCTCCACTCAGGCCAAGGAAAGCAGGGTAGTTGGTAATGCCCATGGTTCCGCCTGAATCGAGGACGGCTTTAATGACTTCATCCGGCTTGCCGCGAATGTGGGCGCTGAGTGCGTGGACGGCAGAGTGGCTCACCAGGAGCGGGAGCGTCGAGGCCCGGGCGGCCTCACAACAGGTGCGCCAGCCGGTGTGCGCAAGGTCAATGATCACGCCGAGACGGTTCATCTCGGCAATCACCATGCGCCCAAAATCGCTCAAGCCTCCATCGTTGGGTTCCCCGCAACCATCGCCGATGGGATTGCGGCGCTGGTAGGTGAGGTGCATCATGCGCGCACCGAGCTGGGCAAAGACCTTGATGTCGCGCAATTCGTCCCGGGGATTCAGGTTGCGTCCGGGCAGGGGCACACCGTTGAGGCTGAAACAAATGGAATGCTTTCCCTCGCTGTGGTTCTTGCGGATATGCGCTGCGGTTGTTGCGCGGGCCAGAATGTCCGGCATCGTGTCCATGAGCCATGTGTAGCGCGCCAGCCGTTGCAGAAGCAGGCCCGGGTCGTTGCCTTCCTCCCCGGCATTGAGAAACATGCAGGAAACGCCGGAGGCTTCCCAGGCGTGGTGGTATTCCTCGCGCAGTGCGGGGGTGGTGGCCCAGTTGCGCATGGTCTGATCCTCATACAGATCCTTAAACTCAATGGCCGAAGCACCTGCATCGATTTCCGCATTGAGTGGCCCGGCCACAGCTGGCGCACACAGGCCGAGGCTGTAGGATTCTGCAACGAGACACTCACGGTGAAGGGCAAGGCCGTGCTCAAGGTCGCGCTGGGAGGGTTTTAGCAGGCCCAGCGCCACGTCGCGGTCGCGCTGGATGTTCGTGAGGAAAGGCTTTTCGGCGGTCATTGGAAGTCTCTGGCAGCAGCGTCAGCATGAGCATAGGTCGGAATCATCCCTTGGCAACGCTGGAATCAAACAGGTTGTGAGGGCGCATCTCCGAAAGTTGCAGAAATCAGTTCCATAGGAATGGAAGACTGTCATTTTTGACTGCAACATCGATGACGAGCATAT
>JAJTZA010000091.1 GCA_021463905.1 Terrimicrobiaceae bacterium | reverse complement strand
CGTGTGATGGTTTTGGCGGTCTCCACACCCACCGCGTTTTCTACGTCCACCGACCTCCAGACCGTGGCCTTCTGTTCTGGCTCAAAACCTTGCCCGGTATTTTCCAGCAACAGGCTGCACGGCGCGGAAAGCGACGCCTCCCCGCTCACCACAATCGGCAAACCGGGCACATTGTCCGAATACCACTTGCCACCCAGCGCGTCTGGCGTTATCGGAAGCCGCGCTCCTTCCTGGTACGGGGGCGTGTCGTCGAAGTTCGCCTCAAAGACGGTCTCCGCCTCGAGGGGCGCACCAACTAGAACTATGACAGCCAGCCCAAGGATCAGCCGGAGTGGTGGATGTGGTTTCATTTGTTTTTAGCGGTTGGGTCTCCGGACGGAGCGGGATACTCGTCCGGTTTGAGGGCGGGATTGACCAGTTGCCACCAGGAAATCGCCGCCAGTTTTGGATCCGGGTGAAAGTTTCGATCGGGGGAGAAGCTCAGATAGGCGCCAGGCTTCGCGTTGAAGTAGAAGGTTCCGGTGGTGTCCAGCGCGTAGAGCTTTCCCGACTGCAACGGGCCGACCAGCGGCTGACCTCCCTCCAAAATTTTCAGGCTACCTTTGTACCCGGAGAACTCCTGCGGGGTTTCGCCCGCTTCAGCCTGAAACCACAGCGGTCCCTTCGATCGCGTGGCAAACAACGTCCGCCCGTAAACCTCGAGTTTCAGATCGCTCAGCGGCAGGTCGAACCCCCGGACATCCGCCTCCCGTCCCACCACAAGAATCTGGTAGTCGCCCGCCCAACCATCTTTGGGAAGAACCAAGTCCAAAGGATGTCCGTCGGTATATTCCCCATGCGGAACATGCGCCTTGAGAACCAGGTTCCCCCGCGCATCATGCACCAAGACATAACACCCCGCCAGGGATGGCACCTGACCGCGCACGCGCAAGGTCCAGGCCTGATCCTCCGTCTCCCGAACGCTTGCCCCACTAAACAACAGGTGATCGCCCACCTCATCAGATGCCGCCACCAGCACGCCGCCAAACAACGTCAGGAAGGCGCAGACGCAAGCCACCACCCCAACCAACAAAAATGCCCCCCCGCACATGCTTTTCTCTCTCATCGTCTCTGAAATGTTTAATTATTTAAATCGAGTGTCCGCATCTTGTCAAGCCCTCCCTCCATGAACCTGTACGGGCGGCGTGCTGAAAAGTGGGTGAGGTTGGAGCGGTTTGCACCCACTCGCAGGGCTTTCCTCAAGCACCCCGATGCGACAAGCCACATCCCCAACGGGGATGTTTCCGCTAGCCCAGGGTTGCGGAGCTACCCTGGGTGTTCGCGCCGTCCAACAGTCCAACCCTGAAAGGGTTGTCTCTGTCTTGCGACGCGGGCGCACATGGGAGGATTTTGAGACAACCCTTTCAGGGTTGAACTCTGGGGAGAATGCGGTTCCCAGGGTAGCGCGCGTGGCGCGCAACCCTGGGCTATGGGAGAAATCCCCTTCGGGGAACCAGACAGTGACGCATGACCCCCGCGGCGCGCCCTCCACTCTCGCATGTTATCTCACCCACTTTTAATCACACCCTGTACAGGCGGCGTGCTGAAAAGTGGGTGAGGCAGGAATGACCGGTTTCAAAGTTTGCCGCAGCAAAGCATCACAAAGCCAGCGGGAATCTGACGGTAAACGGAACAAGCATGCGTTCCCAAGTGCTTGCCGCAGCGAAGCATCACGAAGCACCCATCCGGAAAAGCGCTGAAGGCGCAGCAATCCCATAGCCCAGCCCAACGGGCTGGGGTTATGGATCGCCCAACCGGTGGCGGCCTGAAAGGTCGCGAAGACTGATAGAACCAAGACAGCAATCGAAAGGTCTTCACGAAAAGGCCGACCCGCTACGGTCAGGATCTGATTCTGCGACACGCTCATTGCGGGCCT
>JAJTZA010000090.1 GCA_021463905.1 Terrimicrobiaceae bacterium | reverse complement strand
TACGGAATTGCCCAAGATGCCGGGCGGCTGGGCCTCGATCAGGTGACGATCGGCCCCGCAGGGGCGATCGTCAGGATTCGGGCGCTCAGACGAGCATAAAAAATCCGCATTGACAATTGCGGTCCATTTGGCATGTTCATCGCTCGCGCAAAAAAATCCGCGCCGTCGGTCCTGGGTTTTCGCTTTTGGCGAAGGCCGTGCGCACAGGGGAACCCGGCGCAAAAATACCATTAGCCATGCCAGTCCGACTCGGGCGTTTTGAAATGCCCCAATCCCTCGTCAAGGAGGAATCCACAGAGACCTACGCCCGTTTTATTGCCGAGCCCTTCGAGGCCGGTTACGGGCACACACTCGGCAACTCCCTGCGCCGCACGTTGCTTTCCTCACTCGAGGGAGCCGCGATTACGACCGTCCGCATCGAGGGAGCAGCCCACGAATTTACCAGCCTGCCCCATGTGGTCGAGGACGTTGTGGACATCATCCTCAACCTCAAAAAAATCAAATTCAAAGCGCCGGATCACAGTGTGCGAAAGGCGACGATTTCCATCAACAAGGAGGGTGCCGTCACAGCCGCCGACATCCAATGCCCGCAGGGCCTCGAGGTGATCAACCCCGGGCAACACATCTGCACGATGGATCGCAAACACAAATTCGAGGCTGAGTTCGAGGTCAAAGTCGGACGCGGATTCGCCACAGCCGAGGAAAACAAGCCTGCGGAGCAGGTCATCGGGGTCATCCCGATTGACTCCATCTTTTCGCCGGTGCTGCGCGTCAAATACGCGGTGGAGGACACTCGCGTCGGCCAGCGCACCGACTACGACAAACTCATTCTGGAGGTCTGGACCGACGGTCGGCTGACTCCGGACGATGCGCTCCTGCAGGCCTCGGCCATTCTGCGCCATCATTTGGATGTCTTTGTCGGCTACGATGACGAGCAGGTTGAGATTGACGAGACGCCACAGGAGGTCAGCCAGGAGAACTCCCGTCTGCGGAAGCTGCTCAACATGAGCGTGAACGAGATCGAGCTTTCGGTGCGTGCCGCCAACTGCCTGAACAATGCAAATATCATCAGCGTCGGCCAATTGGCCATGAAGAGCGAGTCCGAGATGCTCAAGTACCGCAACTTCGGAAAAAAATCGCTCAATGAAATCAAGGAAAAACTCGAAACCCTCCACCTCGGACTGGGTATGAAATTCGAGGATGGTCTCGTGGATCTCCCCGCTGAGGGCGAGGCATCCGAGGCATCGGACGATGATGAGACCGATGAGGCCGACGAAACCGAAAATTCAAAGTAAACCGCCATGCGTCACCGAAAAAAAACAGTCAAGCTTGGGCGAACAGCCGAGCACCGCAACGCGCTTTTGGCCAATCAGGCCTGCAGCCTGATCGAGCACGGGCGCATCAAAACCACCCTGGCCAAGGCCAAGGCGGTTCGGCCTCTGGCCGAAAAAATGGTGACCCTGGCCAAGCGGAACACCCTGCACTCCAGACGTCGCGCACTGGCTCTCCTCCGCAATAACAGCCCCCGCACCGCCAAGGCTGTCGGAAAACTCTTCTCAGAGATCGGCCCGCGCTCGCTGGAACGTCTGGGCGGATACACACGCATCACCAAGCTCGGACCACGCCTGAGCGATGCCGCTCCGATGGCCTTCATCGAGTGGGTGGATGCACCCCTTGCCGCCACCGCCACAACGGCCACCGAAGAAAAATCGTCGGAGGCCAAGTCGCCTAAATCACCCAAATCGCCCAAGTCGGAAAAACCGGCCAAGTCCGAAAAGTCCGAATAAGAGTCCTTCCGTTCCCGTCGCAGCACCTCCCTGATTAAATCGGGGTTGGCTGCGGCGGGGGAGTCGAAGGGGGAGTCGGAGGGGGAGTGTAGGGTGGTTTCGGGTCTGGCTGAATCTGGGGAGGAGGATTGGGCAGACTGGGTGGGGGTACATGGGGTGCAGGGTTTTGAGGAGGCAGAATGACGTCGCGGCGTGTACCTTGAGTGTTCAGAATCCCACCCGACTGCATGGCAGGGTTGGCGGCATTGGGCGAACCGGCACTGGCATCAAGGAGTTTTCCGTCCCGGAGCATCTGCGCCTGGGCGTTAATGGCTTCAACGATCAGCCCATGCGAGGCCAACTCGGCTTCATTCACCAGCCGGGATGTCTTCATAATGCGGGCGATGTCCACCGGTGCCGGATCCGGGAGCTGGCGGGCATCTGCCGCCACAGTGAGCATTTCCCCCGCGTTCACGACCACGGATTCACCCAAATGCCCGGTGAGCGACACGCGCACAGATCCCTCGAGGACAATGACCTTAACGATGCCGGGAGAGCCGGGGCTGTACTCCATCATGAGAGTGGTTCCCGTGATGGCCGCTATGACGGGTGCGCTGCGGATGGTGGCGCCGCCTGCGCCCTTGGGTACCTGGAGCAGCAGAACGCCCTTTTCGAGATCCATTTGACGCGACCCGCCCGCGAAGCTGAAGAGCGTATTCGCGCCGAGGCGGGTGATGGTCTTGTCGGCGAATGTCAGTTGGGCGCGCGAGTTGGCACCTGTGCGCACAGCCATGTTGCCCTGGATCACCTTCCCGAGAGATGCGGGCTGCGGGCTGCCCTCCTGGGAAATGACTTCGACCTGCTCAACAATTCGGGTCACGGTGGCCTGCTGGAAGTCGGTCGCGAAAAGCGATGCGGGGAATCCCCCCCAGTGGAGGAGTGTGACGGGAAGCAGAATCACGAATTTTTTTATGACTATTTTCATGGATGGTTAGAACTTGAGGGTGAGCGCGGCACCGACTCCGGTATTGAGAACCGAGTAGGAATAAAAGCTGTCGGAGGAATTGTTGAAGGACGCGGAGACTGAGCCGGAGATGCTCAGGAGATTGTTAAAATTGTAGGCGAGTCCGGCGCTGAGGATTTGGTTCCAGTCCTGGCGTCCCGGATCCAGATAGGGCATGAAGGCAATCTGGTAGAACAGGCTGGCCTGGAGGTGGCGGGTCAGATTGGCCTGATAGCCGGCCAACAGGGCAAAGCGGTTCCGGAGGGCATAGGAGGGAAAGCCCGCCAGATTAAAATCGGTTTGCAATGAGAGTACCGCTGAGTGGGCGCGGCTAAAAATGAACGGCTTTTGGAGCCCGAGCCGGATGGTTTGCTGCTGGAAAATCACATCGCCCGCTGTGGCATCGGTCAGAAGGTTCCAGTTGTAGCGGGCAAAAAGGGAAGCATCCGCAAGGTTGCGAAACACGTAGAGGAGCCCCCCGCCCACGTCGAGGCTGTTAAAGCTCAGCTCGCTCAGATTGGCATAACGAAAAAATTGCTGCTGGACGGCTGCCTCGCCAAAAAGCCCTCCGGAAATGTGGGGCAGCCACGTCGCGCCAAATTGAGCGGTTGTGAACCAGTCTCCTTGCGGCGCATCATGGCTCATCCGCGCATTGCTGGTATAAAACTCCGTGGCGGAGGCAAAGAGGGTCAGCGGCCGATACCGAACATCCGGCACATAAATGCGCTGCTCACCCAGGTCGCTGTCGGAGGGACTCGGTGGCGCAAACAGGGGATCCGGGGCGAAGAGCTGGCCGGTGACGCCGCTGACAAAATCCGCACGATCCGAGCTGGCCGACGGCCTGCGGGATGCGGTGGATGCCTCGCGGGCGGGAACGGACACTGTAAAGATGCTCAAAATCAGCATCGGAAAAAGAGACCGGGGCAATCGTCTGGAGAAAATGAGAATTGAACTCATGGGAATGTGGAAAGTCCAGCGTGTCAACAAGCTCCAGCATGAAGGCCTGATCTGCGGCAATCAAGGTTTTTATTGCTGTTCGCAGCCAAATCCCGTCATCCTGCCCGGATGAGACGCCCGGTGACGCTCCTGGTCATTTGCACTGCGTGGGCGGCTGTTTTTGCATTGCTGTCCGGCCCCATCCGGCTGGTTCCTCTGGAGTTGGCGGAGCGTTCCTTGCAGGATTTGTTAGTCCGTCACGGAGTCAAAGCCGCCACGCCGGGAGATTGTGTTCTGCTGGCGGTGGATGAGGCTTCGATGGATTTGAGCCAATTGTCGCCTGAGGAGATCGAGGCTTCGGCATCCCTGCGGCAGATGGCTGCGGGGTTTCCCTGGTCGCGGGCCGTCTATGCGGAGGCCATCCGGAAGGTTCTGGATGCCGGCGCCAGGGTCATGGTTTTGGATGTCCATTTCCTCGCGCCCAACACGGGCGATGATGACCTGCGGGAAACGCTCGACAAGAACCGGGAGCGGGTGGTCATTGCCTCCGTTTACGAAGACACGCCTGCCCCGGATGGTTCCATGACCACGCTTTACCATCCCCCGGCAGCCACCGTCCTGCCTCACGGAACCCTCGAGGACGGCATCGTCGGCTATGCGAATTTTTGGCCGGAGACAGACCGCGTGGTGCGCGGAGCCAACTATCGCATCAATGATGGGGAATTGTTGAGGAATGTCTCGTGGGATGGCGGGGAACACTCGTCGCTGGCCGCGCTGGCTCTGGAGAAGGCGGGCGAAAAGGCGCGCATCCCCCGCTTCGGACTGATGCGGTTTTGTGAGCCGGGATCTTTTCAGACCGTCCCGCTGTGGATGATTTTTGTGCCGGAAATGTGGCAGGCCAACCTCAAAGACGGCCGCCTCTTTCGCGACAAAATCGTTCTGCTCGGCCCGCTGGCCAGCCGGTTTCGCGACACTTTTCGCACACCCGTCGGGAGCCTCCCCGGACCGGAAATTCACCTCCACGCCCTGGCGGCAGCCAAGGAAAATGCCTTCTACCGCCGCGCCACGCCGCCCGCCGTCATGGCCACCTGCCTGCTCATCGGCCTCCTCGTGTTTGCCATCACCCTGAAATCCAAGCGCCCGCTGCTGGCCCTGGGCGCACTGGCCGGCCTGCTCGCCGCTTACGCCCTCCTCGCCTGGTTTTTGTACAACACGCTCGACCTCCTTCCCGGATTGCTCGCCCCAGCCGCCACGCTGGTTTTTTCCGGCCTGACCGCCTTCACCTACGACTTTTCCGTCGAACGCCGTGAACGCATGCGCACACGACGAAGTCTCGAACGTTACGTGTCGCGGGATGTCGTCAGGGAATTGCTGGACCGGCATGGCAACGCCCTGGCGGAGCTGGGCGGCTCGCGCAAAGATGTCGTCGTACTCTTTTCCGACCTGCGCGATTTCACAAAATTTTCCGAGGGACGGGATCCCGCCGAATTGGTCGCCTACCTGAATGAATACCTCGGCGCGATGGTGGAAATTGTTTTCCGTCATCAGGGAACCCTCGACAAGTTCATTGGTGACGCAGTGATGGCCACATGGGGGACAATCCTTTCGGCGGGAGCAGCCGAGGATGCGAGACGGGCCGTGGCAGCGGCTCTGGACATGTTGGCGGGAGCGGCCCGGCTGCGCGAAAAGTGGTCCGTGCTGCCGCATGCCCCTGATCTGCGTCTGGGCATCGGCCTCCATGCGGGTTCAGCCATTTTTGGCAATATCGGATCGAGCCTCAAGATGGAACCAACCGTCATTGGCGATACGGTCAACCTCACCTCGCGTCTCGAAAGCCTCACCAAACACTACCGGCTGCCGATCATCTTCAGCGGCTCCGTCGTCAAAGCCGTCGGCCACGCATTCCCATTCCGAACCGTGGACATCGTGAGGGTTGTCGGACGTGAGGCACCCGTGACCATCCACACCCTCACCCTGAATGCCAAATACAAACCCGAACACCCCGCATGGCTGGCCGCCCACGAACAAGCCTGGGAATACTACCGCAGTGCCCGCTTCCACGAGGCCGCCACGCTGTTTGCAGAAGTCTCCGCCGCCACCCAGTCCCAAGGCGCGGACGAAGCCGCCTCCATGCGGAAGATGCTCGAACGCTGCCGCACTCTGGCAAAAAATCCCCCCGGGCCGGACTGGGAGCCGGTCACGGTGATGGAAAGCAAGTGAGCGGCAGGGCAGGCCGGGCCTACCGGTCGCACTCGCCCATCACAAAATCCAGCGAGCCGAGGATGGTCACCACATCGCTGATGAGGCTGCCGGGCAGGAGCTTGGGAAGGATGCTCAGATTGACGAAGCTGGGCGAGCGAATCTTGAGACGGTAGGGAACCCCGCCTCCCTTGCTGTGAATAAAAAATCCCAGCTCTCCCTTGGGATTTTCCGCTCCGAAATACACTTCTCCCGCAGGCGCATCCACCCCTTCCGTGACCCGGATGAAGTGGTGAATCAACTCCTCCATCTTGGTCAGAACATCCACCTTGGGCGGCAGCATCTGCTTGGGGTTTTCGCAGTTGAACGGGCCTCCAGGCATTCGATCAAGCACCTGTTCGAGGATGCGGACACTCTGCCGGATTTCCTCCATGCGCACCAGATAACGGTCGTAGGAGTCACCCACCGACCCGATGGGAATCTCAAAATCGTAGCTCTGGTAATCGAGGTAGGGCTGTTTGCGCCGTAGGTCATGCTCGATGCCCGAGCCGCGCAGGTTCGGCCCGGACAGCCCGTAAGCGATGGCATCCTCGCGGGTGATCACGCCAATGTCCCTGGTGCGATCCACAAAGATGCGGTTACGGGTGATGAGATTGTCCACATCCTTGAAGGCCGGCTTGAAGGTTCGGATAAACTCGCGGACTGCATCCGGATAGTCCGATGGCATGTCATAGGTCTGGCCGCCAATGCGGGTGTAGGTCGTATTAAATCGCGATCCCGTCAGCCGCTCGATGAGATTGTAGATTTTTTCTCGCTCAGTGAAGGTGTAGAGAAACACCGTCATCGCGCCGATGTCCATGGCCATGCACCCGATCCCCAGCAGGTGGGCCGAGATGCGCGCCAGCTCACAGCACAAAACCCGGATCGCCTTCCCCCGGGGCGGAAGCTCCCACCCCAGGAGCTTTTCCACCGCCAGCGCGTAGGCAACATTGTTGGCCAGCGGCGCAAGATAATCGAGCCGGTCCGTGTAGGGGACAAACTGATTGTACTGCATGTTTTCCGCAATCTTCTCGTCGCCACGGTGCAGGTAGCCGATGTCCGGCGTCGCCTTGGTGATGACCTCCCCATCCAACTCAAGAATCACGCGCAAAACCCCGTGCGTCGAGGGATGCGAAGGCCCCATGTTCAAAGTCAGCCGCTCCCCCACCAGCTCCGTCGCCAGCTTCTCATCTTGCAACGGCTCCAAACTGCGAGCCAGCGTGTCAGGTTGTTCTATAATCGTCGCCATAATCTCTCTCCATGCACAACCCCCCTCCCGGGCCAGCGCACAAACACAAAACATTCTCTCCCCTCACCCAAATTGCAAGCCTCCCGCTCCCATTTTACTGATTTTTACCGAAAAAACACCCCGTCATAATTAACACCATAATGGTGTAATAGCTTCACGTTCCTTGCGAGGGGGTCTCTGGCGGCCTGATTGGGGTCATTGGGGTTACGATTTTCGGAAGGTGTGGAGTTGTTGGATCATTTTGGCGACGAGGGCGGACCAGCCGGTTTGGTGGGAGGCGCCGAGGCCTTTTCCGTTATCGCCGTGGAAGTATTCGTGGAAGAGGATTTGGTCATTCCAGAGGGGGTTGTTTCCGGTGCGTGGTGAGGGGCCACGAAAGGCGCGCTGGCCGTTGGGGTCGGCGAGGAAGAGCGAGGCGAGACGTTTTTCGAGTTCGAGGGAGACCTCCCAGAGCGAGTATTTCTGTCCGCTGCCGGTGGGGAATTCGACCTTGAAGGAGTCGCGGAAGTAGTGGCCGAATTTTTGGAGGGCCTCGATGAGGAGGTAGTTCATGGGGATCCAGACCGGGCCGCGCCAGTTCGAGTTGCCGCCAAACATATTCACGGGGCTTTCTCCCGGGCTGTAAGCGAGGGTGCTGGTCTGGTCACCCTCTGCGAAGGCGTAGGGGTGTTCGTCATAGACGCGTGAGAGCGAGCGGATGCCGAAGGGCGAAAGGAACTCCTTTTCGTCGAAGAGGCGCTCACAAATTCGGCGCAGCCGTTCCGGAGGGACGAGGGAGATCATCTGTCGGCCCAGGTGGACGCTGCTGATGTGGCGGAGCTGGCCGATCAGGTGGGGCCGGTGGGAGCGGAACCAGGCGATGCGTCTGCGGAGGAGGGGCAGACATTTGACCGCCTCCTCGTTAAAGCTCTCGACGGCAAACAGGGGCGTCAGGCCGGCAATCGAGCGGGTTTTGAGTGCGCAGGTCGAGCCGTCGGGACGCTTCAGGACATCGTAGTAAAAGCCATCCTCCTCATCCCAGAGCGAATAGCCGGTTTCGGTGGCCGCATTGACCGTGGCCGACAGGTAGATGAAGTCGCTCAGGAATTTGTCGGCAATGTCTTCGTAAGCGGGTTCGTCGCGGGACAGCTCGACGGCCATGTTGAGCATGTTCAGGGCAAAGGTGGCCATCCAGGCGGTTCCGTCGCTTTGGGCGATGCGGCTTCCGTCGGGCAGCGGGTCCCGGCGGTCAAAGACGCCGATGTTGTCCAGGCCCAGAAAGCCGCCCTCGAAAATGTTGTCGCCGCCCTGGTCCACGCGGTTGGCCCACCAGGCGTAATTGATGAGCAGCTTGTGAAAGGCCCGGGTCAGGAACCCCCGATCCCCCACCCCGCAGCGCGTGCGATCCATCGTGTAAATTCTCCAACAGGCCCATGCGCCAATGGGCGGATTCAAATCGGAAAACTCCCACTCGTAGGCGGGCTGCTGGGCACTGGGCGAAGTGTAGCGCTCGCCATGCAGGATCATGCTCTGCCGCTTGGCCGTGGCCGGATCAATCAGCGCATGAACAAAGGAGTGAAACATCAAGTCCCACGCGCAAAAATACGGATATTCCCAACAGTCCGGCATGGCAAAAATATCATGCGCGTGCATTTCCTTCCAGTGCGCGTTGCGACCGGTTTTGCGGCTGGGGGGCGGTGGGGGCTGGTCCGGGTCGCCCGCGAGCCAGCGCGCCACCGGATAATAGTAGAATTTTTTGCTCCACAGGAGGCCGGCAAAAGCGCGGCGTTGCACCCGTGCTTGATCGGCGGGCAGCTCCGGGGTGAGCGATTCATAGAATTCACCGGTCTCGCGTTCACGGTCACGGAAGGTTGCGTTGAAGCGCGTTCCGAAGGGATCCGGGACATGCGATTGTGCCAGCCGCAGTCGGACGGTGACAGTTTCGCCGGGGCCGAGAGTTTTTTGATGGACGGCGCAGGCCTTGGTTCCCGCGCGGGCGGGGTTCACAGCCGCGCGGTTGCCGTGGATGATGGCTTCATGGAAGGCGTCTTTCACGTAGGGCGGGCCATCCCGGGAACCAAAGAGCCGCGCGGTGTTGGTGTCGTTTCCCGTGAAAAGAAAATCATCCGCCGCTTCGCTGTAGAGATGGTACACGGGCAGCTCCTCACAGGACGCGAGGAGGACATTTTCGGAGTTCAGGTGCATCTCGGGGCGGGAGATGGGGGTTCCCCACGACCACGTATTCCGAAACCAAAGCGTCGGCAGGAGGGTGAGCGTGGCGGGTTCCGGGCCGCAGTTTTTTGCGCAAATCCGGATGCAGATGTCCTCCGGCCCGGCTTTGGCGTAGGAGACCACCACATCAAAGAAGCGGTTTTCATCGAAGATGCCGGTGTCCGCCAGCTCAAACTCGGGATCGTTGCGGCTTCGGGCGGCATTTTCCTGGATCAGCCGTTCGTAGGGAAACTCTTTCTGGGGGTAGCGGTAGAGTCCGCTCATGTAGCTGTGGGTGGGTGTGTTCTCGAGGTGGAAAAATTCGTCCTTGAGGTCTTCTCCGTGGTTCCCCTGCGGGTTGGACAGTCCGAACGGACGCTCTTTCAGAACCGGGTCGCACCCATTCCAATACGCCACCGAAAAACACAGGCGACAGCCCTCATCACAAATCCCCAAAAGACCGTCCTCTCCCCACCGGTAAGCGCGGAGATGCGAATGTGTGAATGGAAAGTACTCCCAGGCATCGCCATCCGCAGAGTAGTCCTCGCGCACCGTCCCCCACTGTCGCTCGCTCAGATACGGCCCCCACAACCCCCACGGCTCACGGCCCTCATCACGAGCCGCCAATCGCTCCGCCTCAGCACCGCGCACGGCATAATGCGGAGAGGAGCCAGGCAGGGAGGTGGGTTTCATGACGGACGCTGTTCCGCTTCGCGCGGCCATTCGTGGTTGGCAATGATCTGCAGGCCGCGCAGGGTCAGGAGCGGGTTCACATGATCAAAAATCTTCAGCGAATTTTCCAGGAGCGAGGCATCACCGCCGGTGGCCACAACCACCGGACGCCCGCGCGGGAAACTTTCGCGGCGGATTTGGTCAAGGATTTCGCGCACGAGTCCGCGGTAGCCATGCACGGCGCCGGAGAGCATGGCCTGGCGGGTGCTGCGCCCCACCACGCGCGCGGGCTTCGCGAGCCGAATCCTCGGCAGCAGTGCCGTCCGGCTGTGCAGGTATTCCGCCATCATGTTCAGACCCGGTGCGATCACGCCCCCAATATACGCGCCGCCTCGAGCCTGGGAAATCACGTCAAAGGTGACCGCCGTGCCAAAGTCCACGACAATGGCCGGGGCGCCATAGAGCCGCTGACAGGCCAGCGCGTTGGCCAGTCGGTCCGCTCCGATTTTTGACGGCTGGGGGTAATCAATGGCCAGCCCGCCCGCGTGGTGCGGCCCCACGCTCACCACCGCCTCCGGAAACGCAGAGGAAATCCGGCGCGTGACCTCGGGAACGACCGAGCACACCACCACGGCCATCTCCGGGCGCAGGAGCCGGCGAATGTCCGATGGCCCAAGCTGCGGGGTGGGAACGCGGTGGATGCGCCCGATCCGCTGCCGACCCGCGCGGGCCAGTTTCGTGAAGGTGTTGCTAATATCTATGAGGAGAAACGTGTTCACAGACATCCGGCGGTTTTATCCGGTGGGAGGCTCCGGGGTGTCTGTCTGCTGCGGCGGGTCCACCCAGCGCCCGCGTTCGCGGATCAAGTCCACCAGCCGCCCGACGGCTTCCGCCTGGGGGATGTTGAATTTGACGGCTGTTTTTCCCACATACAGGTTCACCTTTCCGGGCGCGCCTCCCACGTATCCAAAATCCGCATCCGCCATTTCGCCGGGGCCATTGACGATGCAGCCCATGATTCCAATTTTGAGGCCTTTGAGGTGTGAGGTGGCCGCGCGGATGCGGGCGGTGGTTTCCTGGAGGTTGAAAAGCGTCCTTCCGCAGCTCGGACACGCCACATAGTCGGTCTTGAAAATGCGCCCCCCCGCCGCTTGAAGGACGTTGTAAGCCAGCCGCAACGAAAGCCCGGGCACCGCCTCGCCCCGGACCAGAACCGCATCTCCAATGCCATCGCAGAGCAGCGCACCGAGGTGCACAGCCGCGCGCAGCAACGCATCCCCGGGCTCCCCCGACATCGAACCGGCCAGGATGTCTTTCAAAAGAATCGGGTGCTGCGGGGAGGCAACCGCCGCCAGCCTCCGAAATGCCGGAATGACCGGCAACCCGCCTCCGTCGCGCACTGTGATCCAGACCGGCTCGGCGCGGGCATTGAGCGCACGGATCGCCGCCGCGTCGCAGGGGTCCACCTCCAGAACCCCGGCTTCTTCAAAAACCCCCTCCGGAGCAAAATCCCCCAGAGCCGACAGCTTCCGTTCGAGGGCCTGGTAGCTGGCGCGCGTGGTCAGCACCCGGACAGTTTCACCGCCTCCCGCCGGCTTCCCAGCCAGGGGCACGGAGGCGGATTCGCGCCGGGAAAACTGATGGGGGTCAGGCAGGAAATCCGGTTCGGGAGCAGGCGGCAGCATTTCCGGCGGCGGAACGAGCCGGATGAGCGCCTGAGCCACGGGGATTTCCTGGACGCTCTCTTCCGTAAGGGAAACCCGGATCGTGTCGCCAAAACCGTCCGCCAACAGACTGCCAATGCCTATTGCGCTTTTGATGCGGCCATCTTCTCCATCTCCCGCCTCGGTGACGCCCAGATGGAGGGGATAGTTCCAGTCCGGCCCCAACGCGTCGAGGCGATCCACGAGGAGGCGGTAGGCCGCAATCATCACCTTGGGATTGCTCGCCTTCATCGAGAAAACAAAGTTGTGAAAATGGAGGTCGCGCGCGATGCGGGCGAATTCGAGGGCGCTTTCCACCATGCCCAGCGGGGTGTCCCCGTAACGGTTCATGATGCGGTCGCTCAGGCTCCCGTGGTTCGTCCCAATCCGCATGGCCACCCCGCGATCCAGACACACCTTCACCAACGGCGCAAAACGATCCCGGATCCGCTCGATCTCCCCCAAATACTCGGAATCACTGTACTCCCGCGACGCAAACTTTTTGGTGTCCGCGTAGTTGCCCGGATTGATGCGAACTTTTTCCACCCAACGCGCCGACTCCAACGCAGCCTCGGGCTTGAAATGAATGTCCGCCACCAGCGGAACCCCACACCCCCCGGCCCGGAGCTGCCTGCGGATCGCCTCCAGGTTTTTCGCATCCGTCACTGTGGGTGCGGTGATGCGGACGATCTCGCAGCCCACCGCCACCAGATCCAGCGTCTGCCGCACACACGCCCCGGTGTCCATGGTATCGCAGGTCAGCATGGACTGGATGCGCACGGGATTCGCTCCGCCGATGCCCACATCCCCCACGCGCACTTCCCGGGTGGCCCGGCGGGTGCCCGGGAACCACTCGTGACGGATCATGGCGTCGCCGCCGGAGCAGGGGAGGCCCCGGCTGGTTCCTCGGATTTTGGCGGGTCCTGCTGCGAAACAATGTCCCCCACATCAAAGAAGGTCACGTAGAGCATGAAGCCAATCAAAAGCAGTGCGCAAGCCGTTTGGAGGACTTCCAGCAGACGCACGTTCACGGGCTTGCGCCGCACGGCCTCTATGAGCGCCAGTGTGATGTGGCCACCATCCAGCACCGGGAAGGGCAGCAGGTTCAACAGCGCAAGGTTCACATTGATCAACACACTCAGCGACAATGCCAGCCGCCAGCCATAGTCGGTCTCAAAAACCTGATAGTACAGCCGCATGATGCCCACCGGGCCGCTGAAATGCGCGGCTTTGACATCCGACTTTGCGGAGAACAACGCCCCCATCATTCGGAAGATGCTGGTGGCGGCATCCGACACCTGGCTCCACGGGGATGGATGAACAAAGCGGACCCGCCCCCACTCAACCCCCAGATTCACCGGCTGGGAAACGTCCGCCGTCGGTGGAATGGACATCTCGGTTTGCAAAAGCGCCCCCCGCCGGTCAATGGTCAGAAGCAGCGGCTTTCCACGCGACTGATTGACGTGGTCGCCCAGCTCGCCCAGGTCAAAAATCGGCTGGCCGTTCACCGCCGTGACCAAATCTCCGGATTGCAGGCCTGCGTGCGCGGCAGGCGATCCGGCCACGACAAATCCCACTCCGGGCGGACGCAGCGGCCCAATGCCCACCTCACGCAGCGCCGGGCGCCGCCAGCTCGAGGTCTCTGGTTTTGTCCAGCCCGTGGCCAGATGGATCACCTGGCCATCCCGCCGGACGGCAAAGGAAATGGTCTCGCCCTCGCTACGAATCACCCGCCATTTGATGCTGTCCGTCCCGGTAAAAAAGCGTTTCACCGGATGCCCATCCACCTCGAGGATTTCATCGCCGATGTGAAAGCCGGCTTGTGCGGCGGGGCCTCCCTCGCGCAGGTAGCCGACGCGGGTCGAGTCAAACTCCCCTTCCGGCTTGCCCACCGCCCACACCACGCAGGCCATGGCCAACGCCAGCCCAAAGCTGAAGAGCGGGCCGGCCGCCGCGACGATGATCTTGTCGAGCGGCTTGACCGGCGGGAGCGAGGCCCGCGCGTTCTCCGTGGCTCCCTCAAGCGCCTCCATCGGCGCCAACTGCGGAATCGCCACAAACCCACCCGCCGGTATCGAGCCCAACCGGTATTCCACACCACCAATCTTGCGACTCCAAATCGGCTTCCCAAACCATATCGCAAACTTCTCCACCACCAGCCCACGCCAACGCGCCGCCAAAAAATGCCCCAGCTCGTGAACCAAAATCAGGAGGTTGAACAAAAGAACCACCTCAATGCAGATCAAAACGAACTTCAGAATTCCCAAAATCATGAGCAGGAAAGAATGACGCGCTTTCCAAAAAAATCAACTTCCGTCGAAAATCGCAAAAATCCGAAATGCCCTCCCCTCGAGGCGATCATCCCCTTCCTTGAGACGAGGTCAGGCACGCACGGACATGGCTGGCGATGGCTTGCAGGTCTTCCGGCGTGGGGAGCACGGAGGGGACGGAGCGGCTGGGAACCTGTGCCGGTCGGCCTGCGGCAAGGTTCTGTTGGTGGATCGTTCCGCCACGCCAGATCCAGGCGGACTCAGAAAATGGCCCCACCCGGGCAGGATCGCTCCACGTGTGAATCGCCAAAAGCGGGGTGCCCACCGCCGCCGCAAGATGCGCGGGCCCACTGTCCACGCTCACCACACACGCCGCCGCACGAATCAGACCGATCAGCCGGGGGAGGCTGGTTTTTCCCAAGAGATTGATGACCGGCCAGGTTCCAACCACTCGAACCACTCCGGGCGCGGCGCCTCCCACCAGCACGACGGGCCAGGGCGCGAGCGCAGCGCACAGCAGGCGGAGGCTCTCCGGGTCAAGCGATTTGCCCTCTCCCCGGGCAAAGGGGTGGATGAGAACAAAAGGCGTTTGTGGGGTCTCGGGCGGCAGCTCGCCCTGGGGAAGGGGGAATTCAGGGGTGGCGGGCGGGGCGATTCCGAGGGGTTCCAGGATGCGCAGGTAGCGGCGGACGCTGTGCTCGCCGGGGAGGACCCGCGCAAGACGATGACAAAACAATCGCGCTCCTTCGCGGGCATCCGAAAGTCCGATGCGCAGCCGCGCTCGCGAAGCCCGGCCCATCAGCCCACTGCGAAGCAATCCCTGAATGTCCAGGCAAACATCCGGCGCAAGCCTTCGCAACCCCCGGAGCCAGACGGCGGCATCCCACCACCCCACCACCCCACGAAATCGCTCCCGGGGGAATAAAACCACCCGATCCACGGCAGGGTTTTTTTCAAGCAATGGCGCCCAGCGCTCGTCCACCAGCCAATGGATGGTGGACGCAGGCTCGGCGGCGCGAAGGGCCGAGGCCACCGGAAGCGCGTGGATCACATCCCCCATCGAACCCGGCTTGATGAGAAGGATTTTTCGGGCTGTGGAGGGGGCTTGCGCTCCCTGGGACCGGGGGGTTGTCACTCAGTGGCCGGTGGCAAGCCGGTCCGCAAGCCGCTTGGACAGCCCGGCTTCCAGGATGTCTTTCTGGGCGGAGGCAATGTCATACTCGACGCGGTGAAGCGTGACCTTCGCAGTGTCGGTATCGTAGATCACATAGGCGGCCCGCCAGTCGCCATCGCGGGGCTGACCCACACTCCCCACATTAAAAAGATACTTGCGCCCCGGCGTCAGATCCACGGTGTCAAAAGGAACAACACGCACGCTTCTGTCCTTCACATAGGCCCGCGGCGAGTGGGTGTGCCCAATAAAACACAACGACGTCAGTTGGTAACTGAAGCTGGCCGCCGCATCGAGGGGATTAAAAATGTAGCCCCACTTGTGAGGGGTGTCCAGGGTGGCATGAACGATGGTGAAATCGCGCACCTGCCGCTGCATGCGCAGCGAGCGCAGCCAGTCCTTGTCGCCATCCGATAGCCGCTGACGCGTCCAGTTGATGGCCTCCCCGGCGAGGGCGTTGAAGCCGTCCTGCTCGCCCAGCATCGAGGCCTGCTCGTCGTGGTTGCCCTTGATGGTCGGACACTCGAGCCTGCGGATGATGTCCACACATTCGCAGGGGTGGGCATTGTAGCCGACGATGTCGCCCATGCAGACATAATGGGAACATTTGCGCTCGCGGCTGTCCGCGAGCACGGCTTCCAAGGCGTGGAGATTGGCGTGGATGTCACCGAAAATAGCAAAGCGCATGTCAAAAAATCAGTGGGGGGAGACTACTCTCTCGGAGTCGGGGATGGCCAGTTTGTTTTCCATTTCTTCGAGAATCGAGAGCAGGGTGGGCAACCGCTCGTTCTCTCCCTTGAGGTACAGGGCGCGGAGTTTTTCGTAGGCCTCGCGCTCGTGGCCGGGGCATTTCGCCAGCTCGTAGCCGGCAAAACGCGCCACGTAGGGCATGACGCCCGGCAGCTCCGCAGCCCGCGCAAAGGCCCGGGCCGCGCCACAGTGATCCTCGAATTTATCCCGCAGGAGAATGCCCAAACGCTCGTACAAAAATCCGCTCTCCGGATTGTTACGGATGCCCCGCTCCAGGATGTCGCGCCCCAGCTCGAAATACTGGTGCTGGTTGCGCTGCCGCAGCGCCTCGCTCTGCACGGTCTTGTCATCAAGGGCGGCCACGCTGGCATTCCAGGCCATGTGCCAGGCCGCCATGTCCCAATAGGTGAGCGAGCGCGGCTGCAGAGTGGTCACGGTGTCAAACAACGCCGCCATGCGGCCCCACTCGGTCCGCTCCCAGGCGGTGTGCGCCTGAATCCAAAGGATCGCCGCCAGCGGCGAGCGAAACCCACTCAGCGCCGCTAAAAATCCCATCTGCCCCACCCGCTCGCGCAGGCTGAGGTCCAACGCAGCACTGCGCAGCCCCGCCGCCCGCTGACGCGCATCCAGCGCACTCTCCAGCGGGATCATCCCCAGCCCAAATGCCGCCAACAACGCCACCGTAGCCAACTTGCGCCTCATAGCTCCCTCACGGAAAATGCGTACGCCGAGAGCAGGAAATAAACGACCACGTACACCCCGCCCAATGCCATCGTTTTGAAGAAAAGTCCCAGGGGAATGGCCACCCCGGCAATCACATCGTCGCTCAGATTAAACGCCTGAAGGTCCGGAAAGAGCAACGCCACCACACCCGTAAGAAGGCTCTGCCACCAGGCCGCCTGCGCCACATCGCTGATCCATACCTCGCGCGCCGTCGCCTGCAGGTGCCCGATAAAATACATCGCCGCCCCCACCATCACCGTAAATAATGCCGAGGTCGCAAATGTCGAAATGAGCAGGGTCATCGCAGCCAGCAACGCCGCTTTGACGAAAATAATGGATATGCCCGGAACCAGGTTCCAGTTGAAGGTCGCGTCGGTCACCGCACGGAGCGCGGCCACCGCTTCCTCGCTTTCCAAATGCCCCTGGAATTGCCCCCGAATCTCCGCCAGCACGGTCGTCTCACGCAGCCAGAGCACCGCGAGAAATACCAGCGTCATCAAGAGCGTAAACAAAAACAACAGCCCAATGATGCCCGCCAGCTTCCCCAACAAATACACAAACCGAGGCACCGGCTTCGCCAACAACGTGTAGATCGTCCGCTCCTCGATGTCCTTCGGAAGAAAATTCGCAGTCGCTAGGATCGCCAACAACGACGTGAAAATCGCCATCGCTCCCAAACACACATCCTTGAGCATCTGAAACTCCTCCTGAAAAGACAGCTTCGCCATGAATATCGAACTGCCAATCGCCGCCAACGCAAATATCAACAGAATATAAAAAATTTTCTGACGAACCAACTCCACCAGCGTGTTCTGCGCAATGGCCAATGCCTTCGTGATCATGAAAACAAGTTCCCAGTTTCTCTCAAACCCTTCAAC
>JAJTZA010000009.1 GCA_021463905.1 Terrimicrobiaceae bacterium | reverse complement strand
TGCCACCATGGGTACCGCTGCCGGCACTGGCCGAGGTGCAGATCGCCCTCGAATCGGCAGTGGCCGACGTGACGCAGCTCAGCGGCTACGAGCTCAAGAAAATCATGCGCACCGGCACCGTGGCCAGCACCGACAACCGCAACTGGGAGCTGCTGCCCGAGCCGGGGCCGGCGCGCCGCTTCAGCCAGAGCCGCGCGGTGGCGCTCGACATGGAAAGCGCCACCATCGCCGCCAACGGATTCCGCTTCCGCGTGCCCTACGGCACGCTGCTGTGCGTGAGCGACAAGCCGCTGCACGGCGAGATCAAGCTGCCCGGCATGGCCGACACCTTCTACCGCGAACGCGTCGACCAGCACCTGCGCATCGGCCTGCGTGCCGCCGAGCTGCTGCGCCATGAACGCCCGGGCGCCCTGCACAGCCGCAAGCTGCGCAGCTTTGCCGAGGTGGCCTTCCAGTGAGAGCGTGCGGGGCCATGAATCACGCCCGCGCGGTCCATGTCTTCGCAGGCTGCGGGCGGGCCGGACCGAGCCGCCGCTTGATCCACTTCAAGACCGCCCCCGGCCTCGGGGCCGGCGCCCTTGTGCACCCACGGCCGAGCCGTTACGCTGGCCCGGCCTTTGCCCATCATCCCCCCCCGACACAGGCTGCCGGCACCCACGCCGCGGCCGAGGAGACCACCCCATGCCAAGCCCAGCCCCCGCCGGCGTCGCAGCCATCCGCACGCTTGCCTTCGTGGGACCTGCGTCCGCCGGCAAGACCAGCCTGGCCGAGGCCCTGCTCGTCAAGGCCGGCGCCATCGGCGCGGCCGGCAGCCTCGAGCGCGGCACCACCGTCAGCGACTACGACCCGCTCGAGCGCCGCATGCAGCATTCGCTCAACAGCGCCGTGCTGCACCTGACGCACGCCGACACGCGCATCCACCTCGTCGACACGCCCGGCGCGAGCGACTTCCTCGGCCAGAGCCTGCCGGCGCTGGAAGCGGTGGAGACCGCCGCCGTCGTCATCAACGCCGGCGTCGGCATCGAGCCGATGGCCGAACGCATGATGGAGTACGCCGCGTCACGCCAGCTCGACCGGCTGATCGTCGTCAACAAGATCGACGCGGCCGAAGTCGACCTGGCGGCGCTGCTGGCGCAGATCCAGGAGCGCTTCGGCAAGGAATGCCTGCCGGTCAACCTGCCCGCCGCCGGCGGCAGCAAGGTCGTCGACTGCTTCTACAGCCGCGCCGGCGCGAGCGACTTGGGCAGCATCGACGCCGCGCACCGCGCGCTCGTGGAGCAGGTGGTAGAGGTGGACGCCGAGTTCGTCGACCGCTACCTGAGCGACGGCGACGTCGACGCCGCCGAGCTGCACGCGCCGCTCGAGCAGGCGCTGCGCGAAGGCCACCTGATCCCGGTGTGCTTCGTCAGCGCCCGCAGCGGCGCCGGCGTGGCCGAGCTGCTCGACGTGATCGTCAAGCTGCTGCCCAACCCGACCGAGGGCAACCCGCCCGACTTCCTGAACGGCGAAGGGGAGGGCGCGCAGCTGATGCACGCCGAACCCGATCCGGCCAGGCATGTGCTGGCGCATGTGTTCAAGGTCACGGTCGATCCCTACGTCGGCCGCATGGGTGTGCTGCGCGTGCACCAGGGCACGGTGACCAAGGACTCGCTGCTGTACATCGGCGACGGCCGCAAGCCCTTCAAGGTGGGCCATGTCTTCATGCTGCAGGGCAAGGAGCATGTCGAGGTGGCCAAGGCCCTGCCCGGCGACATCTGCGCGGTGGCCAGGGTCGACGAGATCCGCTTCGACGCCGTGCTGCACGACGCGGCCGAGGACGACCACATCCACCTCAAGCCGCTCGACTTTCCCAAGCCGGTGCATGGCATCGCGGTGCAGGCCAAGAAGCGCGGCGACGAGCAGAAGATGTGGGAAATCCTCGGCAAGCTCGTCGACGAGGATCCCTGCCTGAAGATCGAGCATGTCGCGCAGACCAACGAGACCATCGTCTACGGCCTGGGCGAGCTGCACCTGCGCGTGCTGCTCGAGCGCATGAAGGAGACCTACAAGTTCGAGGTCGACACGCGTCCGCCGCGCATCGCCTACCGCGAGACGATCACGGCCGGGGCCGAGGGCCACCACCGCCACAAGAAACAGACCGGGGGCGCCGGCCAGTTCGGCGAGGTGTACCTGCGCGTCGAGCCGCTGGCGCGCGGCGCCGGCTTCGAGTTCGCCGACGAGAGCAAGGGCGGCGTCATCCCGCACCAGTTCATACCCGCGGTCGAGAAGGGCGTGCGCGAGGTGCTGGCCAGCGGCGCGATCGCCGGCTATCCGGTGGTCGACGTCAAGGTCGTCGTCTACGACGGCAAGAGCCACAGCGTCGACAGCAAGGAGATCGCGTTCGCCACCGCCGGCAAGAAAGCCTTCATGGCCGCCATCCGCGCTGCGCGCCCGATCGTG
>JAJTZA010000089.1 GCA_021463905.1 Terrimicrobiaceae bacterium | reverse complement strand
CAGCAACCCGAGGAGAGCCAGTGCCGGAAACCCAAATTCGGCGGCGATTTGCAGCCAGTCGTTGTGCGCGAAGAGATCGTCGGCTTCGAATGCGACGGAGCGCAGGGCGCGAGCGGCATCCGAGAACGCGCCCGCGCCAGCCCCCAGCAGCGGGGCACTCTCAAACAACCGCCGCCCCACCCGAAATATCCCCTCGCGGTAGCTGTCGTCAGTCAACAGAGACAGCCGGGCCTGAATCGCCCAACTCTCGGCGAAAACCAACCAGGCCGCGCCAACCGCCACCAGCACCCCGGCGCCAACCGCCAAAAATGCCGGAATGCGAAACCCGCGCGCCACCCGCGTAAGCGCAAACCCGCTGGCCAGCAAAAAAACACTCAATCCGGTGGCAAGCCCGATGAATCCGCCGCGGCTGAGCGTCGGCAGGCATCCGGCCAGACACATCGCCGCCGCATAGAGCGCGAGGATCCTTGCCCCAATCGGCCAACGCGCCCAACACCCACAGGCCAGGGCGGACAATCCCGCGATGTTGAGGAGCCACGCAAGATGGTTCCCGCTGATAAAAAACCCGTGCGCCCGCATCCCCAGGCGACCGGCATACCACACCCGCAACGCCTCAGAAGCCCACGGCAAGGGCATGTCCGGACTGCGCCGCAAAAATTGATAGCCGCCCAACGCAGCTTGAATGAGACCCGCCAAAATTATCACCGCGAGAAAAATCAGACGTGCCTGCGGGTTGGCGGACGGCACCGCGAAAACCAGATAGATCGTCAGGCAGGCCCAAACGAGCCGCCGCATGTCGCCGGTGGTGAAATCATCCGGTCCGGAGGAAATCCTCCAGAGGAGCCAGCCGGCAAAGGCAAGCGTGAGGGACAGGGGAAGCACCCAGGGAGACGATGGAGTCTTTTTCCAAAGCGCGCCCAGTCCGGCGACGCCCGCCAGCCCCACGAGGAGGTAACCGGGCAGCGCAAAAAACGGGCGCAGCAACCCGCCATAGAAAGCCTGCGCCGCCAGGACGCCCAGAGCGGCCAGGATCGCCGGAAGGAGCCGGGTCATTACCCCCATCGCACACTCCGCTCAGCCTGCCTGCCCCAGACCAAAGGCCGCATGCGCCAGTCGGGCCGCTTCCTCAATCTTCTCCTCGTGAATGATCACCGCAATTTTGATTTCCGACGTGGAAATCATTTGGATGTTGATGCCACCCTCGCCCAGCGCCTCAAAGAGCCGCGCCGCCACGCCCGAGTGCGAGCGCATTCCAATGCCCACCACGCTCAGCTTCGCAATGCCGTTCTTGCGTATAACCTCCCCCGCTCCAATTTCGGCGACCACCCGATCCAGCGCGGGCCCGATTTTATCCAGCTCGTCGCGGTTGAGCGTGAAGGAAATATCGGTTGCTCCGCTCACAGAGATATTCTGCACAATCACGTCCACGACAATATGCGCGTCGGAGAGCGCGGTGAAAATGCGCGAGGCGGCGCCGGGACGGTCGGGGACATTGGTGATGGTCACCTTGGCCTGATTGCGTTCGACGGAGACGCCGCGCACGACGACGTTTTCGAGTCCGGGTGTTTCTTCTTTCACAAGTGTTCCATGGTTGGAGTTGAGGCTGCTGCGCACCTCGAAGGGCACGCGAAATTTTTTGGCGAATTCGACGGAGCGGGATTGCATGACCTTCGACCCTGAGCTGGCCATCTCGAGCAGCTCGTCGTAGGCAATCTCGGGAATCTTTCCGGCCTCGGGAACAATCCGCGGGTCGCAGGTGTAAATGCCATCCACATCGGTGTAGATTTCGCAGTTGTCGGCGCGCAGCGCAGCCGCAATGGCGATGGCCGTGAGGTCGGAGCCACCGCGCCCGAGGGTCGTGATCTGCCCCGAAACCGTCTGCCCCTGAAAACCCGCGACAATGCAAATCAATCCCTCGCGCAAATGAGCGCGGATTTGACGCGGCGAGATGTTGGCAATTTTCGCCTTGGTGTGAATGCCATCGGTGCGGATGCCCGCCTGGGCACCCGTCAGGGAAATGGCCCGCCCGCCCATGGCGTTAATGGCCATGGCCAGCAAGGCGATGGTGGTTTGTTCGCCGGTGGCCAGCAGGACATCCAGCTCGCGCTCGGTGGGCGAGGATGAGACCTGCCGCGCCAGCTTGATCAGGCTGTCGGTGACACCAGACATGGCCGATACGACGGTGACGACACCATTGCCCGCCTGCTGGGTGGCAAGGACGCGCCGGGCCACATTGAGAATGCGCTCGGGTGTCCCCACCGAAGAACCACCAAATTTTTGTACGATGAGAGGCATATTCAGGAGTCCAGGAGCGCGCGCACGGCGGCAGTTTCGGCGGCGCATTCGACGGGTTG
>JAJTZA010000088.1 GCA_021463905.1 Terrimicrobiaceae bacterium | reverse complement strand
ATATTCGCAGATTTGTCAAACGGCTTTTTCAGAAATCGTAGAAATTCAATTTCATCCTGGATTCCTTGACGTTTGTAAATCCTTGATGGAGCAAACCGATACCGGCCTTCTTGCCAGTTCGCTCACCCTTTTTGAGCTGGCGGGAATATTAAAACGCCACGGCCTCAAAGCAATAATTCGAGACTATTGGCAAATCTACACCAGCGGTCTGGATGTCATCTCTGTGGATACCTCCCTTGCCGAGGCCGCATGGGTGCTTCGAGAGGAAACGGGCACCCGAATCCCAATCGCGGACGCCATCATTGCCGCCACCGCTCAATCGCTCGATGCCATCCTCGTCCACCGCGATCAACACCTCGCTTCCATCCCTGAATCGCTACTCCCGCAATTTCGGCTGCCCACCGAATGATTCTCAACAAACGTCGAGCACGAATTAAAAATACCATTCACCAACCCTGGTAGCGACAAAAAAACAGGAATCCTGGAATGAGAAACCCTCATCCCTGCTTGAGAAACCGCTCGGTGAGCCAGGATGCGACCAGGGCGGGCTGTTGAAAAAACGCCCGTCCCAGAGTGCCCAGTGCAGCCAGGGGGTGTTTCGATCCCGGGGTGCCGGACGCCCTCAGCAGGAGGGCTGCGGAATAGCGACGCCACGCCAGGCGGTCTCCGCCTGTCAGATCCCTGCCCAACGCGCGCAGGCTTCTGGCAAGGGTGCCGCCGGGTGTCGGGCGCCCTTCCCGCAGGGCGTAGAGCGAGCGCAGCATCCCGGCATCCAGGTGTCGGTGGTCGAGGCGGTCTGCGATTTGTGCGGCCTCGAGGTAGGCGCGGGAGCAACCCGCTTTGGAAAGCGATTGGTCGAGGTGACGGTAGCAAACCAATCGGTTCTGGAGGTTGGCGGAAGGATGGCGGGCAATCACCCTGGTCCAGAGGTCATAGTCTTGCGAGATGCGGTAGGCGGGATCGTAGCCACCCAGCTCATCGCGAATGATGCGGGTTCTAAAAAGCACCGACGTATGCAGGAAGGGGTTCAGAAAGAGTGCCGCTTTCTGAATGGTGCGGTGGGTGGCGGGCACATCCAGCAAACCGCGCAGCCGATCCGTGGCATCAATCATTCGTCCGGCAGTTCCGACGAGGGCGGTCTCGGGGTGGCAGGTCACCCACTCGAACTGCCGGGCCAGCCGCAGCGGGTGTGAGAGATCATCCGCATCCTGTCGGGCCACCCATTCCCCACGGGCCTCGCGCAGACCCTGGTTCAGGCAAAGCGTCTGGCCCTTGTTTTCCGGGTTGGTGATCAGGCGGATGCGGGCGTCCCGCTCAGTCCAGCGGGCGGCCATTTCGCGCGAGCCGTCGCTTGAGGCATCATCCACAATCAAAAACTCCCAGTCGCGGAATGTCTGCCCGGCAATGCTCCGGATCGCCGCATCCAAAAACCGGCCCGCATTGTAGCTGGCCATCAGGACGGTGACTCTCGGCGTGGCAGACATCAGTTCCTGAGCAGGTTGGAAAAAATCTCCGCGTGTGCGGCAAGCCAGGGCTGCTGGCTGAAGACCTCGACGGCCCGCGCCCGGGCCGACTGCGAGGCCTCATCCAGCTGCGGAAGCAAATCCGACACCGCATCCGCGATCTCATTTCCGGTGGGAGTTCGCAGCGTCTCCCAATCCTCGGGAACGGGGATCAGCCTGGAGCAGGCCGGCGAGACCATTTCGGGAAGTCCGCCCGAGGCTGCAGCCACCACAGGCAATCCGCAGGCCAGCGCCTCGGCCACCACCGTCGGACAGGGATCCATCGCCTTGGGATGCAGCAGGAGATCATGGCTGCGATACAAATCCACGGCCTCCTCGCGGTTAAACGCCGTCCGACGATGTACCACGCCCACCAAACCCTGACTCCGAACTTTTTCCGCGACCTGCGCTTCCCCGTTTTTCCAGAGCAGGTTCCCGGCCACCGTCAGCGTCGCCTCCAACCCGCCCGCCCGCAGGATTTCGAGCGCGTCCAGCAGGCGCAGGACACGCTCCGGGTAATTCTGTGTGCCCATGGCCAGAAGCCGCAGCGGCCCGGCCCGGCGGTCTTCCGGTGCCGGAGAAAACTTTTCCACGTTCACAGGATTAAGCAAAACCCGGGAGGGCTGGGTGGCCGCGTCCAGGAATTTCTCTGCCGATCTCTGACAGAACCGGCTCTGGTAAATGACAAAGTCCGCCCGGTTGCGCAGGTTTCGCATGGGCCGATTGTGCATCTCCGTCCGTCCGCCTGCCCAGGCGGGATAGCCGACGCCGTTTTGATTCCACACAAAGCGGATGCGCAGTTTTTGGCACTGAGCCACCAATTCTTCGGGGAACGCCGGCTGCGAGCTGCTCACTAAGTAGAGGACATTGCAGACGAGATCGTCACAGGGGAATCCCTCGCGCAGCGAAAGAAGTTTTACCGCGCCGCCATGAATGAGACGCCCGGAATCCAGAACGCCTCCAAACCCAACCACCGCTTCTGCTCCCGATGCCCGGGACATCCCGCGCCGCAAACCGCGCAGGCGCACCCTCTCGGGATGCGAGCGAATGTTTTTAAGAATATCCAACACGGAAAAACCCGGCATGATGAGCTTTGAGAGTGTGGGGCATTATCGCAAAAGGAGCGCCAGGAAGCCAGGACTCATGACGCAAGGCACCGGCGAACGGCCTCTTCCACATCCACCCGGGGACTCCAGCCTGCCTGCGCAAGTTTGGCCACCAAAATTTGCGAATGGGAGACATCCCATGCGTAATGAGGCAGCTTGTGAGTCGTGATGGTGCGTCCGGAAAGTTTTTGTATGAGTGCGATCAATTCGAGGAGAGAGGTCGAGCGTCCGCTCCCCACGTTGAAAACTCCGCGTTCCTTCCGGTTCACGAGGTGGCGCATGGCCGCCACGCAATCCGAGACGTGCAGGTAGTCTTTGACCGTGTTTCCGTCGCCCCACAAAGAGAAAGACGCGCCGGTTTGTGCTGCGTGGATCAGGCGGGGCAGCACCCCCTGGGGTTTGTGCGGATCCAGCAACTCGCCGAGGATGTTGGTGGTGCGCAGGATCAGGCAGTGCCCGTGGGTCGCTTCACGAACCAGCGCCTCCGCCGCGATTTTTCCCCGCGCGTAGGCGCCCAGCGGATTCAACGGGCTGGACTCATCGGCGGGAGACGAACCGGTATTTCCATAAACAGCTCCCGAAGACAGAAATACAAAGAGCGCACGGGGAGCCTGGTGGATCAACTGACGAATCAAGGGCAAATCCTCCCTCTCAGTCCGGGAAGGGTCTTCTTCCGCCGTCAACGGCACGGAACTCCAGGCGCAGTGAATCAGGACGTCCGGCTGCCCCAGATCATCATACGACAAATACCCGCCCCCGGATTGCCGCGAAAACCTCTGCACGGTATTTTGCGGGCCGGAAAACGCCTCAGCCACGTGCGGCGCAAGCCGCCCCCGGGCACTCGTCACCGCAACCTTCATCCCCGACCCTCCCTGCCGAACCGTCGGGCCATCCGGCTCAATAAACGTCGTGATTTCCGCTTCCAACAGCTCTCCAGCCGGCGGGGCGCATTAAGGAGTGTCATCATGGAAAGACCCGGAATCCACCGGCGGTGCCGAGCGTCTCAAAAAGACTTCATTGCCGTCAAATATTCCCGCGCGTGTAAATCGTTCCTGAATCCAGGCGTAGAGGCCCGGTGCCCAATGCGGGAAGCGTGACTCCTCGGAATTATTGATGGCGCGATGGTCAATGACAATGGCTGCGGGCTGGTATTTGAGAATCTCCGCGATTTTTTCACGGTCGAATTCCTCTCCGGCCAGGGTATTGTCGGTGTACATGTCCCACAGGTAGCTCGGGCGGTTCACCATGAAATTGATTGTCGGGGAGTAGGGCAGGCAAACCACCCAGTCCGCCGGAGTGGAGTGCGAGACAATCACATCATGCATTTGTTGCAGTGCCTCCGCCCGCTCCGGCTTAAGCCGGGCACGAACGTTGTTGGCACCCACAAACAGCGCGGGCCCATGCTTGCGGGCTGCAATCGAACCAGACGACTCTTTGGGAAAGGCGTGAGCGACATGAACCCATACCTGCAAAACCAGCAGGGCTCCTGCCGCCCCCCAACCGACAACAACCAGCCGACTCCGCCGCACCAGGACAAACCGGCCCAGCAACCCCCACGCGCAAACAACCGACACCAGAAAGGGCAACATAAACTCGACCAGGTGCGGGGTGTCTGGACGGAAAAAATAGTACTGCGGAAAGAGCGTCAGCGCGCATCCGGTCAGGGTCAAAATGACAGCGCCCGCATTCCAAAGGTCTGTCCGTCGTTTGATTTGGCCCGTGCCCAGCATGGCAAGACCGCCCGCCACAAGAAGTGCGGCCAGGGGAATGGGCAGATAAACCGCAGCCGCAAAATAGCGGTCACGCGCCCGTCGTCCCCGCGCGATTTCCTGCAGAGCCGGTCGGAGCCTCCGTCCGTCGGTTGCCGGAGGTGCAGGTGTGACGGAAGTGGTGGTGGTCGTCTGATCAGAAACATCCGTGGTGGGAATGGGGTTCGGGGTGGGAGGAGTGGGTGCTGCCTTGGTGATTTGCTTTTGAATTTCCCAGCGAAAGAGCCCGATGAATCCGGTGTATTGGCTCAAGAACGGTCCGGCATATCCGCGCACAGCGGCGTCGCACACAATGGGCGCATGTACAGCGGCAAATGCCGCCACGCCCAAAACTCCCCCCAAAACGGATTCGCGAAACCGCGCCTTGAAAGTGCCCTCGGGACGAAACAGGCACAACACGAGCAACCCAAACCAAATCACGCTCATCAGGAGACCCACCTCAATCCGGATCAAATACGTGAGTCCCAGCACCAGGCCCGACAGGGCCATCGCAATCAAGCGCCATGCCGCATGACGCTTGGGCAGCAGAAAGGCGGAAACCAACACCAACTGGTTCCCCACTCCCAGCAGGCCCATGTAATTGCGGAACAACATCCCCGGAATCAGTGCCAGCAAAATGCCTGTCCCCAGCGCCAGCAGGCCACAGCCCGTCACGCGCCAAACCACCAGCCAGCCGCAGAGACTCGTCAATACGCACAAACCAAAAAAGAAGGCCTTCATCGCCATGAAATCCGGTCCGACGAGCTTGAAAATCCCTGCGACGGGATAAAACCAGAGTACGTTGTAGCCAAGGAAAGTGTCCACGATCGGACGCTGACCATCCAGCAGGCGCAGGGCGATAACCGCCGTCGTCCCACCTTCGCCGCCCAGATTCAATCCGCGATCAAAATAGAGCGAATAATAGAGCACGGAAAGCAGCGCGACCACCGCCCACCCCCACCGGCCAGCCCAGCGGTCAACCCGGAGGAACCCACCAATCAACGGCTCCGGAATGCTCATGGCACAGGCTTTCCGGTTGACGCTTTGGCATGTGACGTGCATTCTTTTTTGAGCATGACTCAGAAAGCTGAAAAAGAAGACCGTTTGATTCGGAATGTGCTGCTTGGCGCTGCGGCGTTGAGTGTTGCCGCCCTGGTGCTGACCGCCACTCTGATTGCCGTGATGGTTTCCTTCAATTTCAACATTCTGGAGTGGATGGAGTAGCGTTTCCGAGAGCCGCGCACAGGCAGCCTCCGAACATGACAATCATTCCGGAGAAGTAGGTCCACATCAGCAGGAACATCATGCCACCCACCGCCCCGTACAGCCCATAATGGACCACGCGCGGGATGATATTTACAAACGTGACCTGACAGGCCATCAGCGCGACCGTGACCAGGACTGAGGGGAGCCAGACGTCGGCAAACCGCACGCGGCGCTGGGGCGCGAGAATGTAGAGCAAAGCGAACGAGACAAAAAGCACCACGCCCCCCAGGATGTATCGGCCCAGATCGAGGAACCCCGCCATGCGGCCAAAATCAAACAGCGGGAAGTGCTCGTGGAGGACACCGCCGGCCCACCGCAGAGCCTGTCCGGTTCCCTGAAGCGCCGCCGGAATCAAAATGCCAATAAAAAGCGCCGCGCTCACCACCGCGATCATCGCCAGATTTTTGAGCGGCACCTGCCACCACGGAATTTCCACCGTGTGCCACGCACGGTTCACTCCGCGCACCAACGCCTGAAAAAACCGCAGCGAGCACCAGAGCAGGATCGCCCCAGAGAGCAGCCCAACCCCTCCCCTCGCCTCTTCAAGCGCCACCACCGATTCCCACAAAAATTGCTGCTGTCCCGCCTGCAATGGCAAAATCCCGTCAATGGTCTCCACAATCTCACGCCCACTAAAAAAAAAGGAACCGATGCTCAAAATCAGCGCCATCATCGGAAACAGCGAAAAAAGCACATAATAGGCAAACGAGGCCGCCCGCTGCTCGCCATCCACCTCATGGTAAATGCGCAAAGCTCGCGCCAACGCCCCCCAACTCCGCTTCCCAATCACCACCATATTCAACACGCCAAAAGCAAATCACCCACACGCCCGGTGGAAAAGAAGAAAAGGGGATATTCCCCTTAGCTCAGCTTGATCGTTCGGCAAAAAACCCTCTGTTGACATCGTCCGTTTTGGTATAGATATTCTCCTTTTGTGGAGTTTGAGTATGATCCCGTCAAAAGCAACGCCAATTTGGAGAAACATGGAATTGGCTTCGAGGAAGCCAAGCGTCTGTGGCTTGACGAGAAGCGAGTCTTGGTTCCCGCTCACTCCTCAACAGAATTCAGAGAGGCCATTGTCGCCGAACTGGATGGAAAGCTCTGGACGGCTATTTACACCATGCGCGGAGACGCGATCCGAATCATATCGGTAAGGAAATCAAGAGATGAAGAAAGAGAAGGCTACAATAACCGCTGAAAATTTTGATCGTCGCTTCGACGATGGAGAAGATATTAGCGAATTTCTCGACTGGGATAGTGCCCGCAGACCGGGGCTTGAACCGAAAAGGGTCAATGTCGATTTACCGACATGGATGATCTCAGAACTCGACAAGCAGGCGTCACTGATTGGAGTAACCCGGCAATCCATCATTAAGGTATGGCTTAGCGAGCGGATCAAAACAGAAAAAGCCGAACCGTAATAATCCATCCACAGGTGACGATCGCCCCGCAGAGACGATCGTCAGGATTCGGGTTGAATAGTTGAATAAGCCATAAACCATCCGGCTTGAAAAATCCCTGGCCGGTGAATAAGACAACGGAAAAATGCGTGCTGATCTGGCTCCCACCTCCGCGAGTTCTCGGAAGAATCAGGCTCCCGGCAACGCCCCCACCAGAGAGGGGTTGGCCGGATTCCCGCAGAGCTACTTTGCCCTGGTCATGGCCACGGGCATCGTCTCACTGGCTCTCCATGATCAGGGCTGGGACTACCCGGCACGAATTCTTTTTGCCGTCAATTGCCTGGCATACGGTGTCCTTTGGTTACTCTCTCTGCTGCGGTTTATTTTCCATCGGAGAAGATGGTTGGCGGACCTGACCAGCCCTCGGAAAAGCGCGGGATTTTTGACAATGGTCGCGGCGACCTGTGTGCTGGGAAGCCAATTTGCGCTGCAAGCCCCCTGGCGGGTGGTGGCGGTTATTTTCTGGGGGATCGGGCTGGGGCTTTGGGTGGCCCTGAACTACACATTTTTTGCGGTGATTACGATGCGCGAGCCCAAGCCCTCCTTCGAGACGGACATCAGTGGGAGCTGGCTGCTGGCCGTGGTGTCCACCGAATCCCTCGCCGTGCTCGGGGCACTGGTTGTTCCTCACGGGATCGGACTCTTCATTTCTCTGACAACCGCCCTGGTCGGCACCCTGCTCTACGTGTGTCTCATCACTCTCATTTTGCACCGGTGGATATTTTTTTCGATCAAGCCGGAGAAATTGACGCCGGATTACTGGATCAACATGGGAGCGTTGGCCATCATCACGCTGGCTACTGCCACATTGATATCCGCCATTCAGAGAGATGACACGGCACCTGTCTTGCAACCCTTTCTGACAGGCCTGCTGTTGCTGGCCTGGGCTGCGGCCACATGGTGGATTCCGCTCCTGGTTCTGGCCGGGGTCTGGCGGCATCTGTGGAGCGGAGTGCCCTACCGTTATGATCCCGGCTACTGGTCCATGGTCTTTCCGCTGGGCATGTATTCCGCAGCAACCAGCCTGGTGGGCAGCGTCCTGGGCCTTGCCTTCTTGCGCCCCCTCTCCGCCCTCTTCGCCGGGATAGCCGCTCTCGCGTGGACCGTGGCCTTCTGCGGGATGCTGGGGAGCCTCGTGCGCAGGTCAGCGACGCAGGAAAATCCGAGGTAAGCCAGCCACCCACGGCTGGTGACGCAAAAAATTTAATCCTTTCTCCTTTCCAGAGACACTCCAACCGTGTGTGATGCCGCCATCAAAAACCCGTACCATCACTGCGCCTGGGACATCGGCTTTCTCGCACAAAACCCGGTCATTCGCTCGAAGGCGTTTGGGGTTTCCGAGAAGGCAAAGTCGGTGCGCTATCCGATTCGGATGTTGCGATATTGGTTTGGGTTCCATCTTCTCCGCGAGGAGAACATCGCGCGAAGCCGTCCGCTGGATGTGGTGGAGATTGGCATTGATCGGGGGCAGATGCTCGCGTTTGCCAAGTCCGCTGTGGACATGGGGCAGAAGCTCGAATGGAAGTCCTGGACCGGTGTGGACCCGATTCTCCAATCCCAGAAATTGGCGCAATCCGGTTACGATGATGTCCTGGAGGGCGATTTGGAAAAGGAGTTTCGTCTCGATCGCAGCTACGACGCCGCCGTACTCCTGCATGTGCTCGAACACCTGTTTGATCCCGAGGCGGCCATGAAAAAAGTGGCGGCCTGCCTCCGCCCGGGCGGTGTTGTCATTGGCGGATTTCCGGTCGTACCAGAGTTTTGCCGGAAACTCCGTCAGGCCCATGTCCGTAAACGCGCCCGACCGATGGGACATGTGAGCGTATTTTCTCCGAAGCGGGTGGCCGCAATGGGAGCACAGGCCGGTCTCGAAACCGAATTTCTCGCCGGAGCGTTTTTCATGCGAAGCAAAGGGAGTCGGCTGGAAAACTCTCCCGCATGGATGCGCTTCAACCTGCGCTTCGGCGCCCGATTCCCCTCCTGGCCGGGAGAGGTCTATTGGCTCATGCGCAAGACGGACACGTCCGCTGCGAACTCAGGCTGACCCACGCCCACACCCGCTAACGCACTTCAATCAGCGCGCGATTTTTCCAAAGATAGGCGGCTCCGGAATAGATGGTGAGGAAGACGGTCAGTCCGACAAGCACCGGCCCGAGGGTGTTCCATGCGAAGGCCGCCGCCCGCGCAGAAAACACCTGTGGCCATTCTTTGAGAGCCAGGAAGCCAAGAAAAAAAATGATCGTGATCATCTGCCAGGCGGTCTTGTGTTTCCCGAGTTTGTCGGCGGGGATGACCACCCCTTTTGAGCTGGCCAGCGTCCGCAGGCCGGTGATGAGAAACTCGCGGGCAATGATCACAATGACCGCCCACGCCGGGATCGCACCCAGCGGGATGAGGCAGACAAAGGCCGATGCCGTGAGGACCTTGTCGGTCAGGGGATCCATGAGCTTCCCGAAGTCGGTGATCTGGCCCAGCCTGCGGGCCAGTGCCCCATCGAGGTAATCGGTCAGGGTGGCCACCAGAAAAAGTCCGAAGGCAAGCGTGGCGCCATAAGGGATTTGAGAAGTGACCGCCACCACAAAAACGACAGTGAGCGCGAGCCGCAGGAGCGTCAGTTGGTTGGGCAGTGTCATGGTCGGACATTACCATAGCGGAAGAGTGGATGGAAAAAATATCCAAATCTCCAAATCTCAAAATGTCCGCAGGAAAAAAATCGACACCCCGCCGGAGTCGGAGTAAACGCCTCTCATGTCCAAGAAGCAAATTCTCCTGGAGGAACTGGAGCAGGAGCAGGCAATTGAGAAAGAGGAATACAAGCGCAAGCTCAAGAAATACCAACTGGAAATTTTGAATCAGCAACTCGTGCTCCGCGAACGCAAAAATTCGCTGATTATTGTCGTCGAGGGGCCGGACGCGGCCGGAAAGGGAGGTGCCATCAAGCGCATGGGACAGAGGCTCGACCCTCGCCTGATCAGGGTTTATTCCATCGTCAAACCCACTCGGGACGAATTCGGACACCACTACCTCTGGCGCTTCTGGAACAAACTCCCCTCCCACGGCGAGACCGCAGTCTTTGACCGCTCATGGTACGGACGCGTCCTGGTCGAACGTGTGGAAGGCTTTTGCTCGGAGGCCGAGTGGAAACGCGCCTACCGCGAGATCAATGAGTTCGAGCGGCTCCTGATTGAGGATGGTGCGATTCTTCTCAAGTTTTATCTGCACATCACAAAGAGCGAGCAACTGGAGCGTTTCAAGCGCCGGGAAGCCGACCCCTACAAGCATTGGAAAATCAATGATGAGGACTGGCGGAACCGCGCCAAGTGGTTTGAGCACAACGAGGCCGCCGAGGACATGTTTGAGAAGACATCCACGGAGGATGCGCCCTGGCATGTCATCCCTGCCAATTACAAATGGTTCGCCCGCGTCAGCATGGCCCGCATTGTGGCCAAGCGGTTAAAATCCGCGCTGGATCAGGGTTGAGCGGCCACCGTGAAAGCCCGGGCGGCCTGCAAGCGTGACAGGGCCGCTCCGGCGTCCACCGACTCGATGGCCCGCGAGACCCCCTCGGCGAGATTCCCGGCGGCTCCCGCCACAACCAGCGCTGCCGCAGAATTCAAAATGACGACATCCCGCGCGGCGCCGCGCAGCGTTCCTTCGAGAATCCCCTCGATGATGCGGGCATTTGTCGCCGGATCTCCCCCACGCAGCTCTGCCAGCCCGTCATGCTGGAATCCAAGGTCCTGCGCGTGCCAGCGGATCGGACGGATGCCCGCCGGAGCGATGGAATGTCCGTGAGTGATGCCGCAGGGTGAGACTTCATCCAGGGGCTCGCCGTGGGTGCCTTCGCCATGCACGACCCAGGCACTCTTGCGCCCAAGACTGGAAAGCGCCTCCGCGTAGATTTTCAAGAATCGCGGGGAAAAGATGCCGGTGAGTTGGTAGTCGGGTTGTGCGGGATTGAGGAGTGGTCCCAACAGGTTGAAGATGGTGGGGATGCCCTCATCGGCGAGCCTTTTCCGGGCTGGAGTGGCAGCTTTGATGGCGGGGTGGTAGGCGGGGGCGAAGAGAAAGCAAAATCCGGCGGCTTCAAGAAGATCGCGGGACTGGTCGGGAGTGAGGGCAATCGCAACTCCCAGTGCTTCCAGAACATCCGCCCCTCCGGATTGTGAAGTGATGCGACGGTTGCCGTGCTTGATCACACGCACACCCGCGCCAGCCACGACAAATAGCGTCGCCGTCGAAACGTTGAACAGATTGGCCTGGTCTCCGCCTGTCCCGCAAACATCCAGCGCTCCCTCCCCTCCTCCTGGAAACGGTCGCGCCCGACCGAGCAGCTCACGCGCAAAACCGGCCAGCTCGGAACCCGAAACCCCCTTCTTCGAGAGCGCACGCAAAAAATCCACCCGAGCCTCGAAGGGACCCAACTCCCCGAGAAGCCCAAGGCAGGCATCCCGGATTTGCTCCGGCCCGAGATTCTGGCCATCCGCCAGTTGCGCGGTCATGTCCCCCCAATTCACCTGAAGAGAATGAGCAGGATCGCTCCGAAGAGCAAGCCAGCGTACGAAAACCACCAGCAACGGAAAACACGCCGCATCATGCCCCTGTCCTCACCTCGCGAGGTTTAGAGCGGAACAAACAGACCTTCCCCCTCGGCCAGTTTTTTCTGGTTCTTATCGAATGTCAAAAACTCCGCGGCCCCGAGATGCAGTGCCGTAGCGACATGCAGGACATCAAACCCTCGACAGCCTTCCGTCCACGTGTACTGAGCTGAAAGCCGTTCCGCGATGCTCACCACATCCGCCCATTCTATCGGGACAACCACCACCGCTCCCATCGCAATCTCCTGCTGAAGCTTGGCCAACGCCGCTAAAGCCGTTGTTTTGTCATAACCTTTGTCGGGGTCTTTTTGATGAAGAAATGTCTGCCATCGAACCGATTGACGAAACTCAAAAAGCAGAGGCGAGGCAACATGCAGTGCTTCCGGCATTTGCAAAAAATGAGCCGCTGCTTGTGGCGAGTTCGCTTGCTTGCGATAAAATGCGCACAAAAAGGAAGTGTCCGGATACGCGATCACCCCTCTTCCCCTTCCAACTCGGACTCCCTCATGGCTGCAACCTCATTCAGAGAAAAAACCCTGTCCCCCCACACCTCATCCAAGCGGGCCATCACGTCAGGCTTTGGCGGAGAACCTGGATCTGCACCTCCCGGCACCAAAGACGTGAGCAAGGCAAAGGCTCGACCCCTCTTGAAAATTTGCACGGTCTCTCCATGCTCGATCCACGACGAAACCCGACGGAAATTGTTTCGAAGGTCTGCCACCGTTGCTGTTTTCATGATATGTTTTTCCTATCACAAATCGCGCAGGCTGTCAAATCCTGGCAATGGAGGGTTTT
>JAJTZA010000087.1 GCA_021463905.1 Terrimicrobiaceae bacterium | reverse complement strand
GATGACCTCCGCCAAGTCGCGGATTTTTTTATCGGAGCTGATGCGTTTGCTGTCGGTGACTCCGGCCTCGCGCAGGGTTCGCGCCAGCGAGGCATCAGTAAATGCTCCGGCGATAACCAGCGGGCCAAAGAAGTCCCCCTTGCCGCTTTCATCAATGCCAAAGTGAGGCTCGAACATTTCCGGGTGGTGGACTTCCTCGTAGCCGAGGCGGGCTTCGCCGGTCACTTCGGGTTCGAGAAAAAAGGTGACAAAGTCTTCCGTGCCGCTCCCTTGGATGACCGCCTTGGGGCCTTTTTCGTATACGGCGACCGTGACTTTGTCCTTGCGGGCGTAGCCGATCGTGTAGGGGCGTTCATCGAAGCGAAAGTTTTCGCGGCGCAGGAGTTCGATGAGCGTTGTTGCCTGTTGCGCGGTCAGTGCTGTGGTGTATGAAGAGAGTTTGGCCACAAAAATAAAGCTGGACGATATTTCAACCACCATCGGCGCGACGAAGCTACGCAAAAAATTGACTGCGTGGTTCCGTAGGGACGCCCGCGACCTCCCCTGGAGGAGGACACGGGATCCTTATGCCATTGCCGTCTCGGAGGTGATGTTGCAGCAGACCACTGTTGCGGCGGTGATTCCCTACTTCGGGCACTGGATGAAAAGGTTCCCGGATGTACAAGTGCTTGCCGGTGCCGATGAGCAGGACGTGATGGCTCTCTGGCAGGGCCTCGGGTATTACAGCCGTGCCCGCAACCTGCTCCGCGCCGCGCGGGAGGTGACTGTACAATATGGCGGCACATTCCCGCGCGACCCCGGCCTGCTGCGGGCACTGCCCGGATTTGGAGAATACACAGCCGCCGCAGTGGCCGCGTTCGCGTTTGACCATCCCTCCGTCGTTCTCGATGCAAATATTATCCGTGTGCTGGCGCGTTTGGGAGACATCGGTGAACCCGTGGACACGGCGGCAGGCCGGGCCGGGATTGAGGAGCTGGCGCGTGCGCTCTGGCCCGTTCGGCGCGGGGGACGCGCATTCACGGGTGCGCTCATGGAGCTTGGCGCATTGATCTGTCGTCCGCGCAACCCTCTATGCCACCAATGCCCGGTGCGCACATTCTGTCGGACGCCCCATCCGGAGGCTCTGCCTGTAAAAAAATCCCGTCCGCGCATCGAGTCCCTCCGGGATTGCCGCTCGGTCATCCTGCATGGAGGGACGGTGGCCCTGTCTCCCTCATCCGGCCCCCGCTGGCGCGGGCTTTGGCTATTGCCGGAAACAGAAAGACCCCCAACTGCAAGGGCAGCCTTTACCGAAAAATTTTCCGTCACCCGCTTTCGTGTGAGCATGGAAATTTTCCCGGGTTTGCACCCACCACCCGCCGCCCGATTTTTTTCGCTCGATGCCCTCCCCCCCATGCCCTCCCCGCACGCCCGGGCCCTCAAACGCTGGATGAAAGCCCACGCTCCTCCCTCCCTCCTTCGAGACCGAAAACGAAAAAAATGATCGAATGTTAATTTCCTGCTTGCAATCTTTGGGGAGCTGGGAGAATCTCATTGCCCTTTTCCGCTGATAGAGGCGGAACATGAGATATTTATGGCGAAAGAAATTGTAGGACAGATCAAATTGCAGATTCCGGCGGGTCAGGCGAATCCGGCTCCTCCGGTTGGCCCCGCGCTGGGCCAGCAGGGCGTGAACATCATGGCCTTCTGCAAGGAATTTAATGCGGCCACTCAAAAACAGGCAGGCGACCTCCTCCCGGTCGTCATCACCGTTTACAAGGACAAAACATTTTCCTTTATCACCAAGTCACCGCCAGCGGCCGTGTTGCTCAAAAAGGCAGCCGGACTGGCCGCCGGCTCCAAGGAACCCAATAAGACCAAGGTCGGCAAACTCACAAAAAAACAGGTGCTGGATATTGTGAAGGTCAAGATCAAGGACATGAACGCGCGCAGCGAGGAAGCCGCCTTCCGCACGCTGGCCGGAACCGCCCGTCAAATGGGCCTCGAAATCGCCGACTGATTTTTATCACAACCCGCAGGAGTCCGCGCAAGGGACGCTCGCACTGCTCCAACACATGCAAAAAAAACGCAGCAAACGCTACCGGGCCGCAATAGCCCAGATTGACGCCAAACGCAAATACCCCCTCGCGGAAGCCGTCAAAACCCTCAAGAGCCTTCCGGCCACAAAATTCGATCAGACGGTCACCGTCTCGATCAAGCTGGGGGTGGACCCCCGGCAGAGCGACCAAATGGTTCGCGGAACCTGCCCGCTTCCGCACGGGAGCGGCAAAAACGTCCGGGTGCTGGTATTTGCCACTGGTGCGTCTGCGGACGCGGCGCGGGAAGCCGGCGCGGAGTTTGTCGGCTACGAAGACCTCATCAAAAAAGTCACGGGCGGGTTTTCAGATTTTGATGTGGCTGTGGCGACGCCCTCCGCCATGGCGGAAGTCAAGAAGCTCGGAAAAGTCCTCGGACCGCGCGGATTGATGCCCAACCCGAAGACGGGAACAGTCACCGATGACACCGCACGGGCCGTTCGCGAAGTGAAGGCCGGCCGCGTCGAATTCAAGCTCGACAAAAATGCCAACGTGGCCGTGCCACTCGGAAAGATTTCCTTTGGAGAGGAGGCCCTGACGGACAACAGCTCGACAGTCATCCAAGCCGTGGTGCGCGCCCGTCCGGCCAGTGCCAAGGGGGTCTTTGTCGAGGCGATCACCCTTTCGGCCACCATGAGCCCGGGCGTCTCCGTGGACGCGGCACCCTTCCTGAAAAACTGACCCACCCTTTCAATCCATGCGCATAGAAAAAACATCCATTGTTGCGGACATCGCGGAGCATTTGAAGTCCTCGCCATTCGCAATCGTCGCCGATTTCACCGGGATGCAGGTCAAGCATTTCGAGGAGCTCCGTGTCCGGCTGGCTGCCGTTGGAGCGCGTTGCCAGGTCGTCAAAAATTCCTTCCTCAAGCGCGCTCTGAGCGACCTTGGGCTTCCCCATTTGGGAGGGGCCCTCGCCGGGCAGACCGCGCTGGTCACCGGGGAAAGCGACATCTGCGCATCGGCAAAAATCCTCAAGTCCTTTGCGGCCGAATTCGAGAAACCCGCCTTCAAAGCGGGACTTTTGGACAATGCCGCCCTCGATGCCGCACAGCTCCAGGCCCTCGCCGACCTGCCCTCGCAGGACATCCTGCGCGCCACGCTGCTCGGACTTCTTCTGGCACCCGCCACCCGGCTCGCCCGCGTTCTCAACGAACCCGGCGCCAGCCTGGCGCGCATCCTGCAGGCCAAAGCCGAAAAGGAGGGGGCCGCCTGAAACAAATTTCGCCGGATGTCAGAAGCCGCATCCTGCGATTCACCAAAACCAAAAAACTGGTTCCTTGTCGGTCCGGCGGCTGCCGGACTCAAATGCTCTGAGGCTTCGGAGCGCGACAACACCGAAACATAAAACATACCATGGCAGACATATCCGCGCTCGTTGACCAGCTCAGCGGGCTGACCGTTCTCGAGGTCGCCGACCTCGTGAAGCAACTCGAAGAAAAATGGGGCGTCAGCGCCGCAGCTCCAGTAGCTGTCGCCGCGCCGGCCGCAGGCGGCGGTGCCGCCGCCCCCGCCGAGGAGAAGACCTCGTTTGACGTGATCCTTGCCGAAGCCGGCGGGAACAAAATCGCCGTCATTAAGGAAGTCCGCGCCGCCGTTCAGGGGCTGGGACTCGCCGAGGCGAAGGCGCTCGTCGAGAGTGCCCCCAAGCCGCTCAAAGAGGGCGTCACCAAGGAGGAGGCCGAAGAAATCAAAAAGAAGATCGAGGCCGCAGGTGCCAAGGTCGAAATCAAGTAATTTCCCTCCCGAGAAGGGAACCCCGGAGCCCCGCCGCCGTATGGCGGGGGGGATCCGGGGGAGGGGGAAAACCGGTTTTTTGTTTGGATATACAAAACCAATCCCCAATATGCGGGGGTCCTGCGGGAT
>JAJTZA010000086.1 GCA_021463905.1 Terrimicrobiaceae bacterium | reverse complement strand
CTCGCAAATCGTGGTTTTCCCAACCTGTCGCGCCCCGCTCACAAAGGCCATCTGCCGATGCTGCCGCAGATGCTCTTTCAACAGCGAATGATAGAGGCGCGGCTTATTTTCCATAAGAACAATTTTCATGCATGTCGTAAAATTGTCCAGACTATTTTATGATATACGCGAAAATGGTCCACCCTTCTCCCAAATCCGCGGGTAAGGTTTTATCTATAAATGGAGGTGGCAAGAGGGCGCGGGTCGATGCCGAAAGAGGACTTACAGCGTCTTGTTTCAGCACAACCGTCTCACAGGAAGATTGGCAAAGAGGTGATAATACGCTGGGCTGACCCCGGGCTGCTAGGCGACGCGGTATTGGTAGGCGGGGGAGGTGAGGGAGGTTTCGGAGCGTTCGAAGAGGCGGGACATGGTGAGGACGAAATCGCCGGTGGCGCGATCCTCGTAAACGTGGAAGTTGGAGAGTTGGAGGCGCGGGGTGTCCTCCGGCTGGCGGTCATCAATGATGCGGACGGAGTCCTTGATGAGGGCGGGTGGCCGTTCTTCAAGGCTGGAGCGCCGGGTCCGGACTACGAAAGCACCTGGAGTGGCAGCCTGACCCGTTCCGGTTCGACACCGATCTCCATTGCTGGTGCCGTGGCTCCCTATGCAGGAGAGAGCCTCGCCTATGGGTACACGATCTCGCCCCACACTGACAAATGGCCTGTTTTATACGGGGATGGCCACGTGATCGTGGCCACCAAACCCGATTGGCTCAATCTGGACTCCCCTCCCGATGTCTGGGGCAGCACCGGCCAGCAGATCAAATTCTGGAGATACTTCGACACGCTGAAATAGAAGCGCCCTCATGGGAGAGAAGCGCCGCAGACAATCCTTTCAGGGTTGAGGTTTTGGGGTGGGAGGTTTAGCGTGGCTGGAGATGAGCGATTATTTGATGGCGGCGGTCGAGGCGGCCCAGGCGGCCGGCGGGTTTTTGCGGGCGCATTTTGGTCAGCCGTTGAATGTGGACGCGAATGAGGCGCACGACATCAAGCTGGAATTGGACCGGAGGGCGCAGGAGTTGATCGAGCGGATTTTGCTGGGGCGTTTTCCCGGGCATGCCTTCCTGGGCGAGGAGGGGGTGCGTGGGGTGACGGGCAGCCGTTACGAGTGGATCGTGGATCCGATTGACGGTACGGTGAATTTTTTCTTTGGCATTCCGCACTTCGCCGTCTCCATCGCCTTGCGTCATGCGGGAAAAATCATTGTTGGTGTCGTCTATGATCCCATGCGGGATGAGTTGTGGACGGCGGAGGCGACCGGGCCGGCCCTGCTCAATGGGAAACCTGTTCACGTGAGTGCGCGGACGGAAATGTCCGATGCGGTGGTCTCGGTGGGTGTGGCCAAGTCGCTCGAGTCCATTGACCACGGGATGAAGCTTTTCGACCGGCTGGGGCGCCAGGTGAAAAAATGCCGGATGATGGGCAGCGCGGCACTCGACATTGCTTACGTGGCCTGCGGGCGGCTGGACGCCTACATCGAAGGGCAGATCAGCATCTGGGATATCGCTGCCGGGCTGTTGCTGGTCGAACGCGCCGGCGGCCAAGTCCTCCTCAAACCCCACCCAACCGCCCACGCCAAGTTCTCCATTGTCGCCAAAGCCGGGCCGCTGGATTTTGGGGTGGGCGGAATGCAATGATGACACGCGTCGGCATCGGCTACGACATTCACCGCTTCGCGCACGGTTGCCGGCTGGTTCTCGGCGGAGTGGAAATCCCCCACGAAATGGGTCTCGAAGGCCACTCCGATGCGGACGTGCTCAGCCATGCCATTGCCGATGCGGTTCTTGGTGCCGTCGGTTTGCCGGACATCGGGCATCATTTTCCGCCGAGTGACGCTTCCCTGCGTGGAATCAGCAGCTTGGTCATTTTGCAAAAAGCGGCGGCGTTGGCGCGGGAAGAGGGAGGCATCCTCCGCAATGTGGACGCGACCCTCATCGCGGAAAGTCCGCGGATTGGCCCGCATCTCCCCGCCATGAAAGCCGCTCTCGCCGCAGTACTGGGTCTCGACCCCAAGGCCGTGGGCATCAAGGCCACCACCAACGAGGGACTCGGCAGCATCGGTCGCGGCGAAGGCATCGCCGCCATGGCGGTGGCCGCAGTCGAACTGCCTTGATCCGATATATCATTTCTGGTATAGTTACTTTTAAGCGCACCACTGATGCCAGAGGATGCTCTTCACTTCTGAATTATCTCACTCTTCTGACTTGAATGATTATGGAAATTAAACCACGCCTTCGCCCGCCACTCGATCCTGAATTTATGCCCGCTGCGCTGTGGAATCGCGCCTACGATCGGCTCTGTGACAACCACCCGGACGCACACCCGCTGGGTATCGCACTCGAACGCGCGGACGGAACCACATCGGTCGTCCATACCCGCGTCCTCCCGCATACGGAAAAAAACATCCCGCTGAATAAAAAGCGTGTGGAGAGGCTCATCAAAACCCTGCTCTGGGAGCGTGGAGGCTGGCGCGTCACCATCGCGGGCGATGAGAGCATTGCGGCAATGATCCGAGAGATTTACAGTCCGGCCGGCGAACGCAAATTCGACCACGAGTTCATGGGTGAGCGCATTCAGGGGCGGGCGATGGAGGTGGTGGCTGCGGCACTGGACGCACTCCCGGCGGCGCGAGAGGTTTCGATGCCACTGGGCCGCAATCTGGACGGTTGTCGCATCGGGTTTGATCTCGGCGGAAGCGACCGCAAGGCGGCGGCACTGATGGATGGAGAGGTCGTTTTCTCCGAGGAAATTGGCTGGGATCCTTACTTTCAGAGCAATCCGCAGTACCATTACGATGGCATCAACGATTCGCTGAAACGTGCTGCCGCTCATCTGCCGCGGGTGGATGCGATTGGAGGGAGCGCGGCGGGCGTTTATGTGAACAACGAACCGCGTGTGGCCTCGCTCTTCCGTGGGGTGGGCGAGGAGGATTTTCGGCGACATATTCGGCCGCTTTTTCACAACCTCAAAAAGGAGTGGGGTGGGGTTCCGTTTGAGGTGGTGAACGATGGAGAGGTGACGGCGTTGGCGGGTTCGATGGCCATGAAGGAGAACGCGGTTTTGGGTGTCTCGCTGGGCACGAGTCAGGCGGGCGGTTATGTGGACAGCGACGGGCACATTCGTCCGTGGCTGAACGAGCTGGCGTTCGTGCCGGTGGATTATCGCGATGACGCGCCGGTGGATGAATGGTCCGGCGACCGGGGGTGCGGGGTTCAGTATTTTTCCCAGCAGGGGGTGGCGCGGCTGGCTCCGCTGGCGGGCTTGTCATTTTCCCAGGAGATGAAATTTGCGGACCAGCTTCTCAAGGTACAGGAGTTGATGGCGGCAGGCGACGACCGCGCACGCAGGATTTACGAGACCATTGGCGTTTGCTTTGGCTATGCCATCGCCCACTACGCCGACCAATACGACATCGGCAGCCTCCTCATTCTCGGGCGTGTGACCTCCGGCGAGGGAGGAGGGGTGATCATTCAAAAAGCCGGCGAGGTCCTCGATCTGGAATTCCCTGAATTAGCCGAAAAAATGAAATTGCGCACGCCGGATGAAACCCAAAAGCGGCACGGTCAGGCCGTGGCCGCCGCCAGCCTGCCCACCCTTGTCAAATAATATGAAACTCCACCACGCAACAGCCGACATTTACATCCCCGACGAAAAGCCGCTCGATGCGGCGCTCTCCCGCATTACGCACCTTGGAGTGGGAGCGCACCAGGACGACCTGGAGTTCATGGCCTTTCATGGGATTATCGCGTGTTTTCACAGCACGGACGATTGGTTTGGGGGTGTCACCTGCACGAATGGAGCGGGCAGCGCCCGTGTGGGCACTTATGCGAAATTTAGTGACGCGCAGATGCAGGCGATTCGTCGGCAGGAGCAGCGGCAGGCGGCATTGATCGGGCGTTACGCCGCAATGATCCAGCTTGACCACTCGAGCAAGACCGTCAAAGATCCGGCTGATACGAGCCTGAAAGAAGACCTCCGGCGCATCCTCGAGGCCACACGGCCCAGAGTCGTCTATACCCACAACCCCGCCGACAAGCACGACACACATATTGGCGTTGTCGTCCCGCTCCTCCAGGCCCTCCGCGAACTCCCCGCCGCCGATCGCCCTGAGCAGGTCTGCGGTTGCGAGGTGTGGCGCGACCTGGACTGGCTTGCCGATACCTCAAAAATCGTTCAAGACGTGAGCGGCCATGACAGCCTTGCGGGCGCACTCAACGGCATCTTTGATTCACAGATCGCAGGCGGGAAACGCTACGACCTGGGCATCATCGGACGCCGCCGCGCCAATGCCACGTTTTTTGAAAGCCATGCCGTGGACAAATCCGACATGCTGGCTTTCGCGATGGACCTCACTCCGCTCGTTCGGGACGACGCTCTTGACCCCGTCGAGTTTGTCACGGCGCATATTGACGCCTTCAAGTCGGATGTCATGGCCCGCCTGGGTGGGCGGCTGGGGCGTTAATCCCGCAGTTGCCAGGAAGTGGAGAGCGGCCATCTCACCGGTGGTGGGCTCTGAAAGCGAGGTCAGGTGTCCAGGAGCAGCTCCGCGATTTGCACGGCATTGAGGGCGGCCCCCTTGAGGAGCTGGTCGCCGCAGACCCAGAAGGCGAGACCATTATCGAGGGCGCAGTCCTTGCGGATGCGTCCGACAAAGCAATCGTCCTTGCCCGCACATTCGATGGGCATGGGGTACAGGGAAGCTCCGGGATCGTCGAGCACTTGCGTCCCAGGGAAGGCGCGGAGGGCCTCGCGGGCGGCCCAAACATCCACCGGACGCTCGAACTCCGCACTCACAGCCACGGAATGTGCGCGATAAACCGGCACACGCACACAGGTCACCGAGGCGCGAAACTCCGGCAGATGCAGAATCCTGCGACCCTCATTCTGCATCTTCATCTCCTCGCGCGTGTAACAGTTCTCCTCAAAACGATCAATGTGCGGAATCACATTGAAAACGATCTGGTGCGCAAAGACCGCCTTCTCGACGGGACGGTTCTCGACCGAATGCCGCGTCTGCCCGCGAAGCTCCTCGATGGCCCGCGCCCCCGCGCCGGAAACCGACTGATAGCTCGAGGCAAAGACGCGCTTCACCCCAAAGGCCTTGTGCAGCGGTGCCAGTGCCATGAGGGTGACTGCGGTTGTACAGTTGGGATTGGCGATGATGCCCTTGTGGGTTTTTACATCGGCGCCATTGATTTCCGGGATCACCAACGGGATGTCTGGATGCGCACGAAAAGCGGAGGAGTTGTCCACCACCACCGCCCCGGCGTTCACCGCCACCGGGGCAAACTCCTTGGAGAGCGATGCCCCGGCACTGAAAAAAACAATGTCCAGCCCGGAAAACGACTCGACGGTCAGAGCCTCGACAATGACCTCACTCCCATTGAATTCCATGCCCCGTCCCGCAGAGCGCGGCGACGCCAACAGCTTCAAGGACGATACCGGAAAATTCCGGCGCTCCATCACCCGAAGCATCTCAATTCCAACCGCACCCGTCGCACCCACAATCCCCACTCGATATGATGACTTCTTCATTTGCTCACCAGAAGTTTAATCGCCCCAGGCAAATTGTCCATTTGCAAAGCGGCAAAGTGCTCACCCCGGAGTGTTCCATCTCAATCCATTGGGCCATAAATCGAAAAAATACATATCGCGACCTTTCAGGCCGCTGATGCTCGCTGGATCCTAACCCAGCCCGTTGGACTGGGCTAGGGGATGACCGCGCCTTCAGCGCTTTTCCGAGTGGGTGCGTTGTGGCACTCCGCTTTGGGCATACGCTTGGGCACTGGCTATCCCTGCCTCGCCCGCTTTTGATTGTTCCCGTTTACTCCGATCCTCTGCTGCTGCTGAGTGCAGTTTGGATGGCGGGGAGGAGGCGTGGGAGGGTGACAGGTTTGGGGATGTGGTCATCCATGCCGGACTCGAAGCAGGCTTTTTCGTCTTCACTGGAAGTGTCGGCAGTACAGGCGATGATCCATGCGCGGGACTGTCGGGTTTCGGACTCGAGGGCACGGATGCGGCGGGCGGTTTCAAAGCCGTCCACACCGGGCATCTGGCAATCCAGGAAGATGATCCGATAGGATTTTTGGCTGGCACCTTCGATGGCTTGAATGCCATCCGCCGCAAAATCGGCCTCGCCCGAGAGTTTACGTAGCAGCAACCGTAGGACGAGGCGGCTGGTGGCGTCGTCATCGGCGATCAGGATGGGGACGTTCTGCAGGAGTGGCGCATATACTGGCGCATCCGTTTCGCGGAGGGAGGGTGCGGCATCTGAAAAAACCGTTGTGCCGACCATGACCTGGTGGATGGCATTGAGGAGCAGGGATTGTCGGACTGGTTTGGCAGTGGTGACAAGGATTCCGAGTTCCCGTTGCCGCTGGACGCTGAGGAACCCCGGTGCCGAGCTGAGCAGGATCATCCGGAGGTCGGCCAGGCACGGCTCTGCGCGAATCCCTGCGGCGAGCTGCTCTCCATCCATTTCCGGCATGAAAAAATCGAGGATTACCAAGTGGAAGGGGGAGGTAGAACGGGCTGCTGAGCGCAGAGTGTCCAGTGCTTCAGCACCGGTGGCGACAGCCTGAGTGGTGGCACCCCATGAGGTCAGATAACGGAAGAGGATTTCGCGATTGGTGGCATTGTCGTCCACGATGAGGCAATGCAATCCGTGGAGGTTGGGCATCCGGTTTTGTTCCTGGGGTGGTGGGGCCACTTTCGCGGGGATGGTAAAAAAGAAGCGGGAGCCATTACCGGGGTGGGATTCGACGTGGATCGTTCCGCCCATGCGGTGGATGAATTCCTGGGAGATGGCGAGGCCGAGACCGGTTCCTCCAAATCTGCGGCTGGTGCTGTCGTCGCCCTGGGTGAACGGACGAAAGAGTTTTTCGCGGGTGGTGTCGTCCATTCCGATTCCGGTATCACGCACCTCAAAGAGCAGGGCAATGTGGTCAGGCGCACTCCCCGCAGCCAGGGAAACGCGCACCACCACCTCGCCGGACTGAGTGAACTTGACCGCGTTGCCCACCAAATTCAGAAGTACCTGCTGGAGCCGCATCGGGTCGCCAATCAGCATCAGTGGCACCTCCGGCTCAATGCAACTGGCAATCTCAATCTTTTTTTGGTGGGCACGTGCGGCAAGGAGCGCGACGGAAGTTTCCACCGGATCGCGCAAGTCGAAGGGGATGTGTTCCAGGGTGAGCAGTCCGGCCTCGATTTTAGAGAAGTCCAGGATGTCGTTGAGGAGGTGGAGCAGGGTGTCTGCGCAGGAGTGGATCGTGCGGGCAAAGTAGCGTTGTTCCTTATCAAGAGTGGTATCGAGCAGGATTTCGGTCATGCCGATGACGCCATTGAGCGGGGTGCGGATTTCGTGGCTCATGTTGGCAAGGAAGCGGGATTTGAGCTGCGAGCTTTCGTGGGCGGAGCGGGCGACCTGACGGAGTGCATCCTCGGTTTTGAGGTGTTCGATGAGGCGGAGACGCGAGGCGATGACGGCTGCTGTGGCCAGCAGCAGGGCGAGGCCGAGGAGGGCTGCGAATGCGAAGTTGAGTCCGCGGGTGCGTTCGGCCCATTGCTCCGGAGTGTGCTCCGAGAGCATGAGGTAGGGAGGCTCTTCGGAATGAGTTTTGATGCCGTCCTGTCCGGAAGCGTCCGCCGGATTGACGAACCTCCACGCATAAGTGCCCCCTTGATAATGGGCATATCCACCGCCGGGAGAGCTTTGCAAAATCGCCCAGAGGTTCGGTTGTTGGTGAGCCAGGGCAAGGCTCTCACGGCCCGGAGACTGAAACCCCCACAATTGCTCCGGATCTCTGCCGCGGAGCCAGTGACCCTGAGAGTCCAGAATGAGGAATTGATGGGCAAATGCGGGAAACAATCGGTCAAATGATGAGAGAAATTTCTCCCCGCGCACGCTGATCACAGCCACCGCGATAAGTTTGCCCTCAGAGCTGCGGATCGGAGTTGAGGCGTCCACCACCGGCTGCTCTGGCAGGGCAATTTTGCCATGTTCGACATTCAGGCCGATTTTTGAAAGAAAGACTTCCCCGTTGGGAAGAGCAGTGGCCTGCCGGAAAAAGGGTCTGTCGGCGGCATTTTGCAGGTCACTCTCCCGGGTGAGTCCGGATTTTTTATCGGAGCGGAAAATCTCATTTCCGGAAGCATCCAGCAGCCGGAGGGTCAGGATGTCGCGGTCCCACGCGAGGAGCGTGGTGCTGTTGTGTTCGAGTGAGGAGGCAAGATCGTGCGCGGGCGCGTGGGCAAACGCTTGAACGTCTTTGAGCTGCGAAAACAGGAGGACATTTTGTGCGAGTGCGTGTGCCTGGTTTTTGAAATAAGCGGCGAACAGGCCGATGCGGGCGATTTCGCGGGTTTTGTGGCGTGCGTCCTGTCTGGCGCGCTCGATCTGGTAGAGGGTTCCGATGAGGAGGAGGATGAGCGCGTTGACGAGGAGGAGGCGCACGATAAATCCCGGGGTGAAACACCGGGGCGCACGGTTGCCGGAAGAACCCCTTCCGCCGGTTTTGTCCGTGTTCACCGGGTCATCCCAGACTCGGGATCGGGCGCGCGGGATCGGATTCTGCCGCATAGTCAACCCCCGGCAGCCCGAAGCCAAACAAACGGTAGAAATCCGATTGGTAACCGGCAAAATCCGTCAGGTCGTCAATGGTCTCCGTCGAGACGGTTTCCCACGCCGCCTTGATCTCCCGCTGAACGTCGTCACGCATTTCCCAGTCATCAAGGCGGAGGCGGCCTCTTTCGTCGAGCGGTGGGGGGGCTTCCGGGCCGGTGAGTGCCGAGAAAAGCCTGTACATTTGCTCGATGCAGCCTTCGTGGAGGCCCTTGGCTTTCATGATTTTGTAAAGGATCGAAATGTAGAGCGGTACGACGGGGATGGCCGAGCTGGCCTGCGTGACGAGTGCCTTGTTGATGGAGACGAGCGCGGTGTTTTCGCCGTAGCGGGCGTTGAGTGCCCGGGCGGTTTCCTCGAGGTACAACTTTGCGCGTCCAATGGTGCCATCGGTGTAAATCGCCCAGGTGAGTTCCGGCCCGATGTACGAATAAGCGACCGTGCGGAAGCCCGGTGCGAGCGCATCTGCGGCAGCCAGCGCGTCAATCCAGAGCTTCCAGTCCTCGCCCCCCATCACCTTGACCGTGTGGAGGATTTCATCCTCGGTGGCCGGCTCGATGGTCACCTGCTCGATGAGCTTTTTGTCGGTGTTGAGATTTTTATTGGTGAAAGTCTCCCCGGTGGGTTTCAGCACCGACTTGTAGACTTCTCCCGTCTCAGGATCCACCCGCCGCGGCGATGCCAGGCTGTAAACAACCATGTCCACCTGCCCCAAATCCTTCCGAATCGCGGCAATGACCGCCTCTTTCATATCCTTTGAGAAGGCGTCGCCGTTAAAGCTCCTCGCGTAAAGCCCCTCTGCGGCAGCAGCCGTTTCAAAGGCCGCCGAGTTGTACCAGCCGGCGGAGGCTGTCTTTTTTTCCACCGCTTCCTTTTCAAAAAACACGCCCACGGTGGCTGCGCCTCCTCCAAAGGCCGAGACAATGCGCGAGGCCAGTCCGTAGCCCGTCGAGGCACCAATCACGAGAACGTTTTTCGGAGAGTCGGGCAGAGGCGGGCGGGATTTGACATACCCGATTTGCTCGCGAACGTGGGCTTCACAACCCTCGGGGTGCGCCGTCGTGCAGATGAATCCGCGAATTTTCGGAGAGATAATCATGGCAGGTCATTTGTGGCGTGTTTTCAAGGCGCTGACAAGACTTGTGTCTTTTTTTACGGGGTGGGGGGTTCGAGGTGGTTGTGGATGTCGCGCCAGTGGGTTTCGAGGAAGCCCATGACATTATGACCGGTCTGGGGGACAATCCAGAGGCGCTTGTTTCCCTGGAGGCTTTCGTAGAGCCGTTGGCCGAGGCGGGCCGGAACCACGGTGTCGTTCTCCCCGACGATCACTGCGCTGGGGCCGTGGTAGGAGCGCAGGGCACTGAGGGAATCGAACCGGGTTCGCAAAAGGGTGCCGACAGGCAGCCAGGGATATTTGCATTGGGCGGCGGAAACCAGGGAGTCGAAGGGCACGACGAGGATCAGCCCGGCCACGCGGTTCGGACGCGCTCCGGCCACTGCGGAGACCACCCCGGAGCCCAGCGATTCTCCCATGAGATAAATGACGGTTTCCGGATCTTTGGCCAGCGCATCGAAGGCCTCGAGGGCGGCGTTGGTCAGTGAGGCCTCGCTGGGCGTCCCCTCGCGCAGTCCGTATCCGGGGTATTCGACAAGACAGACCGTCCAGTCGCAGCCTTGATCCCGGAGCAACTTGCGAAAATGAAAATCGTGACCGGCATGTCCACCGTTGCCATGAAAAAGCATCAGAAGCTTCTTCGGATCACCATCTTCTGAAATCCAGCCAACGCTTTCCCCCTGCGTGGATTTCCACTGGCGAAACCCGGCTGCTCGCGCTTCCTGGCTCATCGCGGCTTCCTCGGTGCGCTGCGGAAAAAAGACCATGCTGTCCTGCTGAAGATACAAAACTGCGAAGATGAGGACATAGGCGCCCAGGAGAACCCCCAGGGCGATGAGCAAAAAAGTCACCATGCGCATTGAGAGGAGCGGGTCAGCTGGTTTTCAATACCTGGATGAAAGCCTCTTGTGGGATGTGAACCGATCCGATGGCCTTCATGCGCTTTTTTCCCTCTTTTTGTTTTTCGAGGAGCTTGCGCTTGCGTGTGATGTCGCCGCCATAGCACTTGGCTGTCACGTTTTTGCGCATGGCGCTGACGGATTCGCGTGCGATCACCTTTCCGCCGATCGCGGCCTGGATGGCGACCTGGTAGAGCTGGGTCGGGATGACTTCCTTCAACTTTGCGGCGAGGGCCCGTCCGCGCGGCGCGGCCTTTTCCCGGTGGACGATGCTGCTGAAGGCATCCACGCGCTCGCCATTGACGAGCATGTCGAGCTTGACCAGGTTCGAGGTGCGGTAGCTGCCATGCTCGTAGTCCATCGAACCGTATCCGCGCGTGATGGATTTGAGCTTGTCCACGAAATCCACCAGGATCTCGTTGAGGGGCATCTCCGCCGTGAGCATCACCCGCCGGGTGTCGAGGGACTCGGTATGCGAAATTTCCCCGCGCTTGTCCATGACCAGTTGCAGAATGGGCGAGATGTATTCGTTGGGGATCATGAGGAAGCACTTGACCATGGGCTCGCGGATTTCCTCGATGACGCTGAAGTCCGGCAACTGCTCCGGATTGTCCACGCGCAGGATTTCTCCGTTGGTGCGCAACACTTCATAAACCACCGAGGGATAGGTCGCAATAATGTCCATGTCGAATTCACGCCGCAGCCGCTCGAGGACAATTTCCATGTGAAGGAGGCCAAGAAACCCGCACCGGAAACCAAAGCCGAGAGCCGCGCTGGACTCGGACATAAACTGGAATGCCGCGTCGTTGAGCTGCAGCTTGTCCATCGCGACCTTGAGCCGCTCGAAGTCGGCGGTGTTGATCGGATAAATCCCGCTGAAGACCATCGGCTGCACCTCCTGAAAGCCGGGCAGGGGTGCCTTGGCGGGCGCGCGTGCGCTGGTGAGCGTGTCGCCCACTTTCACTTCGCTGGTCGCCTTGATATTGGCAATCACATAGCCGACATCGCCGGCCACCAGCCTCTCCCGGGGAAAAAACTTGGGTGCCTGTGGGCGAAAAATCCCGACTTCTTTGACTTCGTAAGAACGGTGGGTTGCCATGAGCCGGACCGGGTCGCCCGCCTTGACGGTTCCCTCGACGACGCGGGTGTAAATCACGACGCCCCGGTAGGTGTCGAATGTCGAGTCGAAGGTGAGTGCCTGCAACGGCGCTTTCGGGTCTCCTTTCGGCGGGGGGATGCGCTCGACGATGGCCTCGAGGATTTCCCGGATGCCGATGCCCGCCTTGGCACTGGCGTGGAGGGCCTCCTCCGCAGGGATGGCGAGGATGTCCTCGAGCTGGCGATGGACGCTGGGCAGGTCGGCGTTGGGGAGGTCAATTTTGTTGATGACAGGAATGATCTTCAGACCCTGTTTTTCGGCGAGGTGAACGTTGGCCACCGTTTGCGCCTCGACGCCCTGCGCCGCATCCACAATCAGAAGCGCTCCCTCACATGCGGCCAGCGACCGCGAAACCTCATACGAAAAATCCACGTGACCCGGTGTGTCCGACAGATTGAGTTTGTAGGTTTTTCCGTCCTGCGCCGCATATTGCATCGCAATGGGATGGGCTTTGATGGTGATGCCGCGCTCGCGTTCGAGATCCATCGCATCCAGCAGTTGGTCCTGCGCCTCGCGCTTCTGAATCGTGCCGGTTGCCTCGAGGAGACGGTCCGAGAGCGTGGTCTTCCCGTGATCAATATGCGCGATAATGCAGAAATTCCTGGTCAGTTCGATTGCCATGCGAAAAGTTGTCCAGTATCCTAGGTCTTCAGAGACTGGTCAACTGTGCAAACTCCACGATTTCAGCCAACCCCCCGCATGATGCTCATCGCGGCCATCACGGCTCTCGCGCTGGCGCTTCCGCTGGCCCTGGTTTTCATGAGCCTGCGCCAGCAGCCGCCCACCACACTCCGCCCTCCTCTCGATACTGCGGGCCTGCGGGAGGCTCTCGAATCTGTGGCCGAAAAAAACTTTGGGAGCAATGCGGCTCCGGCCTTGGGAACCGAAGTGCGCATGACCGTATCCGACCCCGCAAAATCCGCAAAACTCATCGCTCAAGTGGCCGCAGACATGCACGGTTCGGCTCTCGAGAACCCTGCGGATGATCGTTCGATCCGCATGGCGGTCTCGGTTCCGGAGGGGCAGGCGGAAGAGGCATCCCGACGCATCGGGCTGATCACGGGCAACTCACCAACCGTCCCGACCGAGGCCGGAGGGCTGTTGATGCTTTTGCTGGTGCCCGCTGCCGAGCCGTGACCGCCCTGGTCTTTGCTCTGCCCTTCGAGGCTGCGGCGTTGCAGTCTGTTTCCCCTGACTTCCAGGTCTGGGTTCTTCATGCGACCGGGCGGCGCGCCGCAGCGGCGTTCCTCGCGCGGCTCGAATCCTCCCCTCTCGCACCAACTCTCGTTGTCTCTGCCGGACTCGCAGGAGGGCTAAACCCCAACCTGCGCGTCGGAGATCTTCTCCGGCATCACGACAGCGACCCGCTTCCCCCATTTGCTACTGATGTCCCCCACGGCACGGTTTTTACCGCCGAATCCCTTGTCGCCTCTGCGGACGACAAGCGGATGCTCCGACTGCAAACCGGAGCGGATGCCTGCGATATGGAGAGCGCATTTCTTTTCGCGCTCTGCCGGGATCGCGGACTCCCCTGCATCGGCCTTCGCGCCATTTCAGACCCCGCCGGTCAGAGCCTCCCCATCCCGTCCGAGGCCCTCCTCGACCCCCAATCCGGACGTCCCAATCCCTCCGCCATCGCCCTAGCCCTCCTCCGCCGACCCACAAGCATCCTCGCCTTCGCTCAGCTCATCCGCAACGCCGCCAAAGCCCGCGCCAGCCTCGCGCGCTGCCTGCAAGGGAACGCCCGCAGCTTCCCGGGTTAAACCATGAGAAAACGAGGAGCAGCAACGGCCCCTCAAGCCTGCCCAAAATGTTCCAGAGTCAATCCCGGCAGGTAGCGCGCCGCTTCTTCCAAGGCGTCGGCGCAATGGCCGTACACGCAGGAACAGTGGTGAATGTAGGGCCCACGGATGATTTGTTCTTCCCAGCGTGGCCAGTCGTTCACTTCCAGATAGGCGTAGAATTCCTGGGTGTAGGGGCCGGGAACGGTTTTCCCCTGGCCAAAGCCCAGGCGGTATCCGGCGCTGTCGCCGTCGAATCGTCCCACGGTGAGCGGGCCGTCCTTGAGCTTAAAGTGCAGCAAGCCCGGGGGCAGGCCCTTGAGGATCCACGGCACACCGATCCTGGGGCGTTGCTTTTGGTGGGGGTCGCGCAGCGAGAGGGCAGCATCGGCATGCCAGAGCAGAACGGCGTTGTCGTTTTCCGGGTGCCGAATGGTCAGATCGGGCAGGAAGGCAGGCTCCTCCAGCGGGCTGGCGGCCTCAAGGAGCGCGGACGAAATCGCCCCGTGGATGTCCGATTCCGGAGCCACGGGGTAGCCGAGATCGGCCAGCATGGCACTGCCCAGGGCGGGCGACATCCCGAAGAACTTTGGAACCGCAAAAAACGACTGCACGCTCAAGGCATCCAATTTTAATTCTTCAATCAGCGCGAGGCACTCGTCCCGCCAGGCAAAATTCAGGAGCATCTTTTCCGGCTCGGGGCCGAAGTCGAACCACGACGCCATGGCTTCCGCCTCCTTGCGATAAGCCGCCCGCTGCTCGCGTTCACGGCACAGCACGCGGTCAATGAGGAGGGCCATCTCGGAGGGGATCAACTGGATTCCGAACTTTTGCAGCAGGTCAATTTCGCTGCCGATGGTGGACCAGAAAAAATCCACCCTCTGGCCGAGGATGCCGACGCGCAGGGTTTTGAGGGTTTTCACCACGCGGGCTGCCCGGCAAAAGCGGTCGAAGCCGCGCGTGAAGGTGTCTTCCTCGGGATGGCAATTGACGATATAGGAAAAGGGCACCCGCAGCGAGTAGAGCACCTTGCTGGTGGCCAGCATCCCACACAGGGTGTCGCGCAGACGCGAGCCGTCCGGCAAAGGCGCACCATCCCGCGGCCCCCACAACAACGTGGGCACGCCACATTCCTTGGCGATCATTCCCGCCGCACCCTCCGTCCCAAAATTGCAGTGCGGAATAAACAGCGCGTCAATTTGTTCACGGCGGAAAAAATCCACCACCGGCCCGACATCATCCTGCTTCCGCACCAAGCCTTCGTTGCCGGGAAGCACCTCATCCAGCCCGACCCAGGTCACGCCGGCTCCGGTCATGATCTTTTCCAGCTTCGCCTTCTGCCGCAGCGCGTCCTCGTGGGAGAAGACGAATTTTCCAATGGGACAAAAACCGAGCTTGATTTTCTTCTTCATAAAGTGGAACCGACATCCTGCCTTGTTTTTTCGCCGACAACAAGCGACGACGCATCGGATTTTTTTGGTCACTCCATAACGTCAAAACAGAACCGCAATCATGGTTCCACCCATGCCGGGCGTGTCGTGGCAGACTCCGTGGCCTTCGCAGTGAGTGTGGGAGGCTAGGGCCGGTAGATGGTGGTTCGCGTCGTGATGGGGTCCACCTGGATGGTGATAAAATCATCTGTGTCATTGATGCTGGCGACCGGTTTGCGGCCGGGCACGAGGGTGATGAACCAGCCGTTGCGGGCGCTGAGGGACAGCCCGCTTCTGGGTTCGAGGATTCCGTTGGGGCGAACGGTGAGGGTGGCGACGTTGTTTGTGAGGTTTCCGAGGATCGAGGAAAGACCGGAGCTGGGTGCCATGATGATGCCCTCGGGCAGGCGCGTCTTGGCTCGGAAGGGTACGAAGGTCGCGTTGGCGGATTTTCCGCTGAACATGCCACTTTCCATCTGCCAGAAGACATTGCTGCTGGTGCCGGGGCGGTTGGTGAGGATGAAGCGAATTTCGACATTGGCATTGCGGGCGGCTGCCGTTTGCCGGGCGATATTGAATTCGTCCACCACCATCCGCCCCGCCTGCTCCATCCGGGAACTCGAGACGATGGAATTGAAGCCGATGATGGCCGAAGTCATGAGCAGCATCACAATGGCCACGACCATGAGCAGCTCGACGAGGGAGAAACCGGCGCGGTCAGAATCCATTGTCGGGAAGGTGGAGGTGGTTGGTTTTTTTTTCGTGAGTGATGACATTGCTCATGATGAGGGTCACGGTGGTCAGGCGCTTGGCTGGGTTACCGCTGGGCAGTACCGTCTGGTTGGCGGTGGCAAACTCGACCAGGTAGCGTTGTTCGTTGGTCGAGGTGATGTCGCGCAGGAAGCCATCGGGATCAAACGAATAGTTGCCGGTGGTGGACAGTCCACTGGTCGGCATGGCCAGCAATTGAGCCTGAACAGCCTGCCGCATCCGGATTTCCATATTCTTGTTCATGGACTCGCGGGAGGCCTGTAACGCGACGGGAATCAGCCCCATGAGAGTGATCACGCAAAAGCTGAGGAGACCCATCGCCAGGGCAACCTCGACAAGCGAAAATGCCGGGGTTCCCCTCGGGGCCGCTGCGGACGGGAGAGACGCGCCATGAGGGCCGATGCGTGAACGGACGAATGGGGAGGGGGCTTGCGGAAGCTCAGAAAATACTTTCATGGGTCGCTGCTCCATTTGGCTCCCCGGATGGGTATCTCGGCACTGAAAACACGATAAGCCACGTTTTTTCCGGCGAGCTTGTTTTCCCATGTGGCGAGATCGTCTTCATAATCGGCTGGGTTCGTGAAGAGGTTCGCAGCGGGCAGCACGTCGGGTGGCGCGGAACCCGATTCGAGACGCCGCGCCGAATCCTCATCCATGACCACCATCGTCACGGCCACCACCGGAGGGAGCTGGTTGAACATCGGCGTCGAAGCGGTACGCGAACCATTTCGCGAGTTGTAATTGTAATCCATCCGATCCCCGCTGCCCGTTGGATATTTGGCGCGAATGACCAGCCCGAGGACATTTTCCGCCATCGAAAACGACCAGCTCGCCACATTGTCTTCAAACCAAGCCGTACCTGTGGGACTGTTGTAAATCTCCAACTGCTCACCCGGCTGCAAAAATTGAAAGAGCCGAAACCGGTAGCGGCTCGGGATGCGTCCGCTCAAAAAATCCGGACGGTTCGGGTCGTCAGAAAATCTCACGTAAAACCCGCAGGCCGTGAGCATCTTGTTCAGAGGATCGAATGTCGCATTGTCGGTAAATCCCAACGGTGCTACAAAAAATACCGCATCCAAGGTGGCATTCCCCACTGAGGGAAGCAGTGAGGTGGCATGCCCGGAAACAAAATGCAGCTCCGACTGCCGAAAATAGCGTTGAGGGTCGGCCGGGTCATCGTAGTCCCAGTAGGTATTCAGGGTCGCCTGGCTCAGCCGGGTCGTCAGCGACTCAAAGGCCGCGCGCGCACCCTCGAAAGCCCCCACCCGCGCCTTATGCGACTTCCACGCGGAACTGGTCGAGGCCAGAATCGAATAACTCAACACCACCCCCAAAAGCATCAACAACGCCGTCGAAGCCAGCAACTCAATCAACGTGAAAGCACGGCAACCAAACAAAAAATTCCCCCTCGAAAAATGACAGGACCGGACAAAAAATCGCTGCCGCAAAATCACAAAAAATGACCAAAATGGTCGCTCTCGCCCCGCAGAACCACACAAGCCGCTCCCGCAAGGCCTGATGGCCGCACCCGACACCGGTCTGCATTGAACGGAAATCATCTGCGATAAATTACATGCGCAACTTAACATGGGAAATTTGTGGGTGCAAAGGGTTTTTTTGAGTTTATTGGTGGTGGTGGGGGGTGGCTACAGTTGGAGAGCCCAAAAGATGGTATGAATGGCGAGGCCGACGAGGCCGCCGACGATGGTTCCGTTGAGGCGGATAAACTGCAGGTCGCGTCCGACGGTTCCTTCGAGTCGGGTGGCCATTTCCTGGGAGTCCCATGCGTTGACGGTGGAGGTGATCAATTCCTGGGCGTGGGGTTTGGCGGTCAGGATGCTTTTGAGGACTTCCTCACCGACGAAGGCGTTGATTTCCTTCCGGGTGGCCTCATTTTCCATGATCTGATTTGAGGCTGAGCGAACGGCTTCCTCGATTTTTCGGCGGACGAGGGAGGAGGGAGCTGCGCAATCCCGCAGGAGGAAGGTTTTGATTTCGCGCCAGGTTGCCTGTGCGAAGTCCTCGATCATGGTGCTCTTCGCGAGAGTGTCCTGCAGAGTGCGGATTTTTTCGGTCATTTCCGGGGAGGATTTCAAATTTTCGATGAGTTCGCGGAGGCGTTTGTCGAAGGCGTTCCAGAGGGAGCTTTGGGGGTTGCGTGCGGCTTCCTCCAGTGTGGTCTGTGTTTTTTCGATGGTTTTTTTGGCGACCGTGCCGGCGAGGGAATCACGCAACGAATCCAGCAGGGGCCCCGCCAGCTCCCGCCCGAAGGGGATGCCGCGCAGCATGTCTCCGGAGAGGGGAATCTCCTCGGCGATTTTTTCCTGGATGGTGGTTCGGTGTTCTTCGAGGAGGGTGCCAGCTGAGCGCAGGACGCTGACGAAAATCTCGCGATCCCGTCCGTTTTGGAGGGCGATACCGAGGGCGGTGGCGGCGATGGGGCCCAGCTTGGATTGTCGGATCAAATCCCGCGCCCGCTCGCCGAGCAGGGCTGTCATTTCTTCATCCGAGAGTCCGTCCAGAATTGTCGGTGCAAAGGCGGTGGCCCGAGCCGCGATCATGGTGGCATTCCCCTGAAGCCAGCGCGAGGCGAAGCCGGCATAGTCAATCCGCCGGAGCCTGGGCCCGAGCTGCTCCTCGGTCAGGAAGCTCTCGCTGATGAATGTGGCCAGCGAGTCCGCCACGCGTCCCTTGTTTTTGGGCAGGACGGCTGTGTGGGGGATTGGAATCCCCAGGGGGTGACGAAACAGAGCCACCACCGCAAACCAGTCCGCCATGGCGCCGACCATCCCCGCCTCAAAAAATGCGCCGGGCCATCCCAGCCACGCCATCCCTGCAAAATGCGCCGCCAGCCGACAGGTCACCGCTCCTGCCGCACAAAGGATCAGCGCTCCGGTGGCCACCCGTCGCATTTTGCGCAGGCCGGGGTTGGTATGGGTGCTCATTGGGCGAATTGATGTGGTGGTTTCCCCTGGGAGTGGGGGGTCGTAGCACTTCATGGGAGGAGGTTGGTTCCCGGGATTTCGATTAGGCTCGCGCGGCATGTTCCAGGGGTGCAGTCGGAGGGCTCGTTCCTTGCCTTCGCTACACCCTATAATGTTCGGTGATTTATTTTCTGTAAACGTCCTTGCGGTGAGCAATACGCTGAATCTGAACTAAACGGGTGGAGATAAGTGCCTCATAGATGATTCTGTAATTCCCGATTCTTATCCGGTAAGCATGGTCACTTCCAGAAAGCTTTTCGGAGCCATGTGGGAATGGATCGACGGCCAATGCGCCGATTGCCTCAATTATTTTCTTGATTTCCAGGGGTGGAAGTCGTCGCAAATCCTTCTTGGTGGATTTGCGCCATTCAAGGCGGTAGTAGGCCATCTCGTTTCAGTTCCTGAAGAAAGAGATCGTGAGAAATCGTTGGTTCATCCCGCCTATCGGCAATGGCTGCCAAGTCGTCCAAATCCTCCATAAGCCTCTCATAATCAAAAATAGACATGAGAACTGCCGTTTTCCGGCCAGACTCGTCTGTGACATATTGAACAGTGGCGGGCATATGGGAAGCGTAGTACAATGTTACAGAATATCGAGGATTTTTTCCAACCGCCGTTGAGGTGTTTGCGCTGCGGAGGGAAGTGATCCTGCTCGCCCGCTTTCTGGCTTTCTGGAAACTCGAACCATCACCTTACAACGCGCTGAGCGAAAAAATACCACTTTTCTCATATCGAAAACGGTCGCGTTCCTTGCCTCCGCTACACCCTTTAATGTCAGGCGCTTCCGGCTTCTTGCGGCACCTCTGGTTCGGTTGGAGGTTCTTCGAGCGGGAGTTCGCTTTGAGGTTCTGCCGACGGTGTTGGAGGCTGGGCGGTGGGGAGATTCACACGGCGGAGTTCATCGGCATTGGGGAGCTCGTCCAGAGATTTGAGCCCGAAGTGCTCCATGAAAAACTGCGAAGTCTCGTAGAGGAGCGGGCGACCGGGTGCTTCCGAGCGTCCGGCGATGCGCGCCAAACCGCGATCCAGAAGGGTCTGCATGACGCCATCCACCGCGACGCCGCGTACGGCTTCGATGTCGGCGCGGGTGATGGGTTGGCGGTAGGCGATGATGGCCAGGGTCTCGAGTGCCGGTGCGCTCAATCGCGCGGAGCGGTTTTCCGGGAAAAGCTGTCGCAGCCAGGGTGCAAACTCCGGGCGGGTGACCAGTTGCCAGCCTGCGGCTGTCTCGCGGACTTCATAAGCGCGGCCCTGGGCGGCGCAGTCCGCCGCCAGCTCGTCCAGTGCTTCCCGGATGTCCGGCTCCTTGGTTTTTGCCCATGCAGGCGCGGCAGGGTCTCCGGCTTCGGCGGCTCCTTTGAGGATGGCGATCAATTCCCTGGCGGAGGCGGGCTTTTGCGAAGTGAAAAGGATGGCTTCGAGGACGGATTTCAGCGGGAGGGCGGAATCTGGCGGTGCGCCCTCCGATGTGGAATTATCTGCCGGGGGGGCTTCGTTTTCGGGTTCGGGTTGAGCGGTTTCCTCGGTCATGGGATGGCCTCCTGAATGGCGGGGGAACATGTTGCCGGTTCGATCCAAATTTCTGCAAGATGGTTTTCTTGTTTCACGCGAAGTTGCTTGAGCCGGATGAGTTCGAGAAGGGCCAGAAAGGTGACGACAATCTCGGCGCGGCTGGCGATGCCCTCGAAGCATTCCTCAAAGCGTAGCGGAACCCCCGAGGAGGTCACCCGAAGCAGAAAATCAATTTTGTCGGCGACGGTGTAATTTTCCGCGAAAATTTCCCGCAGATCCTCCTTTTTGGCATCCAGGCGTTTGAGGATTTTTTGGAATGCGTTGATGAGGTCGAAGATGCCCACTTCCTCGACGAGGAGATTTTCGTCGGGGGCTGGCAGGTCGGGGGTCGAGGGCGCACGCGGGAACAGCGCCTCCTGCATTTGCTGGCGCGAGCGGAGCTGTGCTGCGGCTTCCTTGAATTTTTTGTATTCGATGAGCTGGCGGATCAGCTCCCAGCGCGGGTCGTCCTCTTCGGCGTCCGGCTCCGCCATTTGCTGGTCCTTGGGCAGGAGCGTGCGGCTCTTGATGTAGAGCAGGTTGGCGGCCATGACAATGAACTCACCGGCAAGATCAATGTTCAGAACCTGAAAGGCCTCCATGTAGGAGAGGTATTGCGAGGTGATGCGCTCGATCGAGACCTCGTAGATGTCCACCTCGTCGCGCTTGATCAGATAGAGCAGCAGATCGAGCGGCCCCTCGAAGACCTCGAGTTTGACTTTGTACTCAGCGGACATCCGGCCTCCTCAAATCGGCGCGTGCAGGCAAGGGCAGGGAGAGGCTTGTCGCAGCATCAGCGGCGGGCGTAGCCCCGCTTTTTTTCCTCGGTGTCACGCTGGCTGCGGCGCTTGCCCGAGCTGGTGAACCGGGTTTTCCTCTTGCGGAGCTGGCGGGCCAGCTTGAGTACCACGCTGTCAATCGCCGTATAGAGGTCTTCGCTAATGGTCTCGACATAGATGTCCGGCCCGGCCACGGCTAGGTGAACGCTCACCGTGTAGCGCTTGGTCTTGGTCTCGTCGTGCAGAAGAACCACGTGCGCGGCGATAATGTCGGAAGATATGTGCTCGATGTGGGAAATTTTTTCCGCCACGTAAGCATGGATGGCGGCTGTAAGGGTCAGGTGGCGCGGGCTTAAATGAATGTGCATGGTGCTGTCGTTTCGCAACATCCTATTTCGCGCCAAACCCGCCGCATTGTCAACCGCCCCGTCCAAAAATCCAAAAAAATCGTCGCCAGCGCGAACATGAGCACCGGCCCGACGAGCCAGTCTTGCACGAACGAGAACGCAAGAATACGCCCGTTGGAAAAAACCTTTGGAAGCTCGCCATAGCGCACCTTCGCGAGGGGCGGATACATCATCAAGAAAGCCAACGGAATGTATTGACATCACTTCATCATCATGCGGTGATGATGCCATGAGAACGACTCTGGCTTTGGATGACGATATCTATGAGGTGGCAGCGACACGGGCGCGTTCGCTTCGGCTTTCTTTAGGCAAGGTTGTTTCCAACATGGCCCGTGTCTCTTTGGGTGCGGTGCGGATGGAGGAGGATGATCGCGGATTCCCTGTTTTACAGGCTCCGGCGGGATCATCTCCCATCACTACGGAACGGGTGCGGCATCTGACGGAAGAAATGGACAACGATGAAGCCGCAGGCGCTTCTGGACATTAACGTCCTGCTGGCTCTCGTCTGGGCCGGGCATGTCCACCATGCGCGAGTGGTGGCGTGGCATCGGGAATGGATGCCAAAAAAGTGGGTGCTTTGTCCTTTGAGTGAGGCAGGTTTTCTGCGCTTGTCCTTAAACCCCGCCTTTGTCTCTGGACAGGCAACAATTTCCATCCTGCGGGAGACCTTACGACGTCTTCACGCACAACGCGGTTGCGTACGAATTCGTGAGGTGCCGGATCCAAGTGATCCGCGCTTTGATTCGGTTTGGAGGAAAGTTCAAGGCCACCAGCAAGTAATGGACGCCATGCTGCTTTCTATCGCCATGGCCGCCAACATGCGTCTGGCCACATTGGATGAGAAAATGGACGGCCTTGCCGATCGAAACGACCGGATCATCTCCCCAATCCTGACGATCCCCCAAAAGAAAATGCAAAAAGGGTGAAAAAAAGCTTGCATCTATGACACCATTATGGTG
>JAJTZA010000085.1 GCA_021463905.1 Terrimicrobiaceae bacterium | reverse complement strand
TAATGCGGGTTTTTTTCCAGGCGGATGCGGTCGTTGATGCGCCAGTCCTTGAGAACAAACGCGCCATTGCCGACAAGGTGTCCTGGTTTGACCCAGTCGTCACCGACTTGCGCGATGCGGGCGACGGGCACCGGGAACAAAGTGGGAAACGAGCACAGGTCGAGAAAATACGGGGTTGGGCTGTCGAGTTCGACGACGAGCGTGCGGGCATCCACCGCGCGTACTCCCACGGTCGAAAAATCCTTGGTGGCACCCTCCGCGAAGGCTCGCGCGCCCCGGATCGGAAAGAGCAGATAGTTGTAAGCGGAGGCGGTTTCCGGAGTGAGTGTTCGTTGCCAGGAGGCGACAAAATCATGGGCTGTGACGGGTTCGCCATCGCTCCATCGGGCATCCGCCCGCAAGTGGAAGGTGTAGATTTTTCCGTCCTCGGAAATTTCCCAGCGTTCAGCGACGCCAGGGATGGGGCGTCCGAAGCGGTCAAATGCGCAGAGGCCCTCGAAGAGTGCGTTGACCACGCGGGTTTCCGGCTGGCCGGTAATGATGGCCGGGTCGAGGGTTTCCGGCTCGGCCCCATTGATCAAAACCAGGTCGGCGCGCTGGGGTGTGCGTTGGCAGCCACCACTGCACACGGCCAATACCACCCACGCCAGCAGGCACCAGAGCGGCTTCCGGGCTTTTGCGCTTCTCATCGTCCCACAGATACCGGTCTTAAAGAACCGTGTCAAAGCGCAGGAACTCCCGATCCTCCCCGCTGAAGGAGGGAAACCGCCTCGCGCAGCCCCGCCGCCTTATCGAGAGTCTCCTGCCATTCGAGAGCCGGATCGGAATCCGCCACAATCCCCGCACCGACCCCAAACTCTCCCCTTCCCTCACGAAAAACCGCCGTCCGGATGGCCATGGAGAAGCAACTGGCTCCATGAAACCCAAATACGCCAAGGGCGCCAGTATAAACCCCGCGCGACCAAGGCTCCAACTGACGGATGATTTCGAGGGCGCGGAGTTTGGGTGCTCCTGAGATGGAGCCACCGGGTGAGCAGGAAGCCAGTGCCGCAGGATGGGTGATCTCCGCCCTCAATCGCCCGCGCACGGTGGAAACCAGGTGGTGGACATGCCGGAATTTCTCGAGATGCCGGAGGCCCGTCACCGCGATGGACCCATACTCGCAAAGACGGCCAAGATCATTTCTTTCCAGATCGGTGATCATGACCAGCTCGGCGGCTTCTTTGGAGGACGCCAAAAGCTCGCGGGCGGCCCGCTCGTCGGAGACAGGTTCCACGCCACGACGCTTCGTGCCCTTGATGGGCTGTGTCACGATCTCACGTCCCTCGATGCGCAAGAAACATTCCGGAGATGAGGAAGCAATCTGCATGCCCGCCAAATCCAAAAATGCGGCATACGGCGCCGGAGAGGCCTGACGGAGCGCCTCATAAAACGGGTAGGCGTCACCTGAAAATTCACAGCGCAGCGGGTGGGACAGACAGGCCTGATAAATGCCCCCCGCCGCAATGAACTCCTGGGCTCGCCTGACCGCCCTCACAAAATCGTCCTGCCCAATGACGGGTTGAAAGTCCGGGATGGGTGCCGCGCGAGGCCGCTCCCACCCGCCCCCCGGTGGCGGCATTCCGTCCATCCAGCGGGCGGCGGTGTGATCAAACACATAAAAGTGTTCGTACTCGGCAAAACAAAACTCCCCTCCGAAGTCCATCCAACCCACCAATCCCCCATCACTCCACGAAGATGCGCGGCGGTTCGCAGCCAGCCTTTCTTCGAGAGCCCCACACTCCCCGCAATGACCATGATGCACATGCGAAGGATTGACGCCCAGCAGAGAGACACTCCCCGCTTCGGGCTGGGCACTGTCCAAAAAGAAAAACCCCGGGTTCTTGCGCAGGCTCCTTGCGGCGGCAGCGGGAGACAACGGGCGGGTCATGCTCCCTTCCGCATGGGGGTATGCGGGCTATTCCTCGCCGAACCGGCTTTCAATCAAATTGGACAGCTCGGCGATGACGCGATCCGCATCAGCACCCTCCGCAACCACCTGCAGCTTCGAGCCCTTGCCGGCAGCCAGCATCATCAGCCCCATGATGCTCTTCCCATTGACGCGCTCGCCGTCTTTCTCGACCCAGACCTCGGCGCGGTAGCGGCTGGAGATTTTCACGAACATGGCGGCCGGGCGGGCGTGCAGGCCGTTGCGGTTTTCGATGACCATTTGTTTCTCGCTGCGGAGGAGGTCTTCGGCGGATTTTTTTCGTGAAAGGAGTCCCATTATTTGTTGCGTCGTTCGCTCATCATTTTTAAGAGGCGTTGGTTGAATGCTTGCGCTGAATTTTCTCCCATGCTTTTGAGCTTCTGGTCAAGCGTGGCGACTTCCACCAGACGGCCAAGATCACGTCCCGTTCGCACCGGGATCGTCACATGCGGGATCCGAATCCCCAAAATCTCGTAATACTCGGTGTCCAGACCGATGCGATTGATGTCGTCCACCTCGTTCCAATCTTTCAGAGTGACCACAAAATCGAGCTTTTTTTGCGTTCGGACACTTCCGACCCCAAAAACTGAGGCGATGTTGATGATGCCGATGCCGCGTACTTCCATGTGGAAGCGGGTTGTTTCATCGGAGGTTCCGATCAGGTCATGGCCCTCGACGGAGCGCAGGCGGGTGATGTCGTCGCTGACCAGGCTGTACCCGCGCTCGATGAGCGAGAGAACGCATTCGGATTTTCCGACACCGCTGGATCCGCGGATGAGGGTGCCGATGCCCATGATGTCCACCATGCAGCCATATTCGGTTGTCGAGGGCGCAAAATCAAACTCAAGTGCGATGGTGGCCGCATTGATGAACTTCATGGTGATCATGCGTGTCGCGAAGACGGGCGTGGCGCAGGAATCCGCCACCTCGAGGAGAGCGGCAGGCACGGGTTTGTCGCGCGCGACCACCAGGCAGGGGATGCCCTTCAGGAAGAGCCGTCGGATTTTCTCGCGGAGGGAGCGGGCGGAAAGGCTGTGCAGATAGCTCAGCTCGGCAGCTCCCAATACCTGCACCCGCTTGCCCGCAAAGTAAGAAAAAAAACCCGTCAGGGCGAGGCCCGGACGATTGATCGTCGGCTCCCGAATTTTTTTCTCGAGTCCGCCCCCGCCTCCAATGAGCCGCATGTCGAGAATATCCGCATGGGTCTCGTAAAACTGCCTCACCGAGATGTGTGGGACACGCCGCGCGGCGGGCTGGCGGGACACCGGTCGGCTGGGTTTTTGCGGGGCAGGCGGCATTCCTAGAGTTGGAAATTTTCTCCGAGATAGAGCTTCCGGCTGATGGGGTCGTTGTTGAGAAAGTCCTTGTCGCCCTGGCTTTCGACGCGTCCCTCGTAGATGAGATAGGCGCGGTCCACGATGTTGAGGGTCTCGCGCACATTGTGGTCGGTGATGAGGATGGCCAGCCCCTGTTTGCGCAGGTCCTGAATGATCTGCTGCACGTCAAACACCGCGATGGGATCCACGCCGCTGAACGGCTCATCGAGCATCAGGAGCGAGGGTTCGGTGACCAGCGAGCGGGCGATGGTCAGCCGCCGCTTTTCCCCGCCGGAGAGCGTGAGGGCGTGATTCTTGGCCAGGTGCTCGATGCCAAATTGCGTGAGCAGTTGCTCGCAGCGGGATTTGCGGTCCGCCTTGGTCATCTTGCGGGTCTCCAGAATGGCCATGATATTTTCCTCGACGGTCAGCTTGCGAAAAATGGACTCCTCCTGTGGCAGATAGCCCATGCCGGTGCGCGCCCTCCGAAACATCGGCATGTCGGTCACGTCCTTCTCGTCAAAAAACACCCGCCCGCCGTTGGGCCGCACCAGACCGACAATCATGTAGAACGAGGTTGTTTTCCCGGCACCATTGGGTCCCAGCACCCCGACAATCTCGCCGCGCCGGACATTGATGTCCACGCCATTGACGACCGCCCGTCCGCCGTACACCTTGACGAGCTTGTCGGTGCGCAGGAGCGGGGGGCCCTCTGCGGGCTTGCGGCTTTCGTGATCAAAGACCGGAGCGTCAGATTTTTCCATCGGCGCGTCAGGATTGTTCGCTGTTGGTGTCCACGATCACGGTCTTCGATCCGCCTTCCGTCTTGGACTGGCCATTGCGGTTCAGAATCATGACCGTACTTTCCTCGGTGGCGACCTGGTTGTTGATTCCGTGTTGTACCTGCGGCCAGACCGTCAGCGTGATTTTACCGGTGTCCGGCTCGAAGACGGCCTTCCCGGAGCGACCGATGGACTTGACCTTTCCTCCGGAAGCGTCGGTGTTTTCCTGGACAATCACGACGTTGCCGACAGCCTCCGCGACCTTGATCCCCTTGCGCTTCTCGTTGAGCGTCACCTTGAGCCTGTCGCAGAACAGAGTGAACTGCGGGTCGCGCACGATCACCTTGCCCTCAAACTCCGCGATGCTGCTGGCATTGTCAAAAGTGGCCTGCTTGCTGGCCGTGATCTCCGTCTGGGCATCCTTGGGCCGGTCCTTGGACAGCATTTTCATGCCAAACGGGGAGGACGAGGCATCGCTCCCTCCCGCCATGCTCGTGCTGCCCTCCTGGGCGAGGGATAGGGCGGCAGAAGCCACGAAAAAAATTGCTGCGATGGCCGTTTTGCGAGGATTCATTCGATTTGGTCGGTGTTGTAGATAATCATTCTGACGTTGCCGATGACCTTGCCGAAGCGGGCTTTCACATCGAATTCCGCCTGTTGCCCCCGAATTTCAAAATCCTCCCGCTTGATCAAGACTCCATGTTCGCCGATCAGCGCGCGGGTTTCAATGTTAAACACCGACTGGGGCATCTCAACCTGGAACTTTTTTTGCTCCTCATCCACCGCATCAATCCGCAGGTTTTCCATCTCGATATTGGAATCGTCCAGGCGGCGGGCGGTGGACGCCTCGATGGTCATCAGGAGGGTGGTGCCATCGGCGGCATAATACGGCACCTTGAGTCCCTTGATCGGCTGGCCCTGCGGGATCATCTCCACATCGAATCCCTCGTTGCTGTCGGGGGTTTTTTCTTTGGCGGACGCCCCGGCCCCGGGCGTGGATTCCGCCGTGGCCGCCGGGGTCGGCGATTCCTCGGAAGGGGACTCCGGCGATTGCGCGCGGAGCGGGAGCGCCAGCAGCACCAGGCCCAGAATCAACGGTTTAGCTCTGAATGGTTTCACGGATTTTTTTGAGTTGCCGGATGAGCTTTGGGAGCTGGCGCAGGGGGATTTGGTTGGGCCCATCCGAGAGTGCGCGCACCGGATTTTCATGGGTTTCGATAAAGACACCATCGCAACCCGCCGCGACAGCAGCCCGGGCAAGCACGGGTGCCAGCGCACCGTCTCCGTCCGTGGTGTCTCCTGCGCCACCGGGTCGCTGCACCGAGTGGGTCGCATCAAAGACCACCTTGTACGAAAGCTCCTGCATCCAGGGGATCGAACGCATGTCGGCCACCAAATTGTTGTACCCAAATGTCGTCCCCCGCTCGGTGAAAAAATACCGGCGGCAGCCGACGGCTTCGAGTTTTCCCGCGATGTTCCGCGTGTCCCACGGCGCGAGAAATTGACCCTTTTTGACGTTCACGACGCAACCCGAGCGTCCCGCAGCCTGGATCAGGTCGGTTTGACGGCACAGGAACGCGGGAATCTGGAGAATATCGAGCGAGGAGCCGGCGATTTCCGCTTCGGCGGGCGAATGCACATCGGACGTCACAGGGATGCCGAGTTCCTCGCGGAGGCCCGCAAGGAGTTCACACCCCTCCCGAATGCCAATTCCGCGAAACGATTTTGTCGAGGTGCGGTTGGCTTTGTCGTAGGATGCCTTGAAGACAAATCGAACCCCCTCATCCTCACAGAGCGTCCTGAGCTTTTTTGCCATACGCCGGACGAAAGCCGGAGACTCAATCACGCAGGGTCCCAATATAAAAAGCAGTTCCCTCCCCCCCGGCATCACCCGGTCTGCGGAAAAGGATACGGATCGAGACATCCCAAACTTCTTGCGCAAATCCCGTCCATTTGCAAACCCGACCTGAACAATAACCCCAATCTCCACACAGCGGCCTCGCGAAATCCGGACGATGACAATGGCCCAAATAACTTTTCCTTTTACGAAGTATAACAGCCTGAACATAATAACACCATGTTGATGTTATTTATTTGGGTCGTTTTTCATGTTTTTTGGCAGTTTTTTCCGTGATCGCTGGGTGGGGAGCGTCGAATTCTTGCCACGACCGCCAATGCCGGGCATGAATGGGGCATGGAAAATGATTCTGTCAGCGAATTGCTGGCTATTCGTCGTGGTAAGCTGGAGGCATTGCGGGCTGTGGGGTGCGATCCGTTTGGGGGGCGCTTTTCTGCGGCGGTTTCCCTTGCTGTGGCCCGGGAAGGTTTCGATAAAGGGGCGTCGGTGCGGGTGGCCGGACGCATCACCGCGCACCGGGACATGGGGCGCAGCCACTTTCTGGATCTCTCGGATTTCACGGGCCGTCTGCAAATTTTTGTTTCGGTGCGCGAGCTGGATGGTCGGCACCTGGAGGTCTTTCGTCAGTTGGACCTCGGGGATTGGTTGGGCGTCGAGGGCACCTGGTTCACCACGCGCACCGGCGAGAAGAGCATCCGCGTCCGCTCCTTCGAGGTGCTCTCAAAGTCGTTGCGACCCCTTCCGGAAAAATGGCATGGCATTCAGGATGCCCAGACCAAATACCGTCGCCGCTACCTTGACCTGCTGGCCAATGAGTCTTCCCGCGAGGTGTTTTCCAAGCGCATCCGGATCATTCGGGAAATCCGTGCATTTCTTGAAGCCCGCGGATTCCTTGAGGTCGAGACGCCGATGATGCAGGCGGTGGCGGGCGGGGCGGCGGCGCGTCCGTTTCAAACCCACCACAACGCGCTCGGGATGGATTTGTATCTGCGCATCGCGCCGGAGTTGTATCTCAAGCGCCTGCTCGTGGCCGGGATGACCCGCGTCTTCGAGCTGAACCGCAACTTTCGCAATGAGGGCCTCTCCCGCCGTCACAATCCTGAGTTCACCATGCTGGAGGTGTATCAGGCCTTTGCCGATTTCGAGGAAATGGCCGCGCTGGTCGAGGAGATGATCTGTGACGTGGCGGGGCGCGTGTGCGGCGGCCCGCTCATCGAGCACCGCGATGCGGAGGGAAATGTGATCCGCACGATCAATCTGACCCGTCCCTGGAAACGCGCTCGTTACCATGACCTCATCGAGGCCGCCGTGCCAGGCTGGTCCGGCCAGGACACCAACGCACGGCGCGCGCGTTGCGCCGGGCTGGGCGTGGATGTTTCCGCCTGCGTCGAGGATTACGAGATCACCCAGCATGTTTTTGAGAAACTCGTCGAAGAAAAAACCGTGGACCCGCTTTTTGTGACGCACTGTCCCAAGGAACTTGTGCCCCTGGCCAAGCTGAATGCGGAGGACCC
>JAJTZA010000084.1 GCA_021463905.1 Terrimicrobiaceae bacterium | reverse complement strand
TATGCAGCTCGAAAGCCAGCGCACTTTCTCCTCATCTACTTCACGCCCTTGAACTACGATCCGCCATTGCATCGCCTCCTTTTGCACTCATTCTGTGATGTAGTCCAGCTTTTTTTTGCAACTTTCGGAGATGCGCCCTTTTGAGGAGGCAATTTTTTCCTTCGGAGCCGCCGAGAATCGCATCGCCAATCAGGAAGCGATGCCCCGTCCGACGCGATTTCGAACCCCGTTCAACATGGGCCCCCAGATCAATCTTCGAAATTTTTGGCTCCGGCTGGGCGGCATTTTCTGAATTCGCGCCCGCAGGAATCCCCGCAAACGCCCAATTTAAGCGGGTTTCGGGGCATCCGACCCGTTGGTTAACAGAGCTGTTAACCAAGGCCCGTCGGGGCAGAGAGTGAAGAGAGTTTGGGGCGATTTTGGGGTTGGGGAGGGGAAAAGCGGCCCGGAAGAGGCTCTCGGGGGCGAAAACGGAGAAAATGGGTGTTTTCGTAAGTGCTTCTGTCAGAAGGAGTTACGACAGATTGAGCGCGGAGGCTGTCTGTGAACCACTGGGGCAGGGATTTCGCGGTGCCGAAAGAATGGCTCCTGAGGTAGGATTCGAACCTACGACCAATCGGTTAACAGCCGACCGCTCTACCGCTGAGCTACTCAGGAAGGTGAAGGAAATGGGAATGTATCAGTTGTCTGGAGGAAAGCCAGAGGAATTTGTGCGAGTTTGCTGTGATTGGGGTGTGATGCAGAGTGGGGGTGATGGGATATTTTAGGTGGCAAATCCGAAGTAGGAGGCGGCGTTGTCGTGGCAGACGTCGCGCACCAAGCCGCCGATCAGGTCGAAGTCGGCTGGCAGTTCGCGGTCTTCGATTTCGCGACCGAGGCGGTTACAGAGGATACGGCGGAAGTATTCGTGGCGTGGGTAGGAGAGGAAGCTGCGGGAGTCGGTGAGCATGCCCACAAAGCGAGAGAGCAGGCCGAGGTTTGACAGGGCATTGATCTGCCATTCCATGCCTTCCTTTTGATCCAGAAACCACCACCCGCTGCCAAACTGGACTTTTCCGGCTGTGGGGCCTTCCTGGAAATTACCAATCATGGTTCCGAAGACGTAGTTATCGGCGGGGTTGACGTTGTAGAGGATGGTTTTGGGGAGGCATCCTTCGGAGTCGAGGTGGTCGAGGTAGCGGGCGAGCGGTTTTGCGTGGGACCAATCGCCGATTGAATCGTAGCCGGAGTCCGGGCCGAGATCGCGTGCCGCGCGGGTGTTATTTCCACGTAACGCGCCCAGGTGCAATTGCTTGGTCCAGCCGCGCACCGCATCCAGTCGGCCAAAGAAGAGCATCATGAAGCCGGCGAACTTCTCCGCGTCATCCGGTGAGGCCGCCTTGCCTGAAAGAGCCGCTTCAAAAATTTTCCGGGCTTTTTTTTCGGTTGCGAAATGTCCGGGGCAGCGTTCGAGGCCATGATCGGAAAGCCGCGCACCGAGTTCATGGAAGGTGTCATGTCGGGATTCGAGGGCGCGAAGGAAACCCACAAAGCTGGAACAGTCGTGACGGCTGGTCTTTTCGAGCGCAACGAGCCATGCGTTGAATGCCTCCGGTTGATCCACACGCAGCGCCTTGTCGGGACGAAATGTCGGGAAAACTTTTGTGGTCATTCCTTCCGTGGCGGCTATGGACTGATGGGCGGAAAGATCATCGGCGGGGTCATCGGTGGTGCAGACCACCTGGACGGCAAACCGTTCGAGAAGCCTGCGAACGCGGAAGTCAGGCTCTGCGAGCAATTCGTTGGCGCGTTCCCAAATGTGTGGAGCACTCCCGGAATCCAACAATTCCTCAATCCCGAAATAGCGGAGCAATTCCAGGTGTGTCCAATGGTACAGCGGGCTGCGCAGGGCGCGGGGGACGGTCTGCGCGAAGGCAAGGAATTTTTCGTAGGGGAGCGCGTCGCCGGTGCAGAAGCGTTCGGAGATGCCATTGGAGCGCATCGTCCGCCATTTGTAGTGGTCGCCCGCCAGCCAGATCTCGAAGAGGTTGTCAAAGCTGCGGTCGGCGGCAATATCGGCAGGCGGCAGGTGGCAGTGGTAGTCAATAATCGGACACGGCTTCGCGTAGTCGTGGTAAAGCCGCTTCGCCGTATCCGAATGCAGCAGGAAGTTGTCGTCAATAAACGTCCGCACGGCTTCTCCTATTTGCGCTCTCCCAGGGGGATGTAGTGGCGCTCCGTCGAGCCCGTGTAAATCTGGCGCGGACGGTAGATTTTCCCCTTGGGATCATCCATGACCTCGCGAAAATTTGCGATCCAGCCCGGCATGCGCCCGATGGCAAACATGACCGTGAACATTTCCACCGGGATGTTGAGGGCGCGCATGATGATTCCGCTGTAAAAGTCCACATTGGGATAGAGTTTTCTCTGGAGAAAATAATCATCCTTGAGCGCGGTCTCCTCGAGTTTTTTGGCGATATCGAGGAGTGGATCCGAGCGGTGAATGCGGGCCAGGACGGCCTCGCAACGCTCGCGAATGATCCGTGCCCGCGGGTCGTAATTTTTGTAAACCCGGTGACCGAATCCCATCAGCCGGTGCGAGCCATCCCCACTCTTGGCGGCCTCGATGAAGCGTGAACCATCATCGCCAGCAGCACGAATTTTTTCGAGCATCTCGAGAACGGCCTGGTTGGCGCCGCCGTGCAGCGGCCCCCACAGGGCGCAAACCCCTGCTGCCGTGCTGGCAAACAGATTCGCGCGGCTCGATGCCACCATCCGCACTGTGGAGGTTGAGCAGTTCTGCTCGTGGTCGGCATGGAGCAGAAAAATCTGATCCAGGGCCTCGACCGCCGCAGCATCCAGATCGAGATCCGCATACGGCATCGAAAACATCATGTGCAAAAAATTGGCCGTGTACTTGTATTCCGGTTTCGGGTAGATGATCGGCAGGCCGCGTGATTTTCGGTAGGCAAACGCCGCAATGGTGCGCACCTGCGAAATGAGCCGTGCGGAATGACGTTCGAATTTACGCGGGTCGTACGGCCCGGTCAGCTCGCGCACGTAGCACCCGGAGGCGTTGATCATCGAGGACAAAATGGCCATTGGGTGGGCATTGGGAGGAAAGCCCTCGAAGTGATATTTCATGTCCTCGTGGAGAACCTGAAATTCGGTCAGCAAACCGGAAAATCCGCGCAGTTGGGCTTCGGTGGGCAGCTCGCCGTGAATGAGCAGCCAGGCGACTTCAATGAAGCTGCTCTTTTCCGCGAGTTCTTCGATGGGGTAGCCGCGGTAGCGCAGGATGCCGCGCTCGCCATCAATGAAGGTGATCGCGCTGGCACATGAGCCGGTGTTGCCAAATCCATCATCATAGGTGATGAGACCTGTCTGGCTTCTCAGTTTTTCGATGTTGATGCCACGCTCCCCCTCCGAGCCTGTCAAAACAGGCAGCTGCGTTTCCTTGTTGTTAAAGCGGAGCGTTGCGGAATCAGACATGGTGGATTTTTGATGAATCCGACCACTTTAACCCAGCCGCAAGCGGCTCAAAAGCGTTTTTTGCAATGATTTTTGTCACAACCGAGAGTGGGGGCAGCGTGCATCGGGCCTTCCCTTGCGGAGCTGACGGGATTTTAGCGGGTGCCGCCCCCGGCAGGTCTGGCGGGCGTGGAAGCCCGTCCTTCGCTTTGGCGTCCGCGCATGCGCAGGGTGATGGGGAGGCCGGGGAACTCCCACTGATCGCGGATGCGGGCGATGAGGTAGTTGCGGTAGCTGGCAGGGACAAGGATGGGATCGTTGACGAAAAGTAGGAAGATGGGGGGAGCGAAGGGGCGGTGGTGGTCGTCGGGAATTTGCGTGGCGTAGAGGATTTTGAGGCGGCGGGTTCCGCGCAGTGGGGGGGGCTGGCGGGTGGTGGCATTTTTGATGAGGCGGTTCAGCACGCCGGTGCCCACGCGTCGAGCCGCGTGCTGCCGGATTTTTTCGATGGTGGTCAGGAGGCGGCGGACACTTTCGCCCGTCCGCGCCGAGAGCGTGACCACGGGGGCATGGGGAAGAAAAAATATCTCCGCCTGGGCCTGCTCGATGCGTTCCTTGAGGAGCTCCCGCTTCTCCTGATCCTGGCCTGCGGCGGATACCAGGTCCCATTTATTCAAAACGATAATGGCCGCCTTGCCGGATTTTTGGATAAGGCCGGCGATTTTTTGATCCTGCGCGGTGGGACCTGTGGTGGCGTCAACGACGAGGATGCACAGATCGGCGCGGCGAATGGCCTGCTCCGAGCGCATGACACTGAAAACCTCGACGGAGGTATTGTGTTTTGAGCGGTGGCGGATGCCGGCTGTATCGCACAAAACAAACCGCTGACCGTCCCGCTCGAAGAGGACGTCCACGGCATCGCGGGTCGTCCCGGCAATGTTGCTAACGATGGTTCGCCGCTCCCCGAGCAGCGTGTTGATCAATGAGGATTTGCCGACGTTGGGACGGCCTACGACCGCAAGGCGCGGAATCAACTCTGCCTCCTCTTCCTCTTCGCGGGCGTCTTCCTCGGCAAGGTGCTCTTCGATAGCCTGCACCAATCCATCAATGCCAAGACCATGGGCGGCACTGACCGTCAGCGTTGGTTCGATGCCAAGGCGGGCAAAGTCTCCGGCTGTGGCTTCGAGACGGTCATGGTCCACTTTATTGACGGCGAGGATGAGCGGGCGTTTGGATGCGCGGAGTCGGCGGGCGAGGTCGGCATCGAGGGGTGTCGCGCCGGTGAGCGCATCCACGACAAGGATCACGACAGACGCGCCAGCAACTGCAGCCTCGGCGGCTTCGTGAGTCGGCGCGGAGAAATCCGGGTCGGGGTCGGCGCCAATGCCGCCCGTGTCCACAATCTCGAACGGAGCCTTGCCGAGCCTGCAGACTGCGGTGAGGCGATCCCGGGTGACGCCGGGCTGGTCGTGGACGATGGAAATCTGTCGTCGGGCCAGCCGGTTGAAGAGCGCCGATTTTCCCACGTTGGGCCGTCCGACAATCGCTGCAACTCTCATGGCTGGGAAAGAGCGGGGCCCGTCCATGCGCGTCCCGGCGCGGGCAGAAGCGCGGCCAATTGTTCGGGAGCGTCCAGCAAAACGTCCGGGTTGAGCGCGGTGAGTGCTGACGGGCCGCTGTACCCCCACCCCACGGCAGCAATCCGAACACCTGCCTTCCGACAAGCATCCACATCGCGAATTTCATCGCCGATAAACAGCACCTGGGAACGCGCGCTGTCCATCCGGCGCAAAACGGAGCGGATCACTCGCGCCTTACCCAGCAATTTGGACGAGCAGCGGATATTCTCAAAAATCTCAAGTCCGTGGTTTTTTAAGAAGGCGAGTACGTTGTCTTCGGTATTTGAAGTGACAATGGCGAGCCGGTATCCTCGGCGGTGGAGGGTTTTGATTGTTTCGACCATCCCGGGAAAGGGCTGAATTTCATGGATGCGGCGGCGCAATTCCTCCGATCCCCGGCGTGCGATGCGGGGAAGCTGGATTTTGCGCACCCCGAGAAAGTCCAGGACTTGAGTGACGCTCATCTCGCGGACCCGCTGTGCCTCATCTGCTCCGACTTTGCGAAATCCGAACTCCTGCGAGAGCAGGTTCAGGATTTCCAGCCCTGCGGCAAAGGTGTCCGCGAGGGTTCCATCAAAATCAAAGAGCAGGATCTCGGGAGCGAATGGCTCCATCGTTGGAGGACTCGTGCTGATCCGCGTTCTCCGCACCACCCATTGGGCCAATTTTTTCAATGTTCAGGCGGCTCCTTTGGCCTTCTGGATCAGTTCGACCTCATAGCCCTCGGGCGCATCCACAAATGCAATGATCGAGCCATCCGCAGAAACATGCGGGCCGTCGCTCAGCGGATAGCCGAGTCGGGCGGAATGCAGCGCAAAAGCCTGCAAGTCCTCCACCTCGAAAGCCAGATGCGTCAAATCCGCACCGACCTGCACCGGACCACTGCCGTCAAACTTGCAAATCTCAATCAGCTCCTCACTCTCCGGCGCTTTGAGAAAAACCAATTCCGAGCCGCGCCCGCTGGTCATCCGCTCCGTCTCAAGGAGGCCGAGAACATCCTTGTAAAACCGCAGTGTTTTTTCGAGGTCGCTGACGCGGTACCGGGTGTGCAGGAGTTTTTTAACCATGAGCGGACTGAGGAAGGGCCGTCAGGCAGACCGGCGGCTCCTTAATCTTTTTTGGTGGCGGTTTTCTTGCGTTTTACCGCCGGGCGAACCACCACGTAAGAGCCTTTTGCGCCCGGGACGGGGCCATCCACCAGGATCACGCCATCTTCCTCGCGGATTTGGAGGATTTGCAGATTCTGAACGGTGACGCGCTCGTCGCCGAGGTGTCCGGGCATGCCAAGATTTTTCCAGACGCGGCCCGGTGTTGACCGGTTGCCGATTGCGCCGGTGCGCCGGTGCATCATCGAGCCGTGCGCGGCGGGCTGTCCTGCCGCGTTGTGTTTTTTCATCACACCCTGAAACCCCTTGCCCTTGGACTGACCGATCACATCCACGTATTGCCCGATCTCAAAGATGGTCAGCGGAATGTCCGCCGATTCCGGAGCCGCCGCACCCTCCTCGAGACGGAACTCGCGAATGAAGCGCTTGGGCGTGGATTCCGACTTTGCAAAATGGCCTGCCTGCGGCTTGGGAACGCGCGAGGGCTTCTGCTCACCAAACCCCACCTGTACTGCGGCGTAACCATCCGTTTCCTTGCTCTTGACCTGAAGGATGCGGTTGCCGCGCGCCTCGATCACAGTGACGGTGGTGGCGCGCCCTTTTTCGTCATAGACGCGGGTCATGCCCAATTTTTTTCCGAGAAGTCCGATACTCATAATGGTCAGATTTTGATGGTGATGTCCACGCCGGCGGGGAGGTTCAGTTTGCGCAGTTCATCCACTGTTTTTGCGGTGGGCTCGACGATATCGAGGAGGCGTTTGTGGGTGCGCACTTCAAACTGATCCATGGATTTTTTGTCCACGTGCGGGGAGCGGTTCACGGTGAATTTCTCGATGCGCGTTGGCAGGGGGATCGGGCCGGTGACTTTCGAGCCAGTGCGTTTTGCGGTTTCGACAATGTCGGCGGCGGAGTCGTCGAGGATTCGGTAATCAAACGCCTTGAGGCGGATGCGGATGCGTTGGCCGGCAGATGTGGACATAAGAAAAGAGCTGTGGTTAAATCCCTTTCCGTGGTGGAAAGGAAACGAGGAGAATACCGCTCCGCCACCAAGACGCAAGATGAATTTTGAGAATATTTTTTGGGATCCGGTTTCGCCGGAGGTTTTGTGCGACCAGCGTGCCGCGTATGATCGGATGAGGAGGCGCTGTCCGGTCGCGTGGAGCGAGCTGATGGGCTGGTCGCTTTTTCGTCACGCGGATGTGATGCGCGTGCTCCTCGACCACAAGACTTTCAGCAATGCGGTCTCGCAGCATCTCTCGGTGCCCAATGGGATGGACCCGCCGGAGCACACCCCCTACCGCCGCATCATCGAACCGTACTTTTCCCCGGAGCGCATGGAGGCGTTTGCGCCTGTCTGCCGCACGATTGCGGTCAAGTTGGTGCAGGGTCTATCCGAGAGCGGGGATGTGGAATGTGTGGGAGAGCTGGCCCGTCCCTTTGCCGTACGTGCTCAGTGCGCCTTCCTGGGCTGGCCTGCCTCACTGCACAAAATGCTGGCCCGCTGGACGTTGAGAAACCACGCAGCCACCCTTGCCCAGGATCGCAAGGCATTATCGGAGATCGCCCGTGAATTTGAAGGCATGGTGGACGATCTGCTCGAAGCGCGTGAGGATGCGGCTCCGGAGGCGGATCTGACCTCCCGGTTGATGCGGGAAAGGGTGTGGAAGCGGGTGCTGAGCAACGAGGAAGTGGCCAGTATCCTTCGCAATTGGACGGTTGGGGAAATTGGCACCATTTCCGCTTCGGTGGGAATCCTGGCGCAATACCTGGCCGCTCACCCGGCACTGCAAAACAAACTGCGCAAGCATCCCGAGCTGATCCCGCCCGCCATCGAGGAAATCCTCCGCCTTCATGGTCCGCTGGTGGCCAACCGCAGGATCACCACGCGCCCGGTCGAAATCGGTGGTCATAAAATCAAGGCGGGCGAGCGTGTCACGCTCATGTGGATTTCCGCCAACCGCGATGAGAGCGTTTTTGATGCGCCGGATTCGTTCCGTCTCGACCGCGATCCCTCAAAGAACCTCCTGTGGGGAGCAGGGGTCCACGTGTGCCCAGGCGCGCCGCTGGCCCGTCTCGAATTGCGGATTTTTCTTGAGGAGCTGCTGGCGCGTTCACGTTCGATAGAGCTTCCGGCAGACCGCCCGTCCACGCTGGCTGTTTATCCGGCCAGCGGCTTCTCCTCCCTCCCCTTGCGGGTGCGGTAGGTGGTCCTCAGCTCCAGAGGATCCGGTCGAGGGTGCGGTATTGGATGGCCTCGCCCAAGTGCGCGGTGGCAACGCGCTCCGCACCCGCCAAGTCGGCAATGGTGCGTGCGACTTTCAGGATGCGGTCGTAGGCACGGGCACTGAGCCGCAACTCCTCCATGGCATGACGCAACATTTCCGTCGAAGACTCATCGAGGGCGCAATGACGCCGAATCTGCGCATGGGTCATTTCTGAATTCGAGCGGCGGCGCGTCGTCGAGCCGGCAAACCGCGCCGCCTGGGTCTCCCGCGCAGCCATCACGCGCTGTCGAATGGCCTCACTCGCCTCCGCCGGAGCATTGCTCCCCAGCTCGCGAAACTCGACAGCGGGCGCCTCGACGTGGATGTCAATACGATCCAGCAGGGGCCCGGAAATTTTATTGCGATAATTTTCCACCTGCTTCGGTGAGCAGCGGCACTCCCGCCTGGGGTCGCCAAAATACCCGCATGCGCAGGGATTCATGGCCGCCACCAACATCACATTGGCCGGGAAGGTGACCGTCCCCGCCGCGCGGCTCACCGTCACACGCCGCTCTTCGAGAGGTTGACGCAGCACCTCGAGGGTCGAGCGACGGAACTCCGGTAACTCATCCAGAAAAAGCACTCCATGATGCGCCAGGCTCAGCTCGCCTGGCGTGGGATTTGTCGAGCCGCCCACCAGCCCCACATCGCTGATGGTATGATGCGGCGCACGAAAGGGTCGCGTCGTGCAAAAGGGCCGCTCCGGGCCGAGGAGTCCGCACACGCTATGAATTTTCGTGGTCTCGATGGCCTCCTCGACACTGAGTGGCGGCATGATGGTCGCGATGCGGCGGGCCAGCATGGACTTCCCGCTGCCAGGTGGCCCGATGAGCAGCAGACAGTGGTTGCCGGCAACGGCAACTTCGATGGCCCGCCGGACCTGGTGCTGGCCTTTCACCTCCGAAAAATCCTCCCCTTCCACGCCCGGTCTCGTCTGAAAAACCGAAGTGTCGCGACGCTCCGGTTCGAGGTTGATCGCCCCGGTCAAAAAATCGTAGGTCTCGCGCAGGTTGGAGACTCCGTAAGCCTCGATCCCCTCCACCACCGAGGCCTCGCGCACGTTGGCTGTGGGAACGATCACTGCCTTCTTGCCCAGGCGTCGGGCTTCCAGAGCAATCGGCAGTGCGCCTTTGATGGGACGAATGCCACCATCCAGAGCCAGCTCGCCCGCAATGAGACAACGCTCGAACCGCGGCGCCCGGGCCTGTTGGGCCGCCGCAATCATCCCAATGGCAATCGGCAAATCGAAACTCGGCCCCTCCTTTTTGAGATCCGCCGGCGCAAGATTAACCGTCGTCCGCGTTCGAGGCCACCGCAGTCCGCTGTTGGCAATGGCCGTGGTCACGCGATCCTTGCTCTCCCGCACCGCCGCATCCGGCAACCCAACAATCACCACCACCACATCCCCCGGCCCGCTGTTGACCTCGACCTCCACCAGAACCGCATCCACGCCACGCAACGCGGCAGAATAGACCTTCGTCAACATGCGCTCATTCTCCGGGTTAGGGCAGTCTGGGTTTGAGGAGGCGGCCTTCGGGATCCACCGGGCCGAGTGCGATACCGACCGCATGATCCGCGATGACGCTGGCGCGCGCGATCTGTTCCTGGGTGAGTACACCCTCGGTGGCCTGTTCGGTGAGTGCCCGCAGGTCGCGAAGGGCGGCGGTCAGCTCGGTTGCGAACTCCGTTTTTGCCAGGCGGGGGTGGAGGGTTCCGAGGCGGTCGAGGAAGTAGTCAATGATGTCCGGCTGGGCGAGGATTTTTGAGCGTTCGGGGGAGTAGGATTTTGCGCAACTGCGGGCGGCGAGCTGGAAGCCGCGCAGCCAGCCGCCGAGGCTGATCATGTGGGCCATTTCCTCGTCGCGGAGATCGAGCATGGACTGTTCGACATCGCCCTGTGTTCGGGCCAGTTCCTCGCGCATGCCCACCCAGTCGCCTTTGTCGCTCAGATCGAAGAGACTCTTGCTGCGTTTGGTCAGGCGGTCGCCCACGCCCAGGGCCTTGGCCTGCCGGATGAGTGCCTTGCCAATTTCGTGGACATCGTTCGGGCGCTCGGCGACCGTCAGCATGAAACCATCAGCGACCAGCGAACCAAAGTGCAGAGCTGTCTGCATGCGGTTCGAATAGTTGGCCTCGCGATCGTTCTGTGCGATCAGATCAAATGGTACGGGTTGGAAGGTGCCCAAATCGCGCAATATGGCGGTGATCTGTGGTGTGGTGACTTCGTTGACCCCCAGCTCGAGACGCCGGTATTCCTCGCCCGCCGCTTTCAGCTCCTTTTCCTGGTCGGTTTCCTCGGCGGCCCGCGCAAGCCCCAGAGCGGTCAGGCAGATCACAGCCACAACAGCCGCTTCGAGTCGCAGGGGTGTCCGCCGCATCTTCATTCAGCGCACAATGCCTGACGGAGGAGTCTTTGACAAGACACTGGCCGGGGGGAGGATCAAGAAAAGAGACGTTTGCGCCGCCAGAGCAAAAAGGCGGTTCCCAGGCCGATCATGATCCACGTGCCCGGCTCTGGAATGACTTTGAACTGGAAATCATCAATGGCCATGCCGGCGTCGTTGCTGGTGCTGTCCGCATCCGCCCAGCGAATGTGCAGCGTGCTGTTATCCGCCCAGTTGAGTCCTGAAAATGCTGTGGGGATCAAGGCAAGGCGGTTAGCCGGGTCGTTCCCATCCACGGCACCGGCGGAAGCGGAACCCGTCAGGATTTCCTTGAGATCGAAAGTGGAGAGTGCTGTCCAGCCCGTGAGATCCGTCAGGTTCCCGCCAATTTTGTAGCTGAACACCCATGTCTCATTGTCGGTCGCGCTGCTCCCTGTCCTCCATTGCTCGGCGATAAAGCCCATGCTGACATGGTTGCTGGTCAGCATTTGCCCGGTCTCGTTGATGAAAGACGCGCCAAATGCGCCGATAAAGGTTGAGGATGCCACAGAGCCGAGTGCGCGATCGTCGCTTCCGGTTGAGCCGTAGTTGTAGATCGTTCCTGTATTGCCTGTTCCATTATTCACGGTGAATTTTGGTGTGGTGGCGTCGGTGACGATGGTGCCATTGCTCATTGTCGCGCAGCTTCCGCTGGCCTTCCACCCGGCCCAGCCAGCGGGGTAGGTCGCGGTGGTGTTTCCCATGGAATTAAAATCCTGGGTATAGGTCTGGTTGAGCGAGCTGATCGAGATTTGAGCCACCGCAGAAGCCAGCCCGAGGGCGCTGACCGCGAGAAAATATCGGAGGCTTTTCATGGAATACTGTCAGCCGGCTGGTTTTATGACCGACCGTTAAAAACACATTGGCATGGGTTGGATCAACCAGTCAATCCAAAAAATACGCACATTTCCATTGCCTTTGCGGAGCGGCTCGGTCAGCGTAAACGCGATTTTTCACAGAATGAATGGCATCGAGAATCCCGGCGTCCTGGACGCCTTTGCACACGACACACGGACGGGCAGCCTCGTGCTGGCCATGTATGAGACACGCACCTGGGAAGGAGGCGAGGAGCAGCTTTTTCAGTTCCAGGAAAAGCTGAACGCCTACCTTTCGTTCCTGCTGGATGGTGAGTTTGAGGAGACATTTCCGGATCTCGTCAGCCTGCCGGTGTGCATTCAATTGCGGGCCGTTCATGAGCCGTCGTCGGAGGCCTGGGATTTGATTCGTCGGATGCGGGAGCAGTTGGAGTTTCAGAAGATCACGCTGGATGTTGTGCAGATCGCCGAGGATGAGCTTCCGCCGGAGGGCGAGGGGTGCTGTGGCGGGTCCGGTGGTGGTGGCTGCTGCTGCTCACACGACGACGCCTAGCCGTCGCGGAAACTTGGATTATTTTTTACCAGCCGTCGTAGGGGCGGTGGTGTTCGCGCGCTACTCCCACTCGATCGTCGAGGGTGGTTTTGTGGAGACGTCGTAGCAGAGGCGGTTGACGCCCTTGACTTCGTTAATGATCCTCGAGGAGATTTTCGCCAGAAGAGGATACGGAAGGCGCACCCAATCGGCGGTCATCCCGTCATGGCTCTGAACGGTCCGCAGGGCGACAGTGTAATCGTAAGTTCGTTCATCGCCCATGACCCCCACCGAGCGCACCGGCAGGAGCACGGCAAATGATTGCCAGACCTTGTAATACCAGCCTGCGGCCTTCATTTCCTCGATAACAATGGCATCGGCTTCGCGGACGATGCGAAGGCGTTCGGGTGTCACCGCGCCCAGAATGCGCACGGCGAGGCCGGGCCCGGGGAAGGGCTGGCGGTACACCACTTCCTTGGACAGGCCGAGTTCCGAACCCACCAGCCGCACTTCATCCTTAAAGAGCTGGCGCAGAGGTTCGACCAGCTCAAAGGACATGCGCTCGGGCAGCCCGCCCACATTGTGGTGGCTCTTGATCAGCGCGGCAGGATTTCCGGAGATGGAAACACTTTCGATCACGTCCGGGTAGAGTGTTCCCTGTGCGAGGAAGCGGTGGCCTTCCGGGTCGTGTTTGCGGAGGTTGCGGGCGGCGGTCTCGAAGACGCGGATAAACTCGCGTCCGATGATTTTGCGCTTCCGCTCGGGATCGGTGACGCCCTTGAGTCGGCTCAAAAATCGGCGGCGTGCGTTGATGGTTATGAGTCGGATTTTGAACTCCCCTCGGAAGAGCTTGCGCACCGCCTCGACTTCACCCGCACGTAGCAGGCCATGATCCACAAAAATGCACGTCAGCCTGTCGCCAATCGCCCGGTGCAGGAGGGCGGCAGTCACCGAGGAGTCCACCCCACCGCTCAATCCCAAAATGACGCGCCCCTCCCCCACCTGCGCACGGATTTCCCGGCAGGAGCGCTCGATAAACGACCCGGTCGTCCATGTGGACGGGCACCCGCAGACGCGATGGACAAAATTGGAAAGAATCTCCCGTCCGCGGGGAGTGTGGACGACTTCCGGGTGGAATTGCAGGCCGAAAATACGGCGTCGGGCATGGCCGATGACCGCATGGGGAGAGTTCTCGGTTTGCCCCATCGGGGAAAATCCGCGCGGGAGCCGCGTGAGGCGGTCTCCATGACTGTTCCACACCTCCAGCGAGCGCGGCAGTCCGTGAAAAAGCGGGCATGCAGCGTCCGCTTTCAGTTTTCCTGGGCCGTATTCCCGGTGGTTCGACGGTTCGACCCTCCCGCCCAAATCGTGTGCGATGAGCTGGAGGCCGTAGCAAATTCCCAGGATCGGAACTCCCAGATCATAGATGCCCGCATCCACACGCGGCGCTTTGGGAGCATACACACTGGCGGGGCCGCCGGAAAAAATAATCCCCGAGGGTGCCATCGCGCGGATTTTTGAGGCCTTCGTGTGGTAGGGGATGATCTCCGAATACACGCGGCACTCGCGAACGCGCCGGGCGATGACCTGCGTGTACTGCGATCCAAAATCGAGAATGAGGATTTTTTCCTCAGCGGCGGGGCTGGGTTTCATGGCCGGGCGGAGGGAGTGTTTCAGCGAAAATCCGAGCCGAAGGAGTTTTCGGTGGGGTTGTTGGGAACGATGGTTCCGCGGCCCTGGAGTCCATCCTGGAGGCGTTGGCCGACGTTGGTGGCCTGGGGTTCCATGTTATTGCAGGCGACCAGCGCGAGGCATAGTCCACAGAGTACTGTTAAAAAGCAGATTCTTTTCACCCCGCGCATGATACATTTTCTTTGCTTTATGGCAATGTTCATTCCTGTGCGCGAATTGCTCCGGGTTTACGCCACGGGCTGGTTTCCCATGGCCACCCCGGACGGCGAATTGCGGCTCTTTTCCCCCGACCCGCGTGGCATCCTGCCCCTCGACACCTTCCATATCCCCCATGGGACACGAAAGCTATTGCGCGACCCCAAGTGGAGCATCACTTGCGATAAGGATTTTCCCGCCGTTCTCGCCGGCTGCGCCCAGCGTGAAGAGACATGGATTGATTCCCGGATTGCCGCCAGCTACATCGCGTTGCATCGCGCGGGCCATGCGCACTCGATCGAGGTCTGGCATGGCGGACGGCTGGCGGGAGGGCTCTATGGCGTGCGCATTGGAGCGGCGTTTTTTGGCGAATCCATGTTTCACACGGAGAGTGGCGCGTCCAAGGTGGCACTGGTTGCGCTCGTCAATATCCTGCGACAGAACGGGTTTCAATTGCTCGACCTGCAATGGATCACCCCGCACCTTTGCGGATTCGGAGCCACAGAAATTCGCCGTGACGAGTACCTTCGTCGGCTTCATGGAGCCAGACACCAATCGGCGCACTTCCCAACCTGCGGCGAGCTATCTACGGATTGTCTCTTACAAGATCGAATACCCTCTTGTCCGGCTTGAAACCCCAGCCTCCCGGGCTACTCAAGAATGAGATCCCGGCTTCAAGAACACCGAAGGTGCGGGGGTTCCATAGCCCGTGGGAGCTCTCAAAGTTCATGACACGCCCTAGGCATCCAAAACTCCTGTCGTCAATCCCAGTGGGAAGGCCGTCGGGCGTGCACACGGGGTGGTGATTTCTATCCATTTGCGGCTCTCATGGGATTGCTCGAAGGCCTCCATGACCTCGAGCGCATGGAGAGCCATCACACCATCGCAACGGTGCGGGCGGCCGGATCGGATCGCGTGGGCCATGTCGGCCACTCCGATGCTCCGCGAGTTTTCCTTGTATCCAAAAAGCAGTGGCATGTCCTTCCACTCCTGGGCTTCGCGCCGGAAGAGGCCCACTGGCCCGCCGAAAGTGTTCGGATCCGGTGCGTCGAGGCTGCCCTCCGATCCATAGATTTCGATGGGCTTGTGGCCATGCTTGACCACATCAAAGCTCACGCTCATGGTGACCACAGCTCCGCTCTCAAAGAGCAGGCTGCCACTATAATGCGTGGGCACTTCCACCGGCAGCATCTCGCCAAAGTGCTCCTTGCAGGTGGCCAACCGCTCGCTGTAACTACGGGAGGTCATGGCCGACACCGCCTTGACCGGCCCCAACAGGTGAACCAATGCCGTCACATAATAAGGCCCCATGTCCATCATCGGACCCCCACCCTTCTGATAAAAAAATGCCGGATTGGGGTGCCAGCTCTCCGGCCCTCGGGAAAGCATAAACGC
>JAJTZA010000083.1 GCA_021463905.1 Terrimicrobiaceae bacterium | reverse complement strand
GGAAAGCGCACGCTGGTCGTAGAGGATATTGTCATCATAATCCGCCTGATTGGGGCCGTACATGGGCTGCGATGCGGTGTCCAGCGCATATTTGTACATCACACAATTGCGGGCATTCACGGCCAGGCAGGCGAGCGCACCAACCTGCGCGGCCAGAAGTCGAACTCGCCCGGCACCCTCCTCGGGCAATTTTTGAGCGAGACCCTCAAGGTTCGATTGTGCGCCCCGCAAGATCCCAATGGCCTCCTGCAGGCACCATCGCGTCATCCAAGTGACCGATTCCCCGTTGAAGCAGGATTTTCCAAGTATCATCCCCAAGTCGGGATTGTCTTTCCCGGTGCCTACCGCAAAGACGAAATCCCGGTAATAGGCGGTTTCTTCGATACCGAGTTTTTCCGGCTGAGGAACCAAAGGGCGGAGGAGCCAGCGCATGCTGACTGTCCCATAATTGAAAATCAGTCCGAAGCCTTTCTGTCGCACCTGCAATGTGGCATGAACCGCTTGCGCCACCCGCTGCCACACGGAAATCAACTCTTCGGAGGAGCTGGGGTCTCCGCAAAAAGAAGCTGCCGCGTCCAGCAACGCCTCTGTGTGGTGACGCAACCCCGGTTCGGGATGACGAAAATAGCCACGGATGAGCAGCTCGCCCACGTCCAGGTCTGCCGGGCCAAAGAAAACCGTCGCCCGATCCGCAACATTGTCTGGGTTGTTGTAAATGGATTGCAGTCCGCTGAGAAAAGCGACCGGGTTGCCCAGACCCACCACCGGATAGGTGGGACACCAGAGACCTCCTCCAAATGCCGCGCTGGGCCCATCCCAAACCTCTCCAACGCTGTTCTGTCCGCTGATGAAAAGTCCGCTGGGAAGTTTTTCGCGGATCGAAGCTTTCAGCTCGGGTGGGAACCCGCTGCTGTAAATGTTGAAACGCACGTCGGCTCCCCCCTCGCTCGCGCCTTGGCGTAGCGTTTTCATCCAATGGGCCACGCGCTCGCCGCCATCGCGCTGCCGATATTTCGCCGGACCATTCATGCCCGGATAGATACACAGCGTCCAGGCCAGACCCGCGCCGGAATCGTTGCTGAGGATGTTGAACGAATCCACCTCGGGAAAAAGCGAGGAAAATTGCTTCATCGCACGGCGGTACAAATCCAGCACCTCGGGTTCATCAATCGAGGGCGCAAAATATGGGCGTGAAGCGATGCGGCCCAATTCGCATTGCGCGCCTCTCCAGTGGGGGTGCTTGCGATAAACACTCTCCGGAAGCCAAAGCGGCTCGGTGGTTCCGCAGGCGCCTTTCAAGCCATAAGGGCGCATGATCTCCAACTGCTTGCCAAGGAAATCCTGACAGGCGGCGGCGTGCTCCGCAGAAACCCAGGGCTGGATTTCCTCGGGCGGACAAAACCGCAGGATCGCCGTTGTCGAATTGCACCACGACGCATACGGGTCCTCATGATCTGGTAGCACCCACGAGTCGCAGCGATAGGGCAGGTTCCCCACCAGAATGTGCGTCGCCCCACTCGATGCAGCAATATCCACCAGCCGCTTGAACTGCTCCATCGAAGAATGTGCCGCCTGATAATCACCAATGCCAAAAACCACTTGCCGCCGACCCAGTCGATCCCGAATTTCTTGTGTGTTCATTTTCGTATTCAGGTTTTTAGGTGACGCACACGGGTTTGCAAGATTCTTTTGTTCTTTTCTTCTGTTTTTCGCGTATTCTTTGTAAGAGTTCTTGTCAGATCGGTCATCCCTGCGAGAATCGCAAAACGTCCCGCAGAGCATGTCCACCGCATGACAACAATATGAAAACCAGAGCCGATACGTTTTATTTTGACGCCTTCACCTGCATTGGGCCGCGTGTGGGGAAGCATCCGGCTGAGGCATGGAAGTTGAGCGGGCTTCTGGCGGAGATGGATCACTGTTCGGTTTCCGCCGCGCTGGTTGCCTCGACCATGTCGGTTCAATACGACGCCCTGTTTTCCAACCTGGAACTCAGTGCCCAACTGAAACCCCACCCGGAGCTTTTCGCAGTCTGGAATATCCTGCCCCACGAAACCGGCGAATTTCCCGGACCGCAAAAATTGGCTGGTCTGCTGCGGGAACACGACATCCGCGCGGTGGCCATTCATCCCGCTTCCAACGCATGGGATCTTTTCGGCGACCACAGCCTGAGCCTGCTGCGTCGGCTGGCGAAGAAGTGCCTGCTCGTCATCATGGATCGTGCGGAGTTCTCAGCTTTTTCCGAGTTGGACCGCCTGCTCATCAGTGTGCCCGGGCTTCCGGTTCTTTTGACGGGAGCCAGTTGGCGTGACCAGCGGTATCTGCTCCCGCTGCTCGGCAAACACCGCAACCTCCACATCACCTTCGACCATTTTCAAATCAACCACGGAATCGAGGATCTGGTTGCGTCGGGGCATGAAGACCAGCTCGTCTATGCCAGCCGCGCGCCCAAGATGTCCATGGGGGCACACCGCGCTTACATTGACTACGCGGAGGTTCCGCAGAGTGCGCGGCAAAAAATCGCCGCCGGAAATCTGGTTCGTCTGCTGCACTTGCGGAAGCCGGTACGCGCGCGTGTCAACCGGGAGGAAGACGTGTTGATGGCGGCGGTCCGACAGGGGAAGCCGCTGCCGGTGCCGGTCATTGACATGCACATGCACATATTGCACGAGGGCCTTCAGGGCGGGGGAGGGGGCGGCTTTCGGATGTCGCAAGGCGGGCCGAAAGGAGTTTTCCGCAGTCTTCGGCGGCTGGGGTGTGTTGGAGGCGGGTTCATGAGCTGGAATGGCACGGTGGGCATGGATACGGCTGCCGGTAACCTATGCGTGAGTGCCGCCTTGGACGCCGCTCCTCCAGGCTTTTGGGGGCTGGCCTCCTTCGATCCCGTCCATTACAGCCAGGAGGAATTGCGTCAGATGATTCCCGCCGTCTATGAAGATTCCCGGTTTATCGGCATGAAGCCTTACGTGATGGCCGGAGTCGAATATCACCACCCCAGCTACGATTTTTGGTGGCAATACGGGAACCGGCGCGGCCTGTACGCCGGCATCCACCGCACCCGGAATGATTTCCTCGAAGTGGAGACGCTCGCCAAAAAATACCCCCGGGTGCGGTGGGTCGTTTATCACTGCGGCAGCAATTTCGCGACCGCCGACCAGGCCATCGAGTGCATGCGCAAACACCCGAATGTTTTTGCGGAAATCACGCTGACGCCGGTCCCGCTTGGGATCATTGACTATCTGGCGGAACACGCCGGTGCCGACCGCATCGTGTACGGGAGCGACCTGCCCATGCGCGACCCCCGCCAGCAACTGGGCTGGGTCGTTTTTTCCAGAATGAGCGTGGCGGATAAAACAGCGATTCTTTCAGGAAATGCCCGGCGCATCCTCGCGCCTTGTTTCCACCGTCTGCCTCGTTACAACAATCCCTTGATCATCCACCAGCCATGACAACACCTTCGAGCCTACAGGCCGGTTTTTCCCAGCGATGTATCACGCCGCCACTTGGCATGCCCATGGAAGGGCTGGGACAAAAAGGCGGTTGCACCGCGATTCATGACGATCTGTGGGTGCGCGCTCTTTTTCTGGAGCAAGGAGACAAAGAGATTCTGATCCTCAGCTTTGATCTGCTGTTTTTTGAACGGGCGGTGGTGGATCGCTTCAAGGGCGCGCTGAGCCGTGCCTTTGGGCTGGCCGCCCGGGATGTTTTCCTTAATACGACCCACACCCACGCAGGACCGCGGATTTCGCGTTGGGCCTATGGCGGAGCACCTGATGCCGTATATCTTGATCAAATCGAGGAGGCGATGATGGAGGCGGCGAAGGACGCGCAATCCCGTCAGCGGACGGCTTTTCTCCACGCCGGAGTCACGCGCACCCGTCTGCCGGTGAGCCGTCGAAAGCTGGATGAAAACGGCCTCGCCCGGTGGAGTCCCAGCCGGTCGGGGATCATCTGCGACGCATTGCCCTTTTGCCTGTTTCGGGACTCCGAGGGAGCGGTGATCAGTGCTCTGTTTTCTGTCGCCTGTCATCCTTCCATGATCTACGAAACCTCCATCTCCGCAGAGTTTCCCGGCGTGGCCACTCGCAAATTGAATGAGTACTTTGCCACGGAGGGCTGCATGTTTCTGCAAGGTGCGGCCGGAGACACCAAGCCACGCCATGTGGCGGTGGATGAGGAGCGGTGGCGCGAAGGCACCTGGGAGGAAATGGAGGCGGCCGGCACCGAAGTCGCTGAGGCTGTTATCGCAGCTGCGCAAGACGAACTCCGTCCGATTGCGGCGGACTTGCGGACCCATCTCATAGATGTCCCCTATTTGCTGGAGGCCGCGCCCTCGCGGGAAGAATTGGAAAAAGTTTTCTCAAGCGAAACGGAGCATCCTGGCCGGAAAGCATGGGCGCAGGAGATGCTGACCCGCCTGGATCGCGGTCTTCCGCTCTGCGTCGAGCCCTTCGTGAGCGCGCATCTTCTGCAGCTCGGCCGGGGCCTGCGATTGATCGGCATCGAGGGAGAAGTGCTGGCGCGGCTGGGACTGCGCATGCTCGAGATTTACAGCCAAGGCGTCACCTTCGTCCTCGGCTATACCAATGGCGCGCGGATCTACATGCCGGTTACCGAGGAGCTTCCCGAGAGCGGCTATGAGGTCGAAAGCGCCTGGGAATACCACCATCCCTCACGACCGGCCGCAGGCTGCGAAAAACCGCTGCTCGACACCTTGCGGATCGTGCGGGACAGCGGAGAAATCCCTAACGAGTAAACGATGAGCCAACATCCAACCGCGCAAGAAAAGCGCGTCGCTGGCCTGCTCTGCGAGCGGGTTGATTGGGAGCGCCCGGAGTTGGGGGCGCACTCCTCATTTCCCCGGTATCCGGGAGACGATCCTCATCAAACAGCTCTGGCTCTGATCCAGTGGATGCGCGCGCGGGACACGCCTCATCTGGGCTATTCTCGAAACTTTGCGCGGCTCCTGCGTGAGCGCGCGAGTCCAGGCTGGAAAACCGAAGCCGCTCGGCGGTGGGAAGATGCGCTGGCCTGGGACATTTTCATGCCCCATCACAGCAATCCCTTTGCTCACCTGGGGCCCGAAGTGGTTTTGGTTGCGGCGACCCCTGACCTCTGCGCTCGCACCGCCCAACGGGTGCTCGAGTGCGAGCAGGATTGGTCCCAGGGATATTGGGGCAGCACTTTCGCCATTTGCCAGATACTGCAGATGCTCTGGCCGTTGGAGGAGTGTGAAGATGCCTCCCTGCTTCCTGTCTTTGGCTGGCTCCTGACCAAATCGGAGCAGGAATGGAAGGAAGCATCGGCCTGGGACGAATCCACACTCGGCATTTCTGGACACAATTGGTGGGCGCACACCCTCCTCGGCTTCTGGATGATGGGCGCGTTTTTTCCTGAATTAAAGGGCATGGCGCGCTTTGCTGCGCTTGCCGACGACTATCTCGAACGTGAAATTGCCACTCTCTTCGAGGAGGACGGCTGGAGCAAGGAGGGCGCGCCGGGGTACCACCAGTTCGCATTCTTGAAGCTTGCCCACTTTGCCGCCTTGTCAGACCTGTATGGAGCCGTGCTTTCGGAAACGTCGCACGCGCGTCTGCGCGTTATTGCCGATGCGCCTTGGAAGCTGGTTTTGCCTGACGGTGATTTCCCGCTTTTTGGAGATTCTGCCCGTGGAGGCGCGTATCGGGGATTCTCTCATCAGGGAAAACCCGACACCCATTCGTGCCAAATCATTGCCCGATTCGCGGCGCTGTTTTCACTGCCTGAGGCCAAATTCGTTGCTGCCGCTCTGGGGCCGCAACCCTCCACGCTCTTCCGGGATTGTCTTCCCCTGCACGGAAAAAACCTGATGCCCGCGTGGAAGCGGCTGTCGTCGGTGATGCCCGCCTGTGACACCGCCCTGCCGCGCAGCGGCTTGTACGTCATGCGTCAGAACTGGACGCCACAAGCCGACTGTCTGGCGCTCGTTGCGGGTTCGGTGGGATCAAGGGTCACCAGCCACAAACACGCCGATCTCCTGAGCTTTGAACTGTACAGCCGGGGCCGACGTCTTCTGGTGGATAACGGATATGGCCCCACGCTCCCGGAAAGAACGGACCTCAATCCGCGAATGTGGCGGGGGAGCAGTGCGGCACACAATACGACAACGGTTGACGGCGAGGATCATGTGCCGATTGTCGCGGAGTTTTTGTTTGGTGGTACTGCATCGGTCGTGGTGGACGACTGGCGCTCCGATACCAACTATTGCTATTTCAGCGGAGTCCATGAGGGATATCTGCGATTGCCATCGCCAGTTTCCGCGGTTCGTCGCAAACTTTTTTATCTTCGCGGGAGGCATTGGGTTCTCCTCGACCGCTTCACTTCGTCCACGGAAGCGGAACACGCCTACCGCCTGCATTTCCAAGTCAACGCGCCGGGCCGCCTTGATGAAAAAAGCGGGCGTTTTTTTACTCAAGGCGAGGGCGGCAATCTTCTGATTGTTCCCGTTCCTGGCGCTGACGGAACCGCCACACTCCATCCGCATCCGTATCCAATGCCCAATTACGAAAATCCACAACAACTCTGCTACACCCAGCGAGTCGTCGGCCACTGCCTCTTCACGACTCTGCTCATACCCTTCGAAGGGGACTGCCCTCCGGCTGTTGAAGTCTCTCTCGCGGAGATCGAATGCGACAACAGAATCCTGTCCCCTTGGGAGGGAACCGGCCTCCGCTATTCTATTGATGGGGAGAGCCACTTCTACTTTGATCAGCACATGCAATGGAATTTGCCCTGGAAATGCGAGGCTTTCTCAGGGCAGGGACGCCTCTTTCACTCAGAGGTGCTAACATAATTCCCGGCAGGGTGAAACCCGCTGACCAGCCCTCCGCGCAGATATACGTCGGTTATTTCATGCGTGGAGGTCGGCATGGGTCTCAGGAGACTCCTTATTCATAAGGTGGCGCGAGAGAAATGAGTATGCGAGCCAACGCGCCGTCTCGGGGAAATCATGGGAGCCCTCCGGATGGATGCTCACCAAACGATCGGCCACTCCCTGTCTGACATAGAGCGGGCGCGCCAAATCAACAGCTTCTCGAACACCCTCCACCCGAAAAAAATCTCCTACCGGCGCATTGATAAAAACTGGCCGCGGACAAATCGCGGCGAGCACCTCGGGAAAATCAAAAGGCATGCCTTCACAGCGATTGCCAT
>JAJTZA010000082.1 GCA_021463905.1 Terrimicrobiaceae bacterium | reverse complement strand
TCGTTGTGCACGAAGCCCACGCTGGCGACGAAGGGCTCGATGATGTGGATCTTCTGCAGCGGCGTGACGATGAGCAGCTGCAGGTTGAGCTGCTGGAACAGGCGCAGCCCGTACTGCGCCGACTCGTCGGAGCCGCGCCCGAAGGCCTCGTCGATGACGACGAAGCGAAACGAGCGCGAGCGCACCGCGCCCCATTCGAGCCCGAACTGGTAGGCCAGGCTCGCCGCCAGCACGGTGTAGGCGAGCTTCTCCTTCTGCCCGCCGGACTTGCCGCCCGAGTCGGCGTAGTGCTCGTGCTCGCTGTCGTCGGCGCGCCAGCGCTCGCTGGCCGAGAAGAGGAAGCCGTTGCGCACGTCGGTGACCTTGGCGGTCCAGCGCCGGTCGGCGTCGGCTAGGCCCTCGCGGCCGCGAAAGCGGTCGATGATGGCCTTGACCTGCAGGAACTTGGTCTCCGAGTACTGCTCGTCGACGGCGCCGGTGAGCGCGCCCTCGGTGCAGGCGCGCAGGTCCTGCTGGAAGTCGCGGATCTCGGCGTCGGGGCTCTGCTGGGCCAGCAGCTTGATGGTGCGGCCCGGGTTGTAGTCGATCGCCTGCAGCGACTGGTTGATGCGCTCCACGCGCTCGCGGATGGTCTCGCGCTCGCGCGCGAGCTGGGCGTTGAAGTTGGCGATCTCGTTGATGGTGTTGACGTTGAGCAGTTCCTTGAAGCGCGCCTCGAAGCGCGGCAGGTCGTCGCGCCGCAGCGCGCCGAGCAGGCGCTCGTACTCGGGCAGCGCGGCCAGGCTCACGTCCATCTCGACCGTCTCGGCCTTGAAGGCCTCCTTGAAGCCGCGCATGGCGTTGACGATGCGCTCGGCAAGGCGCGCGAGGCGCTTGTCCTCGGCGTCGATGCGCTCCTGCAGCCAGCGCCGCAGATCCTGCTCGCGGTGCTCGCAGGACTCGACCGACAGCGTGTGCTCGCCCAGGCCCTCGGCGCGCCAGGCGTGCAGGCGCTGCACGAGCGCGGCCTGCGGCGGCGCGGCGTCCCAGACCGCCTGCGCCTGCGCCAGCAGCTCTTGCGCGGCGTCGGTGCGGCTCTTCGCTTCGCCGCGCTTGCCGAGCACCTCGGCGTGCTGCGCCTCGGTCTGCGCCAGCCGCTGCTGCAGCGCCTGCTGCTGCCGCGCCAGCTCCTGCAGCACGTCGGAGGCCGCCTGCAGGCGCCGGTGCTCGTCCTCGAGCACCGCGATCTCGCGCGCCGTGCCCATCCAGTCGAGCTCGGCAAAGCGCGTGAACTCCTCCAGCCGCGCCAGCGTCTCGAGCTGCTCGCCCAGGACCGCGCGCGCCTTGGCGAGTGCCGCAAGGCGCTCTCCCTGCACCTGCAGCACCTGCTCCAGCCGCTGCCGCTGCTCGCGCAGCGCGCGCAGCTTGTCGGCGTTGCTCCAGCCCAGCACGTAGCGGCTGCGGTCGTCGATGCGGCTGCGGTCGTCCTTCTCGTGGCGGCCGCTCGGGTCCTTGATCTGGCCGGCGCGCGTGATCGCGCGTGCCTCGCGGCGAAACGCCTCGACGCTGTCGCAGCAGGCGAGGACGAAGCGCTGGCGCAGCTGCTGCTCCAGCCACTCCTCATGCGGCGAGTCGTGCTTGAGCACGAGCTTGCGCACCAGCGACTGCGCGTGCAGCGCGCCAGCCGGCGCGGTCCTGCGTGCACGGGCCAAGCCCACGTGAAAGTAGACCAGGCGCGCGCCCAGGTGCTGGCGGTCGACCCAGTCGGCCACCGCCTTGTAGTGCGCCTCGGGCACCAGCAGCGAAAGGCCGAAGCCGCGCAGCAGCCGCTCGGCGGCGCCCTCCCAGGCGCGCTCGTCGTCGCGCACCTGGATCAGCTCGCCGGCAAAGGGCAGCGCCTCGGCGTCCAGGGCCAGCGCCCGGCACAGCGCCTCGCGGATGCGCACCTGCGCGGCGTCGATGTTGCTCTGGCGGCGCTGCAGGCTCTCGATCTCCTCGCTCAGCGCGGCGTGCTCCTCGCGCCCCTTGCGGAAGGCGAAGTCCTCCTCGCGCTCGCGCTGGTGGTGGCCGGCGATGCCCTCGCGCAGGCCCTCGGCGCGCCGTGCGATGCCCTGCTGCAGGGCGACGAACCCGGCCTCGTCAGCCGGCGCCGCTTCGTCGATGCGCGCCAGCAGCGCCGCGAAGCGCTCGGCGCGCTGCCCGCGCTGCGCCTTCTCCAGCCCGAGGCGGCCGATCTCGGCGGCAAGCTGCTCGAGGCGGTCGCCGCCGTACTCGCGCAGCGCGCGTTCGATGCGGCCGAGCTCCACGCGCTCGGCCTCGCGCTGCGCCTGCAGCCGCTCCTGCTGCGCCTGCAGGCGCGCCGCCTGCTCGCCCAGCAGCTCGAGGCGGCGCTCGAGCAGCTCGCCCTTGAGCCGCGCGAAGTAGGGCCGCAGCGCGTCGCGGCCCTCGCGCCAGCCCTGGATCTGCCCCAGCAGCGCGCCGTGGCGCTGGCCGTCCTCGACCAGCGGCGCCAGCAGCTCGACCTGGCGCTTGGCCTCGAGCACCGCCTGGTGCGCGCGGTCGAGGTCGTCGAAGTGGCGGATCAGGGCCTCGATGCGCTGCCCCGAATCGAAGGGCTCGAGCATGTGGCTGCGCACGAAGTCGGTGAGGTTGCCCACCGACTTCATCGACACCGTCTGGTGAAAGAGCTCGAGCGCCTGCTCGTGCTCGATGCCGAAGCGGCGGCGGAACCAGGCGCCGTAGGGCGGGAAGCTGTCGTGCACCTCGCAGTCGCGGCCGCGCAGGGCCTTGCGCAGCGCGGTCATCTCGCCGCCCTTGACGGCGAAGTCCGCGGCGATCGACAGCGCGCGCTCGGCGGCGACGAAGAGGCGCGCGGGCTGCGCCTGCGCGTCCTTGAACCAGAACACCTGCGCCAGCGTGACCGACTGGTCGTAGCCTTCGTTGCGGAAGACGCCGAGGATCACCGTCCAGCACGAGGCGTCGCGCAGCGCCACCGGCTTGCTGCTGCCGGTGACCTCGTTGCGCTCGCTCTTGTAGTGCCCGAGCACGTAGGAGCGCAGGCTGCGCTCGCGCGCGTCGGCGCCCGCGGCCTTGTTGTAGGCCACGCGCTGCGCCGGCACGAGCAGCGTCGTCACGGCGTCGACCAGCGTCGACTTGCCCGAGCCGATGTCGCCGGTGAGCAGGCCGTTGCGGCCGTCGAGCTCGAAGCGCCAGACGCGCTTGTCGAAGGTGCCCCAGTTGAGCACCTCGAGCCGCTGCAGGCGAAAGCCGACGCGGCTGTCGTCGGCGACGAAATCCAGCTCCAGCGTCGGCGCCTCAGGCATCGCGATCATCCTTGCCCTCGCTCTTGCCCTTGCCCTCGCCCTCGCCCTCACGCGCCGAGAGCGCGCTGCGGTAGACCTCGAGCCTGGCGTCGAAGTCGGCCAGCCACTGCGCATCGACGAAGGCCTTCAGGATGCGGCGTACTTCGTAGCGCGCCTGCCTGGACGCCGAAGCCGACGCATCCGACGACGCCGCGGCTGCCGCGCCGGAGAGCGCCGCCGCGGGCTTGAGGCGGCGCAGGAAGCCGAGCTCGACGACCTTGTTCAGGGTCGTGTCGAGCTGGTCGCGCAGGCGCGCCTCGTTGCTGCCCTCGGTCAGGAAGACGCGCATCAGCTCGCCGATCTCGTCGCGCGAGAGCACGAGCCGCGTGTCGCCGCCGCCCGCGTCGAACTCGGCCAGACGCTTCCTGAGCAGCGCCAGCAGCAGGCTCACCGGGTAGGACAAGGGCCGCCGCGCCACCAGCCGCGGCAGCCGCGCCGCGCCCTCCGCGCCCGCGCCCGCGCCAGCGATTGCCTCGTCCTCGTCCAGCGCGCTGGCGCTGCGCAGGAAGGCATGGCCCTCGGCCTCGTCCAGCACCAGCTCCAGCAGCAGCACCTGGGCGTGCTCGCGCACGCGCGCCTGCAGCCGCAACAGGCTGGCCCACAGGCGCTCGTCGTCGTCGCGGTAGAGCACGCCCTTGAGCAGCATCACCAGCAGGCGGGAGAGCTCGGGGACGGGCCGCGCCGC
>JAJTZA010000081.1 GCA_021463905.1 Terrimicrobiaceae bacterium | reverse complement strand
GCGGTTCCCGAGAGGAAAGGGGCGGGATCTTCCGGACATCGGTATACCTTTGGATATTTTGATAGATCAGTATTCTCGTCAAACGGCCCTAAGTATTGATTCAAGAGACGATAGAAAACCCATGAGCCGTTTGGTGATTTATCCAAATACGCGGGCGGGAGGTTTCCCTGGTTGTCATTGGCATATTGCAGTGCGGCGTTTCCCATCTGCCGCAGGTTGGCAAGGCATTTGGTGGATTTTGCCCTGCTCATGATCCTCTTTAATGGTGCCGCCATCAGCAGAGCCAAGATGCTCACCACCGTGATGGAGGCGAGCATTTCCAGAAGCGTGAAAGCCCGTGTTTTTTTACCGCCCACACGGTTAGGAACAGAGTGCACGCCGACGGTCGATCCGGCGACATCCCAACAAGAAGAGCCCCCCAAGAAGGATCAGCGTGCTCGCAGAAGATTCCGGTATCGTAACGTTGTTTCCACTCACCTGCAGGTCGTCGAGATGGTACTCGATGGCGGTTGAGTTAATAGTCGTGGAGTAAGAATAGCCGAGGATGATTCGCATAGATCCAATGCTTGCCAGATCCGATACGCCATATCCACTTCCAAATGACCAACCTGATGCCAATGTCGAGGGAGTTGCCAGAAGCGCGGTGGAGAGAGTGAGGAAGCTTCCTCCGGTATTTCCGGCGTTGGCTGTTGTGTAGTAATCCGCGACATGGTTTCCGCTGCCATCGCTGCTGGCGTAGAGCCGGATTCGAATGTTGGGATCTCCGCTGCCATAGAGATCATGGGTGAATTCCGGGCTGTTAGCGATCCGATACTGGAAGCTGATGTTTGTGGATGTAGAATTCAGATCTTGCACGCTTCCGCCGGTAGAGACCAATCCGATTTTAATCGGCGTTGAGAAGTAGCCAAAGTTGCTGCCAGCGGTTCCAGTCAACTTCAGGGAGGCCGTTCCCGTCGTGTAGATTGAAGTGTCGAAGGTTTTATTGGTCGAACTGATATTTGTGGCGGCGATATCGCCCATGACAAGAACTGTCTTGCCGTAGGCTGTAGCGTCATCGAAGCCGTAGATCAGAGTTGCCGCGTGTGCCGCGCTGGAAAAAACGGCTAGCGCCGCGATTTCAAGTAAGATTTTGTATGGAGTTTTCATGGTTGGATGTTTTTTGTTGTTTTAGGTTGGAGAAATTTTACCAGAGCAGAGAGAGGGAATGCCTGCTTCGTGTTGGGCGAGCAACAAGTGGGTCAGGAGGGTCTGAGGGTCGGGCTTGTGTCCTTTTTGCACTTCGGCCCGCAGCAGGGGAGCCTGGACTGCACACATCATCCCACAGTCCGGAGCCTCCCAACGTCCGCGTTCACGAATCTGACGGAAGGCGGCCTGCCAGTCGGAGGGGATCTTGCAGGAAGAGAATTGATCCTTCTCCGGATTCTTGAGGAGCGAAAAAAGGCTTGGGGCGACCCCCAGACGTTTCATGGCTTCTCCACCCGCGTCCAAATGCAGCCACCGTTCCCACGCAAAGGCATATTCCCATGCGCGCTGCTGTACGACCTTGTCTGCGTGGGCGTTCCCCGTCCAGCCGACGGTATTCATCAGGGAAAGCGCGATGCCATTCGGGCCGGGGGGAACCGGCTTGATTGTAAAATCTGAAGCATGATCCAGCTCCAACGCGGTGGATAACATGATTTCCCCAAATGTCATGGGAACCTTTCCCGCCCAAAAGGGGGATGACAGGGAGAACTTCCCGCCGTAATTCACCCGGATCAGTTGTCGGTCAAAAACCATTTCAAGGAAAAAATCCATGGCCACCCGCGCAGCGGTGCTTTGCCAGTCCACCAACGGCAGCCGTCCGGTGGCAGGAAGAGCTTCATCCGCCTGATAAATCCAATGGAGCAACAACCAAAACAGTCCGTCCTCAGACACATGGATCGGTTCTCCACCCAGGGCGGTTTTCATACGCTCGCATTTTTTCGCCAGATCATCCCACGAAGAAAACTCCTCCTCCGGTTCCAATCCGGCCTTCCGCATCAGTGTCTGATTACAAACCAGATACGAATACGAGCACGCAAAGGGTAAAAACCGGCACTGACCGTCCTTCATCGAATGTTCGAGGAAACGCTCATCAATCTCGTCAAGGTAGTCAGCTCCCTCTTCGCGCGGAAACGAGGACAGAACACCATGCGCCTCGAGAAACTCCAAATACGTCTGCGGAAATTCTGCAAGCACCGGATCCTTGCCCTGCACAAACGCAGCGAGCATCTGTGTGAAAAACTCCGTCATCGGAAGGTTGAAATCCCGTTCAGAAAACTTCAGCCCGGGCATATCTTCCGTAAATCCCTTCTGAAACCGGCTGCGGATAATGCTCTGGCGCATCCGTCGCACGTTCCGATTGGAGTTGAACCACATCGTGATCTCCGACTGTTCCGCTCCCGCTTCCGTCGCATCCCGCGATTTCAAAAAGGTATAGGAACCCTCGGTGGATTCCACCAGCCCCTGATCCTTCAACAGCTTCATTGCCTTGCTGACCGTAAAATGGCTCACAGTCAATTCCTCGGCCCATTGACGGTGGGTCGGCAAGGGGGCCTCAATCTGATGATTCCTCCCCCTTAGAGACAGTACGATCCGCTGTGCCGTGCGCTCCACAAGCGGACTTGGCTCTGAAGAAATATTCATCATTGGTTAATGAAAATGTCTGTTATTTCAAAAATGTCAATTTTATTTTTCGATAACATTTTGCGCAAAATCATCAGCCACATATCTGGGCATAGGTTGGTCGTAAACGGTTTGTGACGACGTGCGAATGTATCAAAGAAATTGACCGTGACTGAAAACTGATAACCGGACACACCGTGGATTGTAATGCTGATCCGAGAAACGGTGTCAGTCCTATAATTTGCACGTCGAGGCATTGAAGGGGTTTGCACGAAGACCCCAAGACGTAAAAGGGAGAAGGAGTGAGCTAGCCGCCTCTTGCAGGGAGCGGTGGAAGTTTCTTGCCACTAATGATGAAATCAAAATGACTCCGCCGCAACAGATGGCAGGCGCTGGAGCCAAAAGTTCGCCATGTCTGGCTTCAACGTGGCCGCACTCCGAGGAGCGCGGAAAGGCGAGGGGGGTGTATCTCTCCCTCCCCGAGGCCAAACTGCGGTTAAAGAAGACGCTGCACGCAATCGGCTGGAAGACCGACTCGGAGGACGAGGGCACGCTCAAGAATTTTTACACCGACGCGCGGTGGCTGTTGATCGTGGAGACCAACGTGCTCGACACGGTGGGACACGGGCGGTTTTGCGCGAGACCATGCCGGCGTTGAATGGCAATCTGGATGCGAGGCTGTTGTAATTTGATAAAGAAATCCGCTCGCTCCTGCGCGATGATCCCGCGCCGAGCGTGGTGGGGTCTCGCGTCGGGGGCATCTTCATGCGACTTGAGATTTGCCAAAACGTGGAAATGCGAGATTATGGGATGCCATGAAGACATCCATTCGCGCTCTCCTGATCGTGATTGCGGGGCATCTCTTTATGCAGGCCGCACAAGCGCAAAGCACGGCATTTGGTTCGTTATTCTGGGCACAAAAATCCGCGCCGGAGACGCAGCTTGCGCGGATCGTGGGCGAGCGCGGAGCGCCCCAACCTGGGGAATGGACATTTTATTTTCTGGATCCGGCGGCCCGGGGGGGTGTGCGCGAGGTGGTGATTGCCGACCGCGAGGTGGCTTCCACGCGCACGCCGATGCGTGGGTTTTCTGATCTTGGCACCCAGCCGCCCGTCTCCCCGGCCAAACTCAAGGTGGACTCCGACCGCGCCTTCCAAATTGCCAATGCCGAGGCGGTCAATCAGCGGCTCGGCTTTCATTGGGTGGACTACGTGCTGGAGACCAATGCCACCGGCTCACCCGAATGGTCGCTCACACTGAAAGACCGCTTCGGAGCACCCGTGGGCTCACTGAAAATTTCTGCGGAGACCGGTGCCATCACCGTTCCACTTTCGTCGGATTCTGTCGGTTTCCAGCCTGTCGGGACGACACGTCCGCCCGTGGGTGGGGTCATTGGAGATGTGCGCGATTTTGGAGTGCGTTTTGGACGTACGGTTTCGGACACGGTCCTGAAGGTGGTTGGCGATGGCCAGCAGGTGCTGACGGGTGAGCGTACCATCGGCCCGCGCGAAGACAAACAGCCATGACCGCCCTGTACGGGATCCTCGTCCTCGGGCTGGTCGGTTTTCTCATGCTGGCCGCAGAGGTTTTTGTTCCCGGCCTCGTCCTCGGCATCATGGGGCTTTTGGCACTGGCCGGTGCCATCGTCCTGGCCTTTGCCGCTTATGGCCCGCTGACCGGTACCATCGCCCTCGCCGGAATCTCCCTGACAACCCTCACCGGGTTTATTGTTTGGATGAGCATCTTTCCCCGCACCGCCATCGGTCGCCGCATTATGCTCCGCGATAATTTGGCTCCTGGATACGGCACAAAAAAAACACCCAATCCGGAATTGGTCGGACGACATGGCAGCGCCCTGACCCCGCTGCGTCCGTCCGGCACGGCTCTCATTGAAGGCCGAAAAGTGGATGTGGTCGCCGAAAACGCCTTCATCACCAAAGGGACGGCCGTTCAGGTTGTTCTGCAGGAAGGATTGCGCGTCGTCGTGCGGGAAGTCTGACCGGCGGGGCGAAGGGACTGCAGGAACGGGGGGGCGCAACAAAATCCTTCGGTTGCGCTGCGCGGCGGGATAGAGTGCTTTCATGACAGACACGACAGCAGCGCACGGGTCGGCACCGGATTGGGCGGCGATTCGATCGGAATTTCCGATCCTCGATCAGGACATTGGCGGGCATCCGCTGATTTATTTTGACAATGCGGCCACATCGCAGAAGCCGTGGGAGGTGATCCAGGCACTGGTTCACTATTACGAACGCGACAACAGCAACGTTCATCGCGGACTGCACACTCTCAGCAACCGCGCAACCGATGCCTACGAAAACGCCCGCTGCCGCATTGCGCGCTTTGTCGGAGCCGCCGAGGAGGAAGTCATCAATACCCGGGGCGCGACGGAGGCCATCAACCTTGTCGCCACTTCATGGGGAAATGAGAACGTGGGAACCGGCGACATCATCCTGCTGACGGAGATGGAACACCACAGCAACCTGATTCCCTGGCAATTGCTGGCGGAACGCCGT
>JAJTZA010000080.1 GCA_021463905.1 Terrimicrobiaceae bacterium | reverse complement strand
GGGACCATCGCCCTGCAACGCGGCACAACGCTGGGCTTTCTTGCCCAGGAGGGAGACCCGTCGGGAGAGGACACCGTCCTTGAATTGGCCACGGCCATCACGGACGAGATGACAGCCATTCGCCGCGCCCTGCGCGAGTATTCCGAAGAAGCCCCTGAGCACCATGAAGCACTTTCGGCCTTTGCGGATGCGGGTGGCTACGCGCTGGAGGCCAAGGCCAAACGCATTCTCAACGGCCTGGCGTTTCGCGAGAGCGATTTTCACCGTCCGGCTCGTACGATGAGTGGCGGCTGGATCATGCGCGCGCATCTCGCCCGTCTGCTGGTCATGGAGCCCGACCTGCTCATGCTGGATGAGCCGACCAACCACCTCGACCTGGAGTCCCTGGGCTGGTTTCAAAATTATCTCTCCAACTACCCCGGCGCGATCCTCACGATTTCCCACGACCGCGCATTTCTCAATGCCATCTGCGACACCATGGTTGAAATCAGTCGGCAAAGCCTTCACCGCTACGTCGGCACCTACGACGACTATCTCGATCTGAAAAAAGCGCGCGAAGAGCAATATGCCGCCGCCTACCGCAACCAGCAGCGGGAGATTGCTCATCTGGAGGATTTCATCAATCGTTTTCGCGCGAAGGCCAGCAAGGCCTCCCAGGCGCAGGAACGCATCAAGCGGCTGGAGAAAATGGACCGGCTGGCTCCTCCGGAAGCGTCCGAGGCCACGGTGAAATTCCGATTCCCCCAGCCCCCGCGTGGCGGACAACGGGTCATCACACTCGCAGGCGTCCGTCAGGCGTACGGCGAACTGGTCGTCTATGAAAACCTTGACCTGGAGGTCGAGCGCGGGCAACGAACCGTCCTCGTCGGCCCCAATGGCGCCGGGAAGTCCACCTTGCTAAAAATCCTTGCCGGCTTGGTTCCGATTCAGGCAGGCAGCCGTACGCCCGGGCACAATCTTGGGACAGGGTATTTTGCGCAGCACCGCACGGAAGCTCTTCATGCCGGCTCGACGGTGCTGGCCGAGGCTCTGCGGGGATTGTCCGGAGTCAGCGAGCAATCCGCACGTACCGTGTTGGGTTCCTTTCTGTTTCGTGGCGAGGATGTTTTCAAGCCGGTCAGCGTCCTGAGTGGCGGAGAAAAAAGCCGTCTGGCGCTTGTTAAACTTCTGCTCAACCCGCCGAATTTCATCCTTCTTGACGAGCCGACCACCCACCTCGACATGCCCAGCATTGATGCGCTGATCTCCGCGCTGAAGCAATACGAAGGGACGCTCCTCTTTGTGAGCCACGACGTCCACTTCATCCGCAACATTGCAAAGACGGTGCTGCACGTCCATGCCGGTCACCTCACGCCCTACGCCGGCGACTACAACTATTATTTGCAGAAATCCCAGGCCGGTGGCGAGCGCGAGGCCCTCGTGGCCAGACTCTCCAACCTACAGCCCGCCGCACCGATTCCGATCGCTCCCACGCCTCCCCGCCGGGGCTTCAAGGAAATCAAGGAACAACGCCGCGCAGAAGCCGCTCTCCGACAGGCCGCCGCAAAGAAAAAACGTGAGCACCTGCAACGCATCGGCGCACTGGAAGAAAATATCATCGCTTTGGAAACCCGTCAGAAATCCCTCATTGCTGAACTCGAAGACCCAGCCACGCATCAAGATGCCAATCGAGTGTTCCGGCTCAACCGGGACCTCGTCCATCTCACGGAAGATCTTGAAGCCGCCAATGCGGCATGGATGGCCGAAGCCGATCGTCCCGAGGCAAATTCTTAGATTCCGGAATCTTTGGCTGGCCGAGAGCCTCCACTCCCGTGATCGCCTCCGCAGGGCCGATCCTCAGGATGCAGGCAGTGAGGAATTGGGCGTGGAAGCGAAAGTTTACAGGCTTGTCCGTCTTGTGGGTGCTGGCTATCCTGTGTTCATGCCAACCTACGTGTACGAAACTGTTCCCTCGGATCAGGGGGAATCCATTGAAACCTTCGAGGTGCATCAGAGCATGGCGGATCCGCCCCTGACCCGGCATCCGGAAACCGGTCGTCCGATCCGCCGGGTGATTTCGGGTGGGTTTGGTGTCCTGACGCGGAGCGGCTCCGGCTCTCCGGCACCGGCACCCCGGCCTGCCGGGGGATGCTGCGGCGGACACTGTGGCGGTCACCATCACTAAAGCCCGGCCTCGCAAAAAGCATGAATCCGATTGTGCAGCCTGCAGTCGCGAAGCCGCCCATCACGGATTCTCCGTTTAACCTCGCAGGCCGCGATATTTGGGTGATGGGAGGGGCCGGCTACCTGGGCGGGGCCACCGTTAAGATGCTCGCGGAACACCATGCCAAAGTCCTTTGCGCAGACCTTCCCGGTCGAGCGCACGAGATGGTCGGGAGAGAGGGGCTGTCCGGTCAGGTGACGGCGGCGGATTTGGATGCCGGAGACTGCGGGGCAATTTCTGATTTTTTTCGGAAGCAGAGCGAAGCGCGGGGTGTTCCCGATGGACTGGTTGTCATGACCTACAAGTCGTTCCCAAAAACCCTGGAGACCCTTCTTCCGGAGGAGTTTGACGAGGCCAACCATGTCGGCCTGACAGCGACGTTCCTCATGGCCCGGGAAGCGGGGGAGCGCATGGCCGGGAAAGGCCGTGGCAGCATCGTCCTGTTTTCGAGCATGTATGGAACCGTCGCTCCGGATCCGGCCATGTATCCGAAGCCGCTGACCCCCAACCCAATCGAATATGGCGTGGGAAAAGCGGGCCTTCAGCAAATGGCGCGTTATTTGGCCGTGCATTGGGGCGCGCAAAACGTCCGCTGCAATGCGATCTCTCCGGGAACGTTCCCCAATCCGGCAGCCCAATCCCACGAGGAATTCGTCGCGCGTCTGAAAGGCAAGTGTCCGATGGGGCGCGTGGGACAACCGGAGGAAATTGCCGGAGCGGTCCTTTTCCTGGTCTCCGATGCCTCGACCTACGTGACGGGACACAATCTGGCTGTGGATGGCGGCTGGACCAGTTGGTAGACCTTCTTCTCCACCCGGTCAGGAACAGAGCCCGGGATTTTTTCCTGTGTGAGAATCAAGTGTGCCTGCCGATTATCGCGAAATCTCGAGGAAATTTTTCAGGAGGTTTTTTCCTTCGGTGGTGAGGATGGATTCCGGGTGAAACTGGACGCCATGAACAGGATGGGTGGCGTGTGTGAGGCCCATGATTTCGCCTTCGTGAGTTTCGGCGGAGACAAGCAGGCTGGGTGGGAGCGATGCGCGCTGTACGATGAGCGAGTGGTAGCGGGTGGCCTCAAACGGGCTGGGGAGCCCGCGAAAGACGCCTGTGCCATCGTGGAGGATCGGAGAGGTTTTTCCGTGCATGAGGCGGTCGGCGCGGATGACACTTCCGCCGTAAACCTCGGCGATGCACTGGTGGCCGAGGCAGACCCCGAGGAGGGGAAGCCTCGATCCGAAGACGCGGATCACTTCGCAACTGATCCCCGCGCTCCCGGGAACCCCCGGGCCGGGAGAAATGCAAATCCTCTCCGGGCGCAGAGCCTCGATCTCCGCAATGGTCACCCCATCGTTGCGGCGCACGGAGAGTTCCGCCCCCAGCTCACCAAAATACTGGGCGAGGTTGTAGGTGAACGAGTCGTAGTTGTCTATGATGAGGATCATGGGTGCCGGGGGATTTGTGAGGCATGGGCGATGGCACGCAGGGCGGCCATGGATTTATTGACGCTTTCCTGGTACTCGCCCTCGGGCGTTGAGTCCGCCACTACACCTCCGCCGGCCTGCGCATAGGCCATGCCATCTTTCAGTAATACCGTGCGGAGCGCGATGCACGAATCCAGGTCTCCATCAAATCCGAAATAACCGACCGCGCCCGCATACGTGCAACGCTTGCTTTTTTCCAACTCCGCGATGATCTGCATCGCGCGAACCTTGGGGGAGCCGGAGACCGTTCCCGCCGGAAAAGTCGCCCGCATCACGTCGTAGGCATTGCGTCCGGCGGCCAGCTTTCCCGCGACATGCGAAACAATGTGCATGACATGGCTGTAGCGCTCGATGGTCATAAAATCACTCACCCGCACGCTGCCAAACTCGGCGATGCGTCCGACATCATTGCGGGCAAGGTCCACGAGCATGAGGTGTTCGGCACGCTCCTTCGGATCGGCCAGCAGCTCCTGTGCGGTGGCCTCGTCCTCCTCGGGGGTTTCCCCCCGGCGGCGGGTGCCGGCAATGGGACGAATTTCCACGCGTCGTCCGGTGAGGCGCACATGGGTTTCCGGCGAGCTGCCCACGAGAGAGTGTCCATCCGGGCAGCGCAGACAAAACATGTAGGGAGAGGGGTTGATGAATCGCAGGGCGCGATAGAGGTCGAGGGCATCGTGACGAAATGGGGTCTGGAAGCGCTGCGCGGGAACCATCTGAAAGATGTCGCCCGCCGTGATGTGTTCCTGCGCCTTTCTGACAATCGCATGGTATTCCTCCCGCGAGGTGTTGGACCGAGCCTCGATGTCCGGCACCTGAACGTCGGTGAATAAGGGCGGCAGGACAATCGGACACGACAATTTTTCCAAAATGCCCTCAATCTCCCGCGACGCCTCCTCATAGGCGCACGCCGGATCACCCCCATCCAGAAACGCATTGGAAACGATTTTCAGCCGCCGCCGCCGATGGTCAAAAATGAGGATATTGGCGGCGATCATAAAAACCATGTCGGGAATCCCCAACTCGTCACGGCCATGCGGCGGAACCGACGGCTCAAACCACCGCACCGAATCATACGACAAATAACCGACCGCCCCACCCTGAAACCCCGTCAGCGTACCACCACACGCGCACCCATAACCACGCATCAATTCCTCGAGGTCGGCCAGCGGGTCACTTTGCGATGACCAACTGCGCGTGCCCTGCGCATCGGTCAGCGTCACTTCGCGTCCTCGCGCGGAAATCACCGCGCGTGCTCCGGCACCCAAAAATGAAAACCGGCCCACGTGGTCATTTTGTTCTGCGGATTCGAGCAGGAACGAGGGGGCCTCTCCTCCCAGTTTCGCGTAGGCCGACACCGGCGTTTCACCATCCGCGACGATCTCGGTCCAGACCGGGATCACGCGGCTCCCCCCGGCGGCCAACGCGGAGAAGGCCTCCCGCGAGGGCTGCAAGGTGCTCATGAAAACGACACCTTGGGCGCTTCTTTCTCGGTCGGGTTTTCGATCTGGAACAACTCGGCGGCGCCAAAGTTGAAAGTTCCGGCCACGAGATTGGCCGGGAAGCTTTCGCGCTTGGTATTGTAAGCCATGACCGCATCATTGTACGCTTGGCGGGCGAAAGAGATTTTGTTTTCCGTCGAGGTGAGTTCCTCGGTGAGTTGGGCCATGTTTTGATTGGCCTTAAGGTCGGGGTAGGCCTCCGACAGCGCGAAGAGACGTCCCAGTGCGCCACTCAGCCCACCCTCCGCGCCTGCCAGCGCTCGCATGGCTTCGGGGTCGCCCGGATTGGCGGCCGCCCGGGATCCGGCGGATTGGGCCGCGTTTCGGGCGGTGATCACCGCTTCGAGAGTCTCGCGCTCGTGTTTAAGGTAGGCCTTGGCTGTCTCGACGAGGTTGGGGATCAGGTCATAGCGTCGCTTGAGCTGAACATCAATCTGGGCGAAAGCGTTTTTGTAACGGTTCCTCAGTGCGACCAGGCCGTTGTAAGCCCCCATGACAAACAGGCCGACGAGAACCGCGAGAACTATCAGGACGAAAAGCGCACTCATGCGCATAACACTGCCGTCCGGCTACACAAGATGCAACACCGAATTCCGCATGCGCCCTCCTGAACGCGATGCTGTGTTACACCGGAGGTTCGACGCATTGCGCGGATGGGTGGGACCGACGAGCGGCAATGGTTGCAGCCGTCGCAGGCTCCAGAGCCAGAAAGACGGTGCTCCCTGCCGGGACTTGCGAGGGACGGAGGATCGGCTTTCCAAGATGCGTATTTCCTGTGCGCGCAGGATCCTCATCCACAAAAAACTGCGGAAGATGAGGCAGGTTGGCGGATGTCCATGTTGCGGCAATGGACGAACCAAACAGTCCAAAACATTCTGTGCCATGCTGTATTTCCGATGCTTTTGCTACAAACTGAGCAAGCCATTGAATGGCGTCGCTCGGGGTGCGGGGTGCGGGGTGCGGGGTGCGGGGTGCGGGGTGCGGGGTGCGGGGTGCGGGGTGCGGG
>JAJTZA010000008.1 GCA_021463905.1 Terrimicrobiaceae bacterium | reverse complement strand
GTACTCGGCGTCGGCATCGGCCTGCAGCAGCTGCGGGTTGGCCAGCCAGGCCTCGACCTTCTCGATGCGCCGGGCCAGGGTCTTGGCATCCTGGTACCGTCAGCGGCGACCTTGCCGATCGAACTTGGCTGTTCCTGGCAGCCGGGGGCAGCGATTGATTCTCACCGTTTCGGATTGCCCGTCCGCGACCTGGGTGGGGCTGCCGGCGGGTCCAGATGCGGGCTGCCGAAGCCGCTGGCGAGAAACGCCACGACATAGTCCAGCGCAGGCATCAGGTCGGACGTGTCCACCGCGCTGCGCAGGATGCGCTGCATGCGCCCGGTGTCGGCCTGGATGTAGACCGCCGCGCCGTAGACACAGTACAGGCGCCAGAAGAACTCGCGCTCGCTCAGCTCGGGGCAGGCCAGGCGCAGCAGCTTGGGCAGCATCGGCTCCTGCGCGTCGAGCACCTCGGAGACGATCTGCTTCACCTCGGGATTCGGGTCGATCACCGCGTAGCCGGTCAGGCGGCGGAAGGCGGCGCTTGCGCTGCTGGCGCAGAAGGCCGGCTCCAGTTGCGCACGCAGGATCTCCTCGATGCGCAGCGGCCGCCCCGACTCGACCAGTTCGGTCATGCGCTGGCGGCGCGCGGCCTGGATCGGTCCGACGCGACGCGCGAGCACGGCCTTGAACAGACTCCGCTTCGTTCCGTAGTGGTAGGGGATCGCGCCCAGATTGGCGCCGGCGACGGCAACGATGTCGCGCACGGGCACGTTTGAATAGCCACGCTCGACGAACAGCGCCTCGGCCGCGTCCAGCAGTCGGTCGGCGGTGCCGGCCGCGACTGGAGGGGCGCCTGCAGCATCTTCGCTGGCGGGCTTGGCGCCGGATCGGGCCTTGGGCGGCAGGGCGGAGCGCTGACGAGGGCTGGGCATCGGAGGGCGACCTGGGGAAGACCCGGTGATGCTACCCGCTTGCGCGAGTCATACGTATGTATTACAGTCGTTCATACAGATGTATGACTTGCCTGTCGCTTCCTCCCGGAGAACGCCATGACTGATCTGCCCGACCTGGTCCGCCGCGCTACCGCCCTGTCGATCTTGCTCGGTGCCACGCTCGGCCCGATCGCCCATGCGCAGCCCGCCGCCTATCCGGCCAAGCCGGTGCGCATCGTCGTGCCGGCCGGCCCGGGCAGCGCGCCCGACACGCTGGCGCGCCTGTTTGCCGAGCACCTCGGCCGCCGTCTGCAACAGCCCTTCGTCGTCGAGCCGATGCCGGGCGCGGCCGGCATCCTCGGCGCCGGGGCGGTGGCGCGCGCCGATGCCGACGGCCACACGCTGCTGTACGGCTACAACCAGCTCGTCACGATCAATCCCCACCTTTACGAGAAGCTGCCCTACGACGGCGCCGCCGCCTTCGCGCCGGTGACGCTGGTGGCCAAGGGTGGCTACGTGCTGATCGGCAGCCCGGCGCTCGAGGCGACAGACCTGCCGGGCCTGATCGCGCTGGCCAGGCGCCGGCCGGGCCAGCTGGTCTACGCATCGCTCGGCTCCGGCAGCGTCGCCAACGTCGGGATGGAGTTGCTGAAGCAAGCCGCTGGCATCGACCTGCTGCACGTGCCCTACAAGACCGGCGGCGCGTCGACCATCGACCTGCTGGGCGGCCGCGTGCACGTCTAGCTCGAGCCGACCGCCAGCGCGGTGCCGCTGGTGCGCGCGGGCAAGGTGAAGGGCCTGGCGGTGACGACCGCGCGCCGCATGGCCGCGCTGCCGGATGTCGCGGCCTTCGCCGAAACGGTGCCCGACTTCGAGATCACCGGCTGGAACGGCTTCCTGGCGCCGGCGCGCACGCCGCCCGAGATCGTCCAGAAGCTGAACCAGGAGCTGCGCGCGATCGTCGACATGCCCGACGTGAAGCAGCGTCTGGTCGGCTTCGGCATCGAGCCCACGACGACCAGCCCGGTCGAGATGGCCGAGATGATCCGGCGCGAGTCGGCGCAGTGGGCGCGGGTGATCCGCCGGGCCGGCATCAAGCCCGAGTGAGCACCGCCGACCACGGAGCGGGAGCGATGAGCAATATCTACGTGGCCGGCGTCGGCATGACGCGCTTTGGCCCGCAGCCGCAGGCCACCATCAAGAGCCTTACTGCCCAGGCCGTGCGCGAATGTCTGGTCGATGCGGGCGCGCAGCCGCAGCAGATCGAGGCGGCGTACTTCTCCAACACAGGCCAGGGCCGGGTCGAGGGCCAGCACGCGCTGCGCGGCCAGATCGCGCTGCGCGGCGAGCAGATCCACGGCGTGCCGATCGTCAACGTCGAGAACGCCTGTGCCTCCGGCAGCACGGCGCTGTGGCTGGCGGCGCAGGCCCTGCGCGCCGGCGCGGCCGACATCGTGATCGCGGTCGGCGCCGAGAAGATGGTCTACGACGACCCGCTGCGGCGCGAGCGCGTGCAGCAGGGCTTCAACGGCGGCATGGACATCGAGACCGGTCCGGCCGCGCTGGCGGCGCTGGAGCGCCTCTCGCCCGACATCGCCGGCGTCTCGGGCGACGGCGTGCGCACGGTGTTCATGGACATCTACGCCGCCCTCGCGCGCGCCCACATGCAGCGCTTCGGCACCACGCAGCGGCAGCTGGCGCAGATCGCGGCCAAGAACCACGCGCATTCCGTGCACAACGAGCGCTGCCACTACCGCAAGGCGATGACGGCCGACGAGGTGCTGGCTTCGCGCGTGCTGACCTATCCGCTGACGGTGGCGATGTGCTCGCGCCTGTCCGACGGCGCCGCGGCGGCCGTGCTGTGCAACAAGGCCGGGCTGCGCCGCCTGCGGCCGACGATGGCGCCGGTGCGGCTGCGCGCCTGCGAACTGGTGTCGGCCACGCCGCGTGCGTGGGACGACTTCGAGCACCACGCGATGCGCCGTGCGGCGCAGAAGGCCTATGCCAGCGCCGGCATCGGGCCGGGCGACGTCGACGTCGCCGAGGTGCACGACGCGGCCTCGTTCGGCGAGCTGTTCGTCAGCGAGCTGATGGGCTTCTGCGAACTCGGCGCCGGCGGGGCCTTCGCCGAGTCCGGCGCCACGGCGCTCGGCGGTCGGTTGCCGATCAACCCCTCGGGCGGGCTCGAGTGCCGGGGGCACCCGATCGGCGCGAGCGGACTCGCCCAGGTCTTCGAGCTCGTCACCCAGTTGCGCGGCGCGGCCGGCGCGCGCCAGGTCGAGGGGGCGCGCATCGCGCTGCAGGAAAACGGCGGCGGCTTCATGGAAGTGGAAGAAGGCGCGGTCGTGGTGTCGATCTTCGAGCGCCTGCAGCGTCGCTAAGGCGCGCCACGGAGCCAGGTCATGAAACAACTTGCCCAACAGGTCGCCCAGGGATTCATGTTCCCCGAGAGCCCGCGCTGGCATGCCGGTCGCGGTGCCTTCGTCTTCAGCGACATCGACCGCGGCGAAGTCCATGAGTGGCGTCCCGGCGCCGCGCCGCGCTGCCTGTATCGACACACCGGCATGGTCTCGGGCCTGGCCTTCGAGAGCGCCGAGCGGCTTCTGGTGTGCGACGCCCGCAATTGCGTGCTGCTGCGCGTCGAACTCGGCAGCGACGAGCCGGCCGAGGTCGCGGTCGACTTCGGTCCGATCCGCGGCTGGGGCATCAACGACATGGTGCGGCGCGCCGACGGCACCTGCTACGTCGACTCGGTCGACTTCGACTTCATGGCCGCGTCGCGCGGCGAGGTCGAGCGGCGGCGCTGCCGCCTGCTGATCGCGCGCCCCGACGGCAGCATCGGTGTCGCCTCCGACGAGATGTTCTTTCCGAACGGCCTGGTGATCACGCCCGACGGCCGGACCCTGATCGTGGCCGACACGCGCGACCGCTGCGTCGGCGCCTGCGCCATCGCGGCCGACGGCAGCCTCGGCCCGCGCGAAGTGCTGGCCTCGTTTCCCGACGAACTGCCCGACGGGCTGTGCCTGGACGCGTCCGGCGCGATCTGGGTCGCCAACCACGGGCGCGTCGTGCGCATCGGCGTCGACGGCAAGGTGCTGGCCGAAATCGGCATCGGGGACGCGCTGGCGACCGCGTGCATGCTGGGCGGCGCAGACGGTCGCAGTCTGCTGATCACCGCCAGCGACACGATGGACCGCGAGATGATGCGGCGCCATCCGTCGGGTCGCCTGTTCATGGCCCGCGTCGACGTGCCGGGCGCAGGCCTGCCGTCGGTCTACTGATCGCGGCCGAGGCACTCCCATGACCTCACGACGTCTCGACGGGCACGGCGCCGTCGTCACCGGCGCCAGCACCGGCATCGGCGCGGCCATCGTGCGTCACTTCGTCGCCGAGGGCGCGCGCGTCGTCTTCTGCGGTCGCACCGAAGGGCCGGGTCGGGCGCTGGCCGATGAACTCGGCAGCGCCGCGCGCTTCGTGATTGCCGACGTGACCCGGCCCGAGGACACGCTGCGCCTCGTCGAGCAGGCGGCGGCCTGGCTCGGCCGGATCGACAGCCTAGTCAACAACGCTGCTGCGCCGCCGCCCGACCTGCCGGTCGAGCGCATCGATGCGGCAGCCTTGCCGGGCTATATGGCCTCGGTGCTCGGCAGCACGATCCTGATGACATCGGCCGCCGTCCCCGCGATGCAGCGCCAGGGTCGCGGCTCGATCGTCAACATCGGCTCGACGGCGGCGCACCGCGCCAACTCGTCGTCCAGCGTCTACAGCGCGCTCAAGGCCGCGGTGTGCCACTTCACGCGCTGCACTGCGCTCGAACTGGCGCCCTACGGCATCCGCGTCAACACCGTGTCGCCCGGCGCGGTGCCGACGGCGATTTTCGCCAAGAAGCTGGGCATCGCCGAGCGGCACCACGCGGCGGCGGTCGAACGGCTGGCGGGCGTGTTCGGCGAGCACATCCCGCTCGGGCGCGCCGGCCGGCCCGAGGACATCGCCGAGGCGGTGCTGATGTTCGCGAGCGGCGCCTCGGCCTTCGTGACCGGCCAGGACCTGGTGGTCGACGGCGGGCTCACCGCCGGGCTGTCGGCGGCCGGCAAGCGGGCGCAGGTCGAGGCGATCCGAGCCGCGCTCGCCACCTTCATGGAGTGACGCATGAGCATCCTCGGCATCCTCGAACATGGGCGACGTCGCGATCCGGCCAAGGCGATGCTGGCTTCCGAACGCGGGACCGTCACCTACGCCCAGGGCGTGGCCGCGGTCTCGCGCATCGCCAATGCCTTGCGCGCACGCGGGCTCGGCGTCGGCGACCGCGGCAGTGTGCTCTCGGCCAACGATCCGACCGCCCTGCTGGCCTCGTACGGCGTGCAGGCCGCCGGCCTGGCCTACATCGCGGCCGGCGCCAGCGCGTCGGACGACGATCTGGTGCGCACGCTGGCCGGCTTCGACGTCGACATCCTCTTCTTCCAGGCCGCGTTCACCGAGCGCTTGCGTTCGCTGCGGCCACAGCTGCCGCGTCTTCGTCTGGTGGTCTGCATCGACGGCGACGCGGGTGACCTGTCGCTCGAAGCCTTCATCGCCGATCAGGCGCCGGTGTACCAGGGTCCGGCGCCGCTGCTCACCGACATCGCGAGCATCTCGCAGACCGGCGGCACGACCGGCGCGCCCAAGGGCGTGATGATCAGCCACCGCGCGCGCCTGACCTACATCGAGAAGTTCTGGTTCGAGATCGACGATCCTCAGCCGGTGATGCTGGCGGCGACGCCGCTGACGCATGCGGCCGGCGCGCTCGCGCAACCGATCTTCGCGCGCGGCGGCACGGTGCACGTGATCGAGCGCGCCGAACCGGGACAGGTCCTGGCCGCGATCGAACGCCACCGCATCACGCTGCTGTTCCTGCCGCCGACCGCGATCTACCGCCTGCTCGACCACCCGGCGCTCGCGCACACCGACTGCTCGAGCCTGCGCCACTTCCTCTATGGCGCGGCGCCGATGTCGGTGGGACGCCTGCGCGACGCGCTGCGCGCGTTCGGGCCGGTGATGACGCAGTGCTACGGCCAGACCGAGTGCCACTCGATGATCTCGGCGCTGCTGCCGCGGGACCACTATCGCGACGGCGCGGTCGCCGACGACCGGCGCCTGGCCAGCTGCGGGCGGCCGTCGCTGGGCACCACGGTCGAGATCGTCGACGAGCAGGGCCAGCGGCTCGCGCCGGGCAGCGTCGGCGAGATCCGCGTGCACAGCGACCTGATGATGTCGGGCTACTTCCGTAACCCCGAGGCCACGGCCGCGGTGCTGCGCGACGGGTTCATCTACACGAGCGACATCGGCTTCGTCGACAACGAGGGCTATCTGCACCTGGTCGATCGCAAGCGCGACATCATCATCAGCGGCGGCTTCAACGTCTATCCGTCGGAAGTGGAGCAGGTGCTGGCGAGTCACCCGGCCGTGGCCGAGTGCGCTGTCGTTGGCGCGCCCGACGCCGACTGGGGCGAGCGCGTGACCGCTGTGGTCGAGCTGCGTGCCGGCGCCGCTGCGACACCGGCCGAGCTGCAGGCCTTCTGCCGCGAACGCCTGGGCGGTGTGCGCTCGCCCAAGGTCGTGGAGATTTGGCCGCAGCTGCCGCGCTCGGCGATTGGTAAGGTGCTGCGCAGGGACATTCGCGCCGCGTACTGGCTTCGCGATCAACGGCAAATCTAGGGCTCGCCGGCGGCGCCGGCCGGTGAACACCGCAGGGTGACGCCGATGCGAGCCTATCGAACCGATGGCCCAGGCTCAGGACGAGAGGCCGGCCCGCCGAAGCTGGTCGTCTCCGATACCGCGATGGCGTCCGTCAGATCGCCACTTACTTGGCCGTCTGCGCGTATTCCTCGATCTGGTCGAAGTTCATGTAGCGGTACACGCTGGCTGCGTCCTGGTCGATGACCCCCATCGCCTCGCGGTACTCGGCCACGCTGGGAATGCGGCCCAGGCGCGAGGCGATCGCCGCCAGCTCCGCCGAAGCAAGGTAGACCTGCGTGTTCTTGCCCAGGCGGTTCGGGAAGTTGCGCGTGCTGGTCGAGACCACGGTCGCGCCCTCGCGCACCTGCGCCTGGTTGCCCATGCACAGGCTGCAGCCGGGCATCTCGGTGCGCGCACCGGCGCTGCCGAAGGCCGCGTAGTGGCCTTCCTTGACGAGCTCGCTCTGGTCCATCTTGGTCGGCGGCGCGATCCACAGCTTGGTCGGGATGTCGCGCTGCCCGCCCAGCAGCCTGGCCGCGGCGCGGAAGTGGCCGATGTTGGTCATGCACGAGCCGATGAAGGCCTCGTCGATCTTCTTGCCGGCAACGTCCGACAGCAGCTTGGCGTCGTCCGGGTCGTTGGGGCAGCAGAGCACCGGCTCCTTCAGCTCGTCGAGGTCGATCTCGATCACCGCGGCGTACTCGGCGTCGGCATCGGCCTGCAGCAGCTGCGGGTTGGCCAGCCAGGCCTCGACCTTCTCGATGCGCCGGGCCAGGGTCTTGGC
>JAJTZA010000079.1 GCA_021463905.1 Terrimicrobiaceae bacterium | reverse complement strand
GTGTCGTTGCGGGTCAAAGCCGTGCGAATACGCTCCTTCTTCAAACCCGTTAAGAAACGTGGTGCTATCGCCTCCATTGACGATTTGCTCGCAGACCCTGCGGGTTTCGGCGATATTGAGAACGATGAGGTAGTGGCCGCTGCCGTCTTCTCCACGCGCGCGGGACGCGGTGGCGCGGGTTTCTTCATGCGAGGCCTTCCCATGAATGATGCTCGTCACCTGCTCGCGGGCATTTTGCCGAACCCTTTTCCAGACACTCATCACGTCGCCGCAGGTCGTGTCCACAATGCGCGCCCCGGTCGCCTGTATGGAAGCGACAGTCGCCACTTCCGACCCAAAAGCGGGAACGATGACAATGTCCTCCACGGTCAGCCGGGCCAACTGCTCCGGAGCGGGACGCGGCGGGAGAAACTCGATGCCCAGCGCGGCCATCTGCGCATTCACATCCGGGTTGTGAATGATCTCCCCCAGAAGAAACAACCGCCGATCTGGAAAAACCTTGCGCGCCGCGTAAGCCAGATCAATCGCCCGCTCGACGCCGTAGCAAAACCCAAATTGCCGCGCCAGCCGAATCGTCGTGCGCCCCACCGTAAAGACGCCGCCATGCTCGCGAATCCGCTCGACCAACATGCTCCGGTAATGGTTTTCCACCTGCCTCTGCACGTCCACCATCACCGCAGGAGCGCGCAAATTCACGCGCGGCGCAGGCTTGTTGGGAACGGTCATTGTTTCAGCACTCAAATCGTTATTTGTTGATTCAGGGAACCCCGATTGCCGGCATTTGTCAAACGCGCACCCGCCGGAGGAGGATCGGTCTGATGCGTGTCCCTCCGGGATTTGTCTTGTGGTATCGCCCCGGTGTGAATAGTTTGTGCGCCACTCCCCGAAGCGAAAAGGAAGGGTGGCTGAGTCCGGTTGAAGGCACTCGACTCGAAATCGAGCGAACTGTAAAAAGTTCCGTGGGTTCGAATCCCACCCCTTCCGCAGTGAGTGCCCGTCCACACGACAATTTTCCCCGGCTTGATCGGATGGGTGGGTTCCTGTAGCCTGCTTTTCATGAAGCTGACGTGTTTTGGTCATTCCTGTTTTTCGGTCGAGGTGGGGGGAACCGCGCTGCTCTTTGATCCTTTTGTCACCCCGAACGAACTGGCGCATGGCGTGGATGTCGCCGCGATCCGTGCCGACGTCCTCCTCATTTCCCACGGTCACTTTGATCATATCGCGGATGCGGCGGCGGTGGCTCTGCGGACAGGGGCACCCGTAATCGCGAATTTTGAGATTGCCGAATGGCTGGGCAGGCAGGGCATTGGAAAGACCCATCCGATGAACCTTGGCGGGGAGTTTGCATTTCCCTTTGGCCGGGTGAAAATGGTTCCGGCGCTTCATTCGAGCGTGTTGCCCGATGGCACCTATGGCGGCAACCCGGGCGGATTTGTGGTACGGGCGCCGGAGGGGGCGTTTTACTATGCGGGCGACACGGCTCTGACTCTCGATATGAAGCTCATTCCGGAGGAGGGCGCGGTGGATTTCGCTGTGCTGCCCATTGGCGACAATTTCACCATGGGAGCCAAAGATGCGGCCCGCGCCGCAAAAATTCTCGGTGTGCGCCAGGTCGTGGGCGTCCACTACAACACCTTCCCACCCATCCGCATCGCCACCGATGAGGCGCAGAGGGTTTTCGAGGATGCCGGCATACAGCTCCTCCTGCCGGCCATCGGGGAATGCGTGGAAATCCCGGTAAGCCGGAAAGCATAAAAAAACCGGGACGGCGCGATGACTCTCCGGCAGGATTCTGGGCCATGACCACAAGGGAGGGGCGGCTTCGTTCCCATGATTATCCATTTCTGATGCAACGCTGGCGGCGCTTGGCGCGGCGCGGCGGGCTGCAGATGAGCAAATTTGCGGAATCTGGTGGCCAGGAGATTTACTGTCTCGAATCCCCGCGACGGGAAGGCGGCGGGTTGTATCTTTCTGCGGGCATCCACGGGGACGAGCCGGCGAGTGTGGTGGCACTCCTCGAATGGGCGGAATCGGAAATCCCTTTTTTGCAAAATTTTCCTGTTCTTATTTTTCCGTGTCTCAATCCGTGGGGGTTGATTCACAACTGCCGTCTCGATTGCGGCGGGCGTGATTTGAACCGGCAATTTCACACCGCGCGGCTTCCGCAGATCGCAGCCCACAAGCGGCTCCTCGCGGGCCGTCAGTTCGAGGTCGCCGCCACCCTGCATGAGGACTACGACGCACGCGGCGTTTATCTCTACGAAATCGCGCGGGCCAGGCCATTTCTTGGTGAGCAGCTCCTTGGAGCCGCCTCCCAATGCCTGCCACGGGAATCCCGCGCTTCCATCGAGGGAAGACGCTGCCGCGATGGGCTGATTCGCCGCAGGATCACACCGGAAACCATGAAGCAGCACCCGGAAGCCTTTGTACTGCATTTTCATCACAGCCTCCGGACGATCACCCTCGAGACGCCCTCGGAGTTTTCCATCCACGAGCGCGTCGAGGCCCACCTGGCCGCCCTGCGCGCGATTCAGTCGTTTCTTGTTTTTCAAAACAAATCCGGCCATCCTGCCTCCCGATGAATTCCTTGGAGATCAGCCTCTGCGAAACTCCGGCGCAAAGACGCCGCTTCGAGCGCGTCGCTGAAACGCTCCACCGCGGGCACCCGTCTTTTGTGCCGCCCTTCCCCGGCTCCATCGCAAAAATCCTCGCTCCCGAATCGGTCTTCAACCGACGGCATGGGAAAATCCGCGCCTTTCTCGCCACGCGGGGCGGACGGGCCGTCGGACGCATCGCAGCCATTGTCAACACTTCGCACAACGCCCACCACCAGGACCGGGCCGGGTTTTTTGGGTTTTTCGAGTGTGAGAACGATCCGGCCACCGCAAAGCGGCTCTTTGATCACGCCGCAGAGGAACTTCGCAAGGAGGGACTCGAATCCATGCGCGGCCCCTACAGCCCCAGCATCAACGACGAATGTGGGCTGCTCGTCGAGGGCTTTGACCGGCGAACCACCATCAGCCTCACATGGAATCCCCCTTACTATGAACGGCTGGTTTTTGGGCATGGATTTCAAGAGCGCGTCCTCAACCACGCCTTCCTGCTGCCCCTGTCCAGGCTCGAACCGCCCCCGCGCCTGAAACCTCTCGCCGAGCGCTTCGCTAAACGATCCAGGGTGCGATTGCGTCCGATAGATTTTTCGCGCATGGACCGGGATCTCGACATGATCCGCGAGGTGTACAATGCCACGTTGAAGCGGAATTGGGGGTTTGTGCCTCTCGCGATGGAGGATCTGAATGCCGCAGCAGGCGAAATGCGCGCCATCGCATATCCTGAATTGATCATGATCGCGGAAAAAGACGGAGAAAACGCGGGGGTGGCACTCTCGCTTCCCGATATTAACATCCATCTTGCCGCAGTCCGCAAAACCCCCTGGATCCTGCGCCCTCTGCATTTTCTTTTCCTCCTCAAGACGCGCCGGCTTCGCAGGATTCGGCAGATCGTCTATGGAGTCGCTCCCCGTTTCCAAAACACCGGGCTGCACCCCTGGCTGACCTACGAGCATTTTGTTGAGGCCCAACGGTGGGCCGACGAGGCCACGCTCGGCTGGATTGAATCCACCAATGAGGAAGTCATCCGGCTCTCACAACTCATCGGTGGAGAACCCTCGCACCTCTGGAAAATCTACGAGCTGCCGCTTGCTCCGGTGGCGCCCTCCGCATCCTGACTGTCGAATGAAGGTTCTGCTCACCGGCGCCACGGGCTTCGTCGGAAGAAATTATTTGCTCAGGGCCCTGGCCCGCGGAGATTCCCTCCTTGCGCCTGTCCGGGACGAAGCGAAGCTGCGTGCGCAGTTGCTCGAGGAGGGCGTGGAGGACGGTCGCGTGGAAATCCTGCCAGCGAATCCCGCAGCCTGGCCTGACCCCGTGGGCGCGGACCTTGTCGTCCATTGTGCCGGCGCATTGTTCGAGCGGACGCTGCAGAGCTACCTGCGAACCAATGTGTCGTGGACGCGGACGATCCTCGAGGCCATCCCTCGCGAATGTCCGCTCGTCGTTCTCTCCTCGCAATCGGCCGGGGGCCCCACTCCCGCGTTTCGCCAGGCCCGCTCGGAAGCGGATGCGGATGATCCCATCAGCTTTTATGGCGAGTCCAAGTTACGCATGGAGCGCATGCTCCTCCGCCAACATCGTCAGCGACTGGTGATTCTTCGGCCTCCGATGATCCTTGGTCCGAGAGACCAGGCGATCCGTCAGCTCTTCGACATGGCGCGCAAACCGCTACGCGCCAAACCGGGAATCCGCGCCAAAGCGTTTAGTTTCATTGGCTGCGAGGACCTGCTGGATGCCATTGATGCTGCCGGTCGTGGCGCGGGCTCGATCCCGTCCGGGCCTTATTATGTCGCCTCGCGGCAGGTGTTTTCGGACTACAAGCTGCTGCGCTCCGCAGCAGCTTGTGCGCACGCCCGGGGACTGAGCCTCCCGCTCCCACATGCCGCCATCCGTATCGCCTCGATGGTCGTGGATTCTCTTCCGGCCCTCCGCGCAAAACTTCCCAGCCTCACCCGGGATCGTGTCCGGGAATTGTTTGCCAATCGTTGGGTTGTTGACCCCACCCGCTTTGAGGATGCCACGGAATGGTCGGCAAAAATCACCCTGGAGGCGACTCTTCGACTTGCCTTCGGGGGGTTTTCCGGAAGCCCGGTTCGTGAGCGCCAGAACTCGGAAAGGGAGGCCCCTCCTTCCTCCGAAAGCCATGAATCCAACATTTAGCATGGTCGCGACTCCGGATTCTGTCCGGATCAACATCCCCGCAAAAATCAATCTCAACCTCCGTGTTGAAGGCCTGCGCGCAGATGGGTACCATGAGGTGGCCACGCTCATGACTCCGGTGGATTTGTACGACACCGTGGAAATCCGCCGGCGACCTGGGCCCCCGGAAATCTCTCTGGATTGTCCACACCCGGGGGTTCCTGCCGGAGAGGAAAATCTGGCCTGTCTGGCCGCACGGGTTTTTTGCGAGGAAACCGGCTGGTCTGCCGGTCTCTCGATTCAGATAGAAAAGCGGGTTCCTCCAGGTGCGGGGCTGGGCGGTGGCAGCTCTAATGCGGCTGCAGTGCTGCTGGGCCTCAACCGGCTCTCCGGTCAGAGGCTCCATGCCCACCACCTCGAAGCAATGGCAGCCCGGCTCGGCTCGGATGTGCCGTGGTTTATCCGTGCAGAGACAGCTCTGTGCAAGGGACGCGGAGAGATTCTCGAAGCCGCCCCCAGGCTTCCGTCCTGGCCCCTGCTGCTCGTCAAGCCCCCGTTTGGGATTCCCACCCCTTGGGCCTATCGGGCCTGGGACATCATGGGAGACCCCCAACAACCCTCAAGAAACATCGAAGGGATTCCTGTCTTCAACGACCTCGAACCCCCTGTCATGGAAAAATACGTCTTCCTCTCCGCGCTGAAAAATTGGCTCGAATCCCGGCCCGGCGTACGGCTGGCGGCCATGTCCGGCTCCGGCTCAACCCTCTTTGCCATCCTCGAAGAATCCGCAAATACCGGAGCCCTCATCCGCGATGCCCGCGCCTTTGCCGGATCAACACTTTGGACGCACCCAGGCCGCCTCTTGTAAACACCACCATGCCTCCTCATCAGGAGCACTCCCGCCCAAGGGTCATTTTTCGGAGGGACCGTTATGGATGGCGGCAAGGGTTCCACAGTGCGCAAAGGGAGTGAGGGGGCCGAGCTGGGATTCCCAGGCAGGGAGTCGTGAGGACTCGGTGATCAACACCACTTTTTGGGGTGAGGACCACAGCGAGGCCAGTTGGCGGGCATCGAGATAGCGGTCGCGTCCGATACCATGGGTGCGCACCGAAAAATCCGACTGTGGATTTGCGCCGAGGAGATGGACGGGCAGACGGGTGTAAAAGAGCAGACTGCTCGCGGTGTCAATATCTCCGTCAAAGACAAGCAATCCCTCGCGACCGGTCTCGGATTCGAGGCGGCTGGCCATCGTCGCGACAGAAAAATAGGGGGCGACACGGGCGGTGCCCGCAACCGCTCCCAGCCCGACGCTGGCCCCCGCCAGTGCCAGGCCCAGGAACGCGCTTCGTGGGCGAAAGCCTCCAAAAGCAGCCGCTCCGATGGCAGGGAGAAGTGAGAACGTGGCGATGCGCATCAGCCCTTGCCAGACTTCCGGGCCGAAATGCAGTACGGTCGTCAGGGCGGTGGCGCGTTCTTCGAGTGTTCCAGTTGAGGCTGTTTCGAGCCAAAGCGGGAGCGTCCAGCATGCCCCCAAAACCACAGCGAGGGTGATGGTGACAGCTCCACAGGCCGCACGCAGGCGCTGGCCTTCGATCAATCGCGCCACCAGGAGAGCCAGGGCCGGCCAAAGGCTCATGGCATAGTAGTCCTGTCGCTGGCCTGCGGCGAGAACCGTGCCTCCAATCATCACGACCCAGCCGACGATCACCCAGGCCACAGGACTCCAGCGTGTCGGTGGCACCAGAGTTGCCCGGGCCCTGGGCAAGACGATGAGCGCGGCGACAGACCATGGGAAAAGCCATGCGAGGTGCAGGGCGAGGAAGGTTCCGCGTGGCACGTTCGAGTAGTGGGTGGCGGGGGTGCTGCTTCCGGCTACATGCCCGAGGTATTCGTGGGAGAAGAGGTTGGCCAAAAAACCGGGGAACCGGGATTCCACATAAAAGTACCAGGGCAGGTTGATCAGGGCGGCAATCAAGAGTCCGGTTGGTGAAAAGAGATCGCGCAAACCCGGACGGATTTTTGGGCTGGTGAGCCGCATTCCGAGAATGGCAAATCCCGCCACTGCGACGGGGTAGGCCAGTCCGTGAGGGCCCTTGATAAAAGCCGCCAGCCCACCCAGCGTCCAAAAGGCGAGCATCCACCTCCCCGGTCGGTCGGAAGAGAACGCCTCCAGAAAACACAAAAGCGCGCCTGCGATCAGGGCGCTGAAGCCGGGTTCTGGCATGACAATCCGCGCCAGCGTGAAGATCCCGAGTGTGGTGGCGAGAACCGTTCCTGCCAGAACCCCTCGCCGCACCCCACCCCAAATCGAGCCGATGCGCAGGGTGATCGCCACCAGCGCAACTACGGCAAGGGCGTTGGGGAGCCGCGCCGCAAATTCCCCCACGCCAAAACTCCCCATTCCGGCAGCCATGAGCCAATACAACAACGGCGGCTTGATGAGACGCGGGATGCCATTGTTCTCCGGGATCAACCAATCGCCCCCCTCGGCCATCACCCGCGCCGCGCCCGCATATTGGCCGTCGGTCTCGTTGTAGAGACTCCCCCATCCGGCCACGCCGATCTGCAACACGGCTGTAAACAAAAGCAAAAGAACCGCGCCGCGCCGCGCGGGCTTCATGCCTGGGCCTGGCGCAACAGAGCGGGAAACCCGACGGCCACCCGCACCGGACGTTCCTCCGGCATCTGCACCAGTGCCAGTGCCTGACGGCAGGTGACAAGGACGGCACTGTCCAATTCGCGAATCACCTCGAATTCCACCCAAAAACGCGCACGGGAAACTTCGGAGACGCGCCCGTCCACGGACAGCTTCTCGCCCAGCCGTCCGGGCTTGCGATAATCAATCTCGGTGCGGACCACCACCGGGTGAATCCCTGTCCGCCCGATCTCCTCGAAACTCATTCCCAAATCAATGGCCAGCAACGTCCGCGCGGCCTCGATAAAACGCAGGTAGGCAAGATTGTGTACCACTCCGCCCGCGTCGGTGTCAAAGTACATGACCTGCACGGGCATCCGAATGGATGCCCCGCTCACGGCTTCTTCTCTTGAAGTTCCTCGAGAGCGCGAACAACCGAGGCATCAGGAATAACCACGAGCGCCTCTTCGTATTTTGCGACGGCCTGACCGGCCTGACCCGCATCCGCGAGAGCTTTGGCTTCATCCCGGAGTTTGGTGAAGAGGTCAATGCGCGTGGCGACGGAATTCTGAAGCTCCTTGACCGTGCGCTGGGAGGCCGCACCCACTTCGGACGTCCGACCCGACATGGCATCCAGTGTGGTTTTCGCCTCAAAAAACTGGCGGGCAGGCAGGGATTTTTGCAGTGACGCAAACCCATTCCCCACAGTCTCGACCGCCTCGGCCCGCACAATACGCGATTGCAACGCCGCCGGGGGATTCCCTGTTCGGTAAGCGCGGAGCTTGTCGCTTAGCTCGCTGAGGGCCGTGACCGTTGATGCCTGGAACTCTGGAGCCTGATCCGAGGAGGCACGGGAACCCAATTCACTTTCAATGGCCGCCGCGATGGTCTGGGATTGCGCATCGAGCGCCGAGGCGGTCGCGACGCGGGATTTCCAGTTTTCCAAAAACGCCACTGCATCGGGATCTTCCTGGGGCTGCGCGGCCTGCAATTTCGTCACCAGCGCGACGCTGTTCTCGTATGACGAAGCAGGATCGGCCAGCCGCTTGAGGATTTTTGACCTCTCTTCGGCGCGCGCCAGTTTTTGATTCAGTGTTTTCAGCTCCGCCGCGAATCCCTTCGCTTTGGGCGCGGAGTCTCCCAGGTCACGCAAGGTGATGTAGCGGGCGTCATCCTCAAGGAGAAAACTCCCGGGAGGCTTCGCATCACGGATTTCCTCACGGAGAACCCTCACGTATTTATCCGCCAGCTGATTCGCATACACCCCCCGCGACACCCACCGACCGTCCACCTTCACCTCCCCGGCGTCAAAGCGCTTCAGGAGGTCTTCAATCCCTTGCAACGGTGTCTGCAAATAAGTTTTGATTGCGGGGAAACGGTTCGCCATGCCGGCCATCTCCCGGGCGGCACCCTCAATTTTATCACGATCCGCCTGCTCGATGAGGGTGACAACACGTGAGGCATCCGGGAAAATAATCACTTTGAGCACCCGGGAGGCTTCGGCTTGCCGCCGCTCACCCGACGGAAGGACAAATTCGTAATAACCGGCCGCCGCATTGCCGGCCGCCCGCCGATCCACAAACGCGGAAAACTCCAGAACGGAAGCCGCAGATTCTTTCGACCAGGACTGCGGCTTCACCAGCGCAATGCCGGGCGATTCCTGTAAAGTGGTTCCTTCTGTGTTTTGGGCGCGTAGTGTGACACCACCCAATGTCAGCACCAGCACCAGCAGTCCAAGTGTGGGAACAGGATATTTTATCATGCGCATGATGTTTTAATGACAGGGTATCTGTCTGGCAATCTTTTTGCGGGGACGCGGACGGTGCGCGTGTGGCTTCAAGCTGGAAGGGGGATGCGATGAGCGCGGCGGTTAGCACGACGTTCGGGGCCGCCGAAGGCGCGATCGTAGAGCACGCCCCAGCTTTCGGGCTTGCTGTGCTCGTTGCGCTTGCGGGCGCGTTTTTCGGGGCGCATGGCGAGGGCTTCGCGGATTTCAGGCGGAGGCTGGTGGAGAGCCTTCTTCATGGGGGTAAGGTGCCACTTGGTGGCGGGGAGGTCAAGGGTGTGTTGTCTGCCGACGTGATGCACACGGTGGTGCGGCAGTTTGTATCGGTCATGCAGGATTTGAAGGGGGCGATTGATATGGGGGGAACTCTCTGATCTCTCTGCGGCCACGGGGCAATCGGTGTCGGACTTGGTGGTGTTGCGACAAGCGTTTCAGAATGCGGGGATAGGGGCGGTTGGAAGCGAGCCAGCCGCACGGCATGGTGCCAACTGAGCCACCACAGAATGAGGGCCGGGAGGATGAGCGGCATTTGATATTTTGTCTGGTGATTTTTGGCTGTGATGTTAGGCAGAGGGTTGTGATATGAAAAAGAAGTCCGCTCCTGATATGCGTCCGTATTCATCCTGTGTTCTGGACGGTGACAGCCGCGCTCCGAGCCGGGCGATGCTGTATCCGGTCGGGTTCCGCAAGGAAGACTTTGCGAAGTCCCAGGTGGGCATCGCCTCGACGTGGAGCATGGTCACGCCGTGCAACATGCACATTGACAAGCTCGCGCGCGACGCGGCCCTCGGAGTGGATGCCGCCGGGGGAAAGGCCACCATCTTTAACACCATCACCATCTCGGACGGCATCTCGATGGGAACCGAGGGGATGAAATACTCGCTGGTGTCCCGGGAAGTGATCGCCGATTCGATCGAGACGGTGGTGGGTTGTCAGGGTTTTGACGGCTTTGTCGCCATTGGGGGGTGCGATAAAAACATGCCGGGCTGCTGCATCGCCATCGCGCGCTTGAACCGTCCCGCCGTGTTTGTCTATGGCGGAACAATCCTGCCGGGCTGCCTTCATGGGGAAGACCTCGACATTGTCTCCGTCTTTGAGGCCGTGGGCGCACAGGCCGCAGGCCGCATCACCGCCAAACGGCGTCTCGAAGTCGAGGCCTGCGCCATTCCGGGGCCGGGTGCCTGCGGCGGAATGTACACCGCAAACACCATGGCCTCGGCCATCGAGGCCATGGGACTCAGCCTGCCCAACAGCTCGGCGCAGGACGCCATCTCCCAGGCAAAAGAGGAGGACTGTCGGCGCGCGGGGGCGGCCGTTCTGTCCATGCTCAAGCGAGGGATTCGCCCCTCGGATATTCTGACCAAGGAGGCCTTCGAAAACGCGATCACCACGGTCATCGCGCTGGGCGGCTCAACCAATGCAGTGCTGCATCTCCTGGCCATCGCACACTCCGCGAATGTGAAGTTGACCATTGATGATTTCACCCGCCTTGGTTGTCGCACGCCTGTGCTGGCCGACTTGAAACCCAGCGGGCGGTATTTGATGAGCCAGCTTGTGGCGATTGGGGGGATTCTTCCCATGATGAAGGATCTGCTCGCGGCGGGCCTTCTCCACGGCGACTGCCTCACGGTCACCGGCAAAACGCTCAAACAAAATCTGGCGGCTTTCAAAGCCTATCCGAAGGGCCAGCAGATTGTCGCTCCGGTCAAAAAACCCCTGAAAAAGGATTCGCATCTGGTCATCCTGCGCGGGAACCTGGCGGAGGGTGGTGCGGTCGCGAAAATCAGCGGCCATGAAGGCGAGTTTTTCTCGGGGCGCGCGCGGGTTTTCAACAGTGAGGAAGAAGCGATCCAGGCGATTCTGGGGCGCAAGATCAAGAGCGGCGACGTGGTGGTCATTCGCTATGAGGGGCCGCGCGGCGGTCCTGGCATGCGGGAAATGCTCTCTCCCACCAGTGCGGTGATGGGTCTGGGATTGGGCAAGGATGTCGCACTGATCACCGATGGACGCTTCTCGGGCGGCACACATGGATTTGTGGTCGGTCATATCACACCGGAAGCCTATGATGGGGGCCCGCTGGCCATTGTCAAAAATGGCGATACAATCACCATTGATGCCATCAAGCACACGATCACCCTGGATGTGCCCAAGGCGGAAATCCGGAAGCGGCTCTCCGTATGGAAAAAACCCGCTCCGCGTTATCGTCGCGGCGTGCTGGCCAAATTTGGTGCGCATGTGACGACCGCCTCGGAAGGAGCGGTCACCGACAAAGACCTGCCGGTTTGAAGGCGGAGGCACGGCAGCCATGAGTGGCAGCAGCGCGGGAGAAATCCTCGAGGCGCTGTGCGCAGCGGCGGTGGATTGCGGTGCGTCCGATTTGCTCCTGCATGAACAGAGGATACCACGTGTCCGCGTGGGGGGGCAGTTGTTGCCGCTCGATACCGCCCCGTTGGAACCGGATTTTTTTGACGAGGTTGAGCGGCGTGCTGGAATTGCCGCAGGCACCAAAGATGCGGATGCGGCGTTGGTCAGTGCGGCGGGTCAGCGATTTCGTGTGAATGTGCTCTCGAGTCTGGGGAGGCGCGGGGCGGTTTTGCGGCGTGTCCTGGGAGAGGTTCCCGCCTTGGACTCATTGGGTGTTCCTGCTGATGTTCTGCGGGGCTGGGCGGCCTCCCGTTCCGGGATGATCCTGGTGGGCGGCCCGACGGGGTCGGGCAAAAGCACCACGGTTGCCGCCCTCCTGGAGGATATCAATCATCGCGATGAACGCCATGTCGTCACCATCGAGGATCCCATTGAATACACCTTTGCGGACAAACGCTGCCTCTTTACCCAGCGCGAGGTGGGCATTGACACATCGAGCTTCGCGGAAGGGTTGCGGCGCTCGCTGCGACAAAACCCCGACGTGATTTTTCTCGGGGAAATTCGGGATCGGGAGTCCGCCACGACGGCATTGCAAGCCGCCGAGACCGGCCACCTGCTCATTGCCACGGTCCACGTGGCCACGGCGGCGGAAGCGATCGAGCGTGTCGAGGGGCTGTTCCCTGCGGACGAGCGCGAGGGCGTCCGCAAGACCCTTGCCGCCCAGCTCCTCGGGGTGCTGTGTCAAAAGCTTCTCCCTGCGGTGGGTGGCGGCCTTGTGGTTGTCTGCGAGCATTTTTCCAGCATTGGGATTCTGCGGCGGCTCATCGCCGAGAACCGCCACACCGAGTTGGAGGACGTGGTGGGAGCAGGCTCGAGTCCTGAGTCATCCGGGTTTCTGTCCGCGCTGGCAACGCTGGTTCGCTCCGGAAGGTTGGATGAACAAGTGGCTGCAGAAGCGTCTTCCAACCCACAGGAATTGCAAAGAGCGCTGCGCGGGATTATGTCCTCATCTGCCGGTGTCCGGCGCTAACCCAACCCTCTCCATCTATGCCAGACCTCGTCGAACTCCTCACCAATTCCGTGGCCGCCAGAGCCTCGGACTTACACATCACCGCCGCAGCCCCGCCCATGTTCCGCATTGACGGCACCCTCGTTCCGGCGGACCCGCAACCCCTCGACGCCGGCGCCTCCCGCGACATGATCCTCGGGATTCTCACCCAATCCCAGCGCGCACGTCTCGAGGAGGAATGGGAGCTGGATTTTGCGGTTCAGATCGAGACGGTGGGCCGGTTTCGTGGCAACGCGCATTACAGTCGGGGAGCCCTCGAAGCCGCCTTCCGCTACATCCCGGAGAATATCCCCGACCTCGCCGGACTGGGCCACCGACCGGCGGTCTTTGATCTCTGTGAGCGGCGGCGTGGACTGGTGCTGGTGACGGGTATCACCGGGTCGGGAAAAAGCACCACGCTGGCGGCCATGGTGCAGCATATCAGCCAGCGGCTGGCCGGTGTGATCATCACCATCGAGGATCCCATCGAATTCCTCTTTCAGAATGCGCACAGTGTCATCAAACAACGCGAGGTCGGCAGCGACACCCACTCCTTCAGCGAGGGATTGCGACGCGCCATGCGTCAGGATCCCGATGTCATCCTCGTCGGAGAAATGCGCGATCCGGCCACCATCTCGGCGGCGGTGACTGCGGCGGAGACCGGCCACCTGGTTTTGGCGACCCTGCACACCATTGATGCCCCCAAGGCCATTGACCGCATGGTGGACGCCTTCCCGCCCGACCAGCAGGCGCAGGTCATCGCGCAGCTCAGCAATGCTCTCGAAGCCGTGGTCTCCCAGCGCCTCCTGCCCCGCGAATCCGGCGGTGGACGTGCCCTCGCCACGGAAATCCTCACCGCCAACACTGCGGTGCGCGCCACCATCCGTGAACGCCGCTGGGAACAGCTCGTCGGCCTTATTGAAATCGGTGCCAAGGATGGCATGCACACCATTGATGATTCTCTCGCGGAACTCTACGCCGCGCGCCAGATCGGCAAGGAAGAAGCCCTCTCCCACGCCCGCGACAAAGCCGCCATCGAGGGCCTCACTCGGGAACCCGCCGCCAAAAAGGGATTCTTCCGGTGAATGAACCCGAGCCATCCCTGGACATCTGATATTTCGTGACCTGTTCTTTTCCAGTTATGAGAACGCGAAACCGGCTTCTTCATCATGTCGTGTGGGCGGCACTTCTCTCCCTGCTGCTTGTGGCGGCCGTCTCCGCCGCACCGGATCTGCGTTATCCGCCGACGCCGGCTGAGAAATCGGCTCTTATTTCTGAGGGCTGGGCGGCGGGTCGCGAGAGTCTGGCGGCGCGATTGGAGGAGGGGTATTTTCCCGGAATGGCCGGACGGGCAGGAGCCACCGGGATGACCGGCTACCATCAATGGCTGTTGCTTTGGAAATGGTTTGACCTGTTGGCGCGGTCAGAGACTGCCGAGGTGGAGGCGCTGCTTGCGCCGCGACTCTTTGAAGAACCGTCCTCCGGAAAGCTGACCTTCCTGCCTCTGGGGGTGGAAATGAGTCGCTCGGAGGAGGACGCATTGCAGCCTCTCTCTCCGGAAAAACTGGCGGAGATTTTTTCCCATCCGGAACCCCGGAAGGAGCTGTCGCAAAGGATTCTTGCTCCGGAGGCGCCCGAGCCGCAGGAGCAGGCCATCGCGGAGCGACTCTCTCCACAAACGCTATCCGCGTGGGTCACCGATCCGGCCTTCTCGGAAATGTTTTTTGCGACCCTCAGCACTGAGGATTATGCCCCGGGGGTTCTGGGGATTCTCCAGGACATTCAGGAGGCGGATCCGGCGGCCTTCCGCGCTTACCCAGGTCTCGCGCTGGCCATTGCGGTGGTGCGTGATTTTCAAATGCCGGCGTTCTGGCCGCACCATCAGGTGAAACAGAAGGATGTGCCCCTGGCCGGAACGACCCCGGTCGAGTGGTTCCAAAGATGGGTGAAAGCCAATAAGTCCAAATCCTTGCTGGCCGACCTGCGCTCGATGAAACCGGAGGCCCTGAAATTTGTCGTGGACGCGCCACTCTCTGAGTCCGAATTTGCCTGGGCAACAAAAAACGCCCGCTTCCCGCGCTCGGGCTTTGCCAAGGCATTCTCGGCAGTCCCCTATGTCATGGAACGCCTCAAAAATCAGGAATATGTCTGGAACCAGGGCGAGTACACACTCGAGAGGATTTTGAAGGACGGGGGCATCTGCGTGGATCAGGCGTATTTTGCCATGATCGCCGGTAAGGCCCGTGGGATTCCCACGCTCTTTTTCACCGGGCAGGGCAGCGATGGCGGACACGCCTGGTTTGGGTTTCTCAAGACGGGTGACCGCTGGGAGCTGAATGCTGGACGTTACGAGAACCAGAACTATGCGACGGGCGAAGCCTTGGATCCGCAGACATGGCGTCCCATCAGCGACCATGAGTTGAAAGCACTGGCGGAGGGATTTCGTGACAAGCCGCCCTTTATGGCGGCGCGCGACGACCTCCTGCTGGCGGCGCTCTTCGAGAAGCGCGGGAATCTGGTGCTGGCGGAGAAGGCGAGTGCGAGTGCGGTGGCAGTGTGTCCCGAGATGCCCGAGGCGTGGGATGCGCGGGGGAGTTTTCTTGCGCGCTCGGGTGCTGCGCCCGAGACCCGTCGGATCTTCCATGAAGCGGCGGTGCGACAGTTTGCGAATCGTCCCGATTTGCGGACCCGTCATCAAGGAGAGCTGGTGGCACTGGCCCAGGCGCGGGGCGACACCGCGACCGCCGCTCAGCTCGAAAGGCAGATCATCTCGGCAAACCGGAGAAAGCGCGTGGATTTGAGTGTGAACGCTGCCGCCAAAAAACTCGTTGCGCTTCTCGAAGAAGGCAAACCCGACGAGGCTTTTTCTGAATACCGACGGCTGCTCAACAGCCTCAAAGCCACCGGAGGCGGCAGCTTTTTCTACGAAATCGTCGCGCCGTTTTCTTCCGAGCTGGCTGCCCGCAAGGACACCAAGCGCGCGCGGGATGCGGTCGCCCTGGCTCGCAAAGCCCTCAAGCCGGAAACAGAAAGCATTTTGAGCCAGGAGTTTGATGCCCTGGAGTCCGAATTGCGCGGCGGGGGGGATTGACCGGGCAGGGACGGAGGGATTCGCCTCAGATCAGCGGTGCGATTTTTTGGAGTGATGCGAGGTATTGGGTGTGGCGTCCGCCGCGCGAGAGTTCTGAGATGAGGAGATCGGCGGTTTTTTCGCTGCCCACATGAACCACGCGGGGGGGTTCCTGGACGGACGGGCAGGAAACTGTCGCCTCGTAGAGCGTCGTCCCGGGCTGCCGCTCGAGCAGAAACTCCCGATCCGCGCTGACAAACCGACATCCCGAAATGTGCGCTCCATCGGTTTCTTGCAATGCAAAGGTGATCTGGCGACCGTCCGGCGCGGAAAAAAACGGACTGGCCATCATCGGCTGCAGAGTCCAGTCAAGCCGCGCCGCCAACCAGCCCAGCAGGAGCAGGGCGGTCATACGTCCACGCGGGCCATGCGTAATTTCCACGCGGTCGAGACTCCGGATGCGTTCCAATGCCAGCGCATGGTCAAAGAGGCTGGCCAGCGCAAACCGGGTACCCAACACGCGCATCCAATTCAAATCTCCTGGAACGGTCCGCCCGTCACGCAGTCCGCAGATTTCCCGTGCCACAGCGAAGGAGCCAGCGGGCGAGTCCCCCCATTCCGCGCTGTCATAAATCAGCCGGTCCACCCATGCCCAAAAACGCGCATCCACCGGTTTTTGCAAGGGTGCCTGCCACCACAAACAAAGCGGCAAGTCAGAATCGAGGTGAGGAAAGACGATCCCGGCGGGTTCGCGGGCCGCATCGCCTTCGAGGACGAAGGTGATCTGCTCGGAGCAAATTTCGCGCTCCCCGATCATCCGGCAATGCGCATTGATCCACGCGGAGGCCTTGGCTTCGGGCGCGTCGGGTTTGGCCAGGATGAGGATGGCGCGGCAGGCATGTTCTCCCGCGATATCCGCGATGAGCGAGGTGTTCTCGAATGCGCTCTCGAGATTTTCGGAGTACAGAACCAGATTGATGAGCGACGCACGTGTTTTTTTCTCGCCGGCATCTTCCCAAAGTTTGTTGAGGTCGCGGTCAATCCGCTCGATTTCCACCGGGATGCCAAATCCGGCCTGATCCAGGGTCGCGACGCTCACAGCCGCCTCCATGTTGCGCTGTGCCGCGTGATGAGGTCATCGGCCTCGGTGGGCCCCCACGTCCCGGCGGAATACATGGCCAGTCCCTCCGCATCCTGTGCGCTCCACGCATCGAGAATGCGATCCACAAACCGCCAGGCCTCCTCGACTTCATCGCGCCGGGCAAAGAGGGTCGCATCGCCGCTCATCGCGTCCAGCAGAAGCCGCTCGTAGGCCTCCGGCGTGCCTTTCCCAAAACTTGTCCCATAGTGGAAATCCATTTTGACCGGCTCGACCCGCACCGCCGCTCCGGGAACCTTCGCACTCATGCGCAGCGAGATGCCTTCGTCGGGCTGAATCCGTATCACCAGGACGTTGTTGGTCAGGGTCTGCCGGGCCACATTGAAAAGCACGGGCGGAGCCCCCTTGAATTGTACGGCGATTTCCGTGGCCGCTTTGGCCAGCCGCTTGCCCACCCGTAGAAAAAATGGCACCCCCGCCCAACGCCAGTTGTCAATGTTCACCTGCATGGCCACATAGGTTTCCGTCAGGGACTCCGGATTGACATTTTGCTCGTCCCGGTAAGCCGGCACGCGCGTTCCATTGACGGCTCCTGCCCCGTATTGGGCGCGAACCACCAGTTTGTGGGCCGCCGCGTCGTCCAGGGGCCGCAATGCGCGCAGCACCTTGACCTTCTCGTCGCGGATCGAATCGGCATCCAGTCCGACGGGAGGCTCCATCGCGGTCAGGCAGAGCAACTGCAGCAGGTGGTTCTGGATCATGTCGCGCAGCGCACCGGCCTTGTCGTAGTAGCCCGCCCGCCCCTCGACCCCGATCTGCTCGCTGGCCGTGATCTGCACGTGGTGGATGTAGCGCGCATTCCAGAGCTGCTCAAAGATCGCGTTGGCAAACCGTAGTACCATGATATTTTGTGCGGTTTCCTTGCCGAGGTAGTGGTCAATGCGGTACGTGTCGGATTCGGGGAAGGAGGCTTCCACCAGCGCGTTCAAGTCGCGAGCGCTGGCCAGGTCGGTGCCAAACGGTTTTTCGACGATGACCCGCGCCCATCCGTCGCCGGGCGCGCGGTTCAGTCCGCTTTCGCGCAGGTTCCGCAGGATCACCTCAAACTGATCCGGTGATGCCGCCAGATAGAAAAGCCGGTTGCCCCGCGTGCCGCGCTCACGATCCAATGCGTCGAGCCTCTCTGCGAGTGTCGCATATCCGGCCGGATCATCAAATGCGCTCCGGTGGTAACAAATCGAGCCGGCAAACCCCGCCCAGATGTCCTCATTGACCTGCCTCCGGGAAAATTGCCGGGTCGTCTCGCCCAGCTCCGCGCGAAAGCTCTCATCGGTTTTATCGCGCCGCGCAAAGCCCACCACATTGACCGCCTGCGGCAGGGCTCCCTCGGCGGCAAGATTGTAAAGTGCCGGCACCAGTTTGCGATGGGTCAGGTCACCGGTGGCTCCAAAAATAATGATCGAGCACGGTTCAGGCAGCGAGCGATTCGTCAACCCCTCGCGCAGCGGATTTGCAGATTTGCTTTCAGGCATAACAGGAGTTCATACCCCCGCACTCCCGCTCTGACAAGGTTCACCCCTGAGGAATTTTTTTGGAAGGAGGGTCACGCCGACCCGACTGTCACCACTCTCCGCAGCTTCGTGAGCAGCTACGATCCTGAGAGTATTCCTCTGTGGAAGCAGGAGATCCCCGGCTTTGGAAAAAGCCAGGGAGCACGCGAGGAGACTCGGTTCAACGACCAGATCCACGAATCCGATTTTTACCCTGCGGCGCAGGGGGGATTCACCGTGCGGATGACAGGGTCACCTTGCGCCCGGTTTTTGCCGATTTGTAGGCGCCTTCGATGAGCTTTTGCGTGGCGAGGCCCGCGTCCAATCCCGGGACAAATGGCTTCTTCGTGGCAAGCGTTTCGGTGAAATACTTCATCTCTCCGCTCCACGAACTGGAATTCACACTCAGTTTGGTGACACGGGACTTGCCGGTGCCCGCCGCCGTGCTTTTTTGTGTCGTCAGGGTTGCGTAGCCCTTCGAGTAGTCGCAGCAAATGGCTCCGTGATCCCCCATGATTTCGATGCCGACAAAGCCGGCCGGCGAAGTCCATCCACATTCGATGTAGCCGAGGCAGCTCTTTCCAAATTCGAGGACGGCGACGACATTGTCGTCCAGCGGGATGTTATGCCGCAGGGTGGCGGTTTGCGCATAGATGGAGGTCACGGGACCGATCAGCCACTGCACGATGTCGAAAGCATGGACAGCCATGTCCATGAGGGCACCGCCGCCTGCAAGAGTGGGGCGGAAAAACCAGTCGCTCTTGGCCCAGCCGGCCATCGGGCCGGTATGGGCGAAGCGAACACGGATCATGAAAGGGTTGCCGATTTTTCCAGACTCGATCGCCTTCTTTGCCGCGATGTTCATGCTATTGAAGCGGTGGGAGAATCCGACCATGACCCGGCGTCCACTTTTCGCGGCGGCGCGTTCGATGGCCCTGGCCTCCTTGAGGTTCATGGCGACGGGCTTTTCCAGAAGCAAATCCGCGCCCGATTCCAGGGCCGCAATGGCCACCTCGGCATGGAACTTGTTGGGGGTGCATACAGAAACCACATCGAGTTTTTCCGCCGCAAGCATTTTGCGGTAGTCTTGGTATTCCGACCGGAATGCCCAGCCCTTGCTGCGGATTTCCTTCAACCGCGCCGGTGACGGATCCACAATGGCCGCCAGCTCACAATGCGGCGAGGCGGCATAGCCGGGAATGTGCAGCGCCTGGGCAATGGCACCACCCCCCACCACTCCAACTTGATACTTCTTCCTCGGTGATTTCGATTTGGTTGATTTTTTCATGGTTAAATTTGCTTCCGCAGGAAAGCCGCCGCTGCAGCGATGTCGGCCGCAGGGTCTCCTCCGGTTTCGCGCTCGATGGTCAGGTAGCCGTCGAAACCCGCACCGCGCAGTGCGGCAAGATAGGCCGGCCAGTCCACCTGTCCCTGCCCCAACGGAGTTTCCTCGAACAGGAGTCCCGTCTCTTCCAGCAGCTTCTCAAAGCCGCCCTCGGCAAAGGCATGATAGACCTTTCGCGGATCGCAAGCGCGGAGGTGCACACCGTCTTTGGCGTGGGTATGAATGATATGCGGGCCGAGGATGGCGACGGATTCCACCGGATCCTCGTTCAAAACCATGATCATGTTGGCAGGATCCAAATTCACCTTCACGGCTTCCGATCCAGTGTCCTCGATGAATTGCCGCAGCACCCTCGCGGGCTCCGGACCGGTCTCGATGGCAAGGCGCACGCCCTGGCTCTGCGCGTACGCGCCGATCTCCGCCAATGCGGCCCGCATCACCTCATATTGCGGAGCCTGACGGTCGGAGGGAATGACGCCAATGTGCGTGGTCACAATCCCACACCCCAGCAGCCTGGTCACATCCACCACCCGCCGCATCTGCGGGATGCGGGCAATATTGTCCGCAGCCCGTTCAAAGCCAAATCCCCCCAGATCGCCACAGGTCGAGGCAATCTCCAGGCCAAGGTCACGGCATTTTTCCCGCAAACTGGTGATGTCATCATTGGACATCTCCATGACCAGATGCTCCCCGGAGGCCACATGAAGCTGAACCCCCTCCAGCCCCAGTGCGGCGGCCTTTTCGAGTCCTTGTTCTGTGGGCAGCTTCAGCGATTCAACAAGAGTTCCTATTTTCATCCGATCAATATTTTTCCTAAATCGTGTGGGCTGCTGGAGAGAGGGAGGCTACCGTGCCAGGTAGGGGCCGACATCGAACGAATCGCCGATTGAGATGGCATCGAAGCTCTTGCGGTTGGGGAGCCAGACGGTGAACGGGCGGCGCGATCCGTCGGGTTGCGGGACTTCCACGGTGAGAAGAAACTCGCCTTCGGGGCGGGTGGTGGCAATCGAGCCGTCGCGCCCCAGCCGGATTTGTTTTTCCCCTTCGGCAGCGGGGACGAATTCCTTGTGGGTGACGGTTCCGGTCATGCGCGCATCCTTCATGATGTGGATGCTTCTCGATGTCGCGAAAATGATGAATCCTGCGACGAGGAG
>JAJTZA010000078.1 GCA_021463905.1 Terrimicrobiaceae bacterium | reverse complement strand
TCAAAGGTGAGGGGAATGTCTTTGGACCAGTTCGTGAGGTGGTACCCGGCAGCCTGGTCTTTTATTTCGAGGAGGTACGGCCCCGGTTGACCCGACTTCATTTTGACAGAATGTTCTTCCTTGTCGGCTGGTAAACTGACCGTATCCAGAGGGTGGAGAAAGACGGGGATGTCCCCCTCTTCCGCAGGATTTTCCCCTGCTTCTGTAGGTGCCCCCTCTGCCTCATAGGGGTAGAGGGAGAGGGTCAGATTGCCAAGATTTGTATAGAAGACACCCGTCTTAACCGTGAACTCGATCGGGGATTCCGGGACGTCACTCCAGATCAGCAATTGTTGTTTGTGGCGTAGTGGGTATATGAATTTCGGTGCCTCGTTCCGGGAATCAAATGCTGCAGCAGCAGGGAGTTGGGATGCCCGAACCAGCTCGCGGCTGAAGCTCGCAGTCTCCACGTCCACCACAGGGTTGTTGTTGATGCCCTCCGACACCCACGTGTTCAAATCTTCAGGAGTTACGGGCGTCGTGTCTTTCCACGGATTGTTGCCCTCGACAACGAGGTGGTTCGTACCCTCCGGACGCGGCACGGCTTTGTTCCGGGTGGGAATGTCCCGAAAGAATGCGTAGCTGCTCATCATTCCTGTCTTACGGATGCGGTAAGAAAATTTTGTGACATCCTCCAGGGCACTCGCGCGCTCCTCGATCGGCTTTCCGGCACTCCTCTGATACGCATAAAGGAGTTCTGCAAATCGCGTGTAGGTGATGAGGTCGTCGAGGCGGCGCAGTGCCCCTGCCTCCCGCGTCTGGTGACGGGCCTCATCCAAAGTGCGGTACATGCGGCCCAGAAGATCCCGAGTCAAAGTCACGGATTTTTTGGGATGCAGGTATTCCTGATAAAACCGCAGCATGAGCTGGGCGGCCTCTGGAAAACAATTGCTCACGAATTCCTGAATGAGCACATCCTTCTGCTTGGCTTCCTCCACATCCCAAAGGAGTCGGGTGGTGAAATAATTCCCCAAGCCCTGGGATCCCCAGTTTTGACCTGCTTCGGTGGTATAAAAGGACGCCCCGAGCCGGTGAAACTCCGGAATGGTCCTGGCCAGATAGTCGAGGTTGGCGGCGCGTCCCTTGGTGGGAGCAGATCCATCCCACGCCACCACGCTGTGGTATTCCCGGATTCCCAACAACTTGGCTCCCATGCGGCCCCATCCTTGCATGAGTTCCTGCACGGTAAATCCCTGCTTAATAAAGCTGGTCGCAAAGCTGATAATCACGCGCGGATCCACAGTCACCCGTGTCGGAGGAGGCGAATGTTCGTTGTAGGCATACATCCCAACATACCGCACACCATGCTCCCCCGGTTGATTGATGAATTCTGCCACGAGGTTGGCCAGATACAAAGCACGGTCACTGGGCGTTCCTATTGCCAGCTCTTCCGGACTCGTGCCCCACCCCCCACCATCCGAGGGATCCATGGACAGACTCGTCGCGTCTGGGTTCTTCTCAAAAAATGCCGAAGCATAGGCCTTGACCGCTTCAAGGGTGCGCGGGTTGGCCGGATTGAGCTTTAAGGTCGGCTTGCCATTGACAAGGCTGCGTATGGAAGGATCAGCCTGAATGCCCTTCTTCCTGTTGTCCCCGCCTTTGATAATGTTCGCATAGGCGTGAGCGGTATTTAAAACAAAAACATCCAGGAATGTCTTTCCCGCCACGATCCGATTGCGCGTGAGCCACTCGGACACACCAACCACATCCGACCAATTCCCATAGTGCCAGGCAAACCTGCGCATTTTGTAATCCGGCGATGCAAAGAGGTCAATGTCCGCCACAATCCTCTCCTGCTTCGGGATGATCTCCCAGTTCGGACCCGGAAAATACTGACGGTACCCGAGCCGATATAAAAAATCCCACACCGCATGGCTCGCACCGGCATCACTCGCGCCCACCAACCACACCCGCTGGCCATCCGAATGAATCACGTATTCTTCACGACGCATCACATCGGTGGCCGAAAGCTTCCCAGCACCCGGAACCCCCGGAAATTGCGTGACCGTCCCCACCACAATCCCACGAGGATCCCCACCCACCTCCACAGAAAAATTTGCCCCACTCATACGACCCAAAACCCCCGCCAAATCCGTTGCCGCCTGCCGGACCGGTTCGGAAACCGCCTCCGACACCACAATAGGCACCAACGCCTTTCCCCCCTCAGTCACCGACGTCACTGCCCCCATGGCACACGAAATTGTCACCCATAACATCAGCCAGCATTTCATAACGCGGCTCTTTTGATACCCCCACAAGAAGATGTCAACACAATTACGGTAGCAATTCCGAATCCCTGCAATCGGGGTCAGACCTTATTATCAGGAAATTCGTTTCGATTTTTATAGAGTAAAAACGAAACAAACCACCAAGACCCCATTTTGACTCCCAACCGCTCCAACCTCACCCACTTTTAATCACACCCGGTTAGGGAGCAGGGACTGGCGGTGGGGGTTCCTTTTCTGCGGGGGTGAGGAGTTCTCTGAGGCGTTGGAGCCAGGCGGCGAAGTCGGGGTGTTGTGGGTTGGTCTTTATGAGGGCAAAAATTTCGGTGATGCCGCGGTTGTTCATTCCCAGAGCGACGAGGTCGTTGGCGCGGGCGAACTGCAACTTGGGAAGCTCGATGGTTTTGAATTGGTTGGCGTCATAGTCGCGGCTGCCTCTTTTGGAGATATTTTCGTTGCGGGTTTGGATTTCAAAGTCCCACACGGAGATGAGGTTGGGGTCTTTGGCTTCGCGGAGGGGTCTGCGGATATTTTTTTCGAGGATTCCGGAGACGTTGTTTGGGGAGGATTCCCACTCTTTTTCGGAGGGAAGCCACGGGCCGAGCTTGAGCCAATGGGTGAATATGGAATCGTTGATTTTTTTGGAGAGGATTTCCTTTTCGGCTGCGTCAGATTTGAAGTCCGCCTGGGCCTTGACCAGTTCGGCCACGTAGTCCATGGATGGCTTGGCGAGGGTCATCGGCTTGTCGGTGTTGCCGCGTTCGAGGGAAAGGATGAGGTAGCGCAGGTGGAGCCTGAGTGCTGTCTGGAAGTCCTGCGAGCGCATCTCTTCCGCGTTCTTTTTTTTCCAGTCCGTGAAGGCGGAGACTTTGTCCTTGAGGCCGTCAAAGCGGGTGGCGCCAATGGCTTCGGTGTAGAGGTTGGTTGCGGCGGGGCCGCCTCCGAGCCCTTGACGCAGGGGGTTGATCGCACTCTGCCGAGCGCTTTCGATGGTCTGTTTTTGCTTGTGCTCGAGAGTGTCCAGCTCGCGCAGGATGGCGGCAACATCCACAGGCGAGCTATCCTGCTGGGCATGGGCAGGCAGAGCCTGGGCGAAAATGGGAAGGGTCGTGATCGCGAAGAGGAGACGTTTCATGGAGTTATGTGTAGCAATGGGTCTGTGCGGTGACAAGCTCCTGATTGCGCTTGCATGCCCCCGGGGTTCTGGGTTCCCATTTGGGTTTGCAAATTCATGACCACGGAAGCTCTTCTTGATGCGCTGCGTTGGCGCTATGCGACCAAGCGGTTTGATGCCGATCGCGTGGTGGACGCGACGGTCTGGCAGGCCCTCGAGGACACCCTCGTGCTGGCTCCATCCTCGTTCGGTCTCCAGCCATGGAAATTCTTTGTCGTCACCGATCCGGAGGTGAAACTCCGGCTTCAAGCGGCTTCGTGGGGGCAGTCGCAGGTTTCCCAGGCCTCCCATTTGGTGGTCTTTGCACGTAAAAAATCGGTGACGATGGAAGACGTGCAGGCACACATGGACCGTTCGGCGGAGGTGCGGGAAATCCCCGTCGAGCACCTGCGCGGTCTGGGAGGAACCATCGGGAAATTTTTGCAAGAGCCGCCGTATCCGCTCGACCTGAAGGAGTGGGCATCCCGGCAAACGTATATCGCTCTGGGGATTTTTCTGACCGCAGCCGCGCTGCTTGGCGTGGACACCAGCCCGATGGAGGGCATTGACGTGGCCGCCTACGACAAAATTTTGGGGATCGAGGACACGGACTACGAAACCGTCGTGGCCTGCCCGACCGGTCACCGCCATGCCGAAGACAAATACGCGCACATGCCCAAAGTGCGTTTCCCAAAGTCGCAGGTGATCGAGCGAATTGCCCCCCGGGGGCCATCAGAAAATGTTGCGTAACTTGTGGTTTTTTGTTGCATAAATGGGGGGTATGGTCTAAAGTTTTCCACATGCAGGCAGCGCCCAAATGTCAGCAAGGCGGCGGCTTCACTTTGGTTGAGCTGCTGGTGGTGATTGCGGTCATTGGCATTATGAGTGCGTTGATCCTGTCGGTGGTGGGAAATGCTGCGCAGGATTCGCGCAATGTGGTGGCGCGCCAGCAGCAGGTGGTTCTCCAGGAGGCGCTCAATGCCTGGATCGTGTCGCCGTATAACTCGAACAATCTGACCGTCGCCCGTACGCGATACACGGCGGCTTCCAATATGACAGCCAAGCTCGCGCTCCTGCAGGGACATCTATCTGCGGACACGTACAGCCATCTCACGGAATTTTCCACAGGTACGAAAGTTCAAAGCGACGCGCTCCAGCGGGCCGGGCATTACCTGACATTTTCCGCATGGACAACCAACAACACTCCCACCGTGGAAATGAACTGATGAAAACAACCCGGCACCATGCGTTCTCACTTGTTGAAGTCCTGGCGGCGGTCACGATCATTGGCATCATCACATTCCTGGCCATCCCCAACATCGTACGCGTCAAGCAGGATGGAGAGGACAATCTGGCGCGCAGCCGTGCGGAAACGCTCAACATGGCCGTGGCGTCGCTCATCCAGGCCCAGGGGGCCACTGCGGCCCAGGCCGCATGGACAGGCGCGTCCGACGATGATGCCCGCTACGCCAGCTATTTGAAGCCCTATCTGGCTTTTGCGGAGACAAACCTCTCAAGCTACATGCCCAGCGGTTACAGCGTGGTATTGCCGAGCTCCATCAACCCGCCCTCGAAAGTCACACTCAAAAAAAATGGAGTCGCCGTGGCTTATTGAGCGGTGGGCGGATCTGTCGGCCATGAGCCATGGTGCGCAGGGGCCGGGGCGGGCGCGTGGTGGGCGCGGCTTTTCTCTGCCGGAGGTACTGGTGGTGATTGCGATCATTGCGGTTCTTGCGGGGGTGGGCATTCCCCTCCTTGTCAACGTCTTTGGGGCCAGCCGGGAAAGAGTCGCCACGCGCAATTTGAACATGCTCAACGCGGCACTGAACACCTACCGCCAGTCCTTTCAGTCCTTCACCCTGAATGCGGCAACGGACACATCAGATGAGCTTGCGGTGATTGGATCCTTAAAGTACCGTGATCCGATGATTCCGGGCACGCCGTTTTTGAATCCCTCGCTGGCTGTCGTCGCGATGAGCGACAACAGCACCTTCCGCGCCTATTGGAATGGAGAGGTCTTTGCGCTGTATGGCGAAGGAGAGAGCGGGGCGGGGATTGACCTGCTCCAGATGGATGCAGCCACCAACAATATCCCGACCTACACCAACGGCTACACACCTCTGGGAGGGCAATGACATGAGTCCACAGGATTGGAACTACCTGACCGACACCCTCAAAGAGCAGGGGATCATCGTCGGAGAAATGCCGCCCAAGGACGTGGACTTGCACCTGTACCTGGCAAAAGCCAACGGCATCGTCGCCGAGGAGGCACTCGAATGGTTTGCGGGTTTGATGCACATGCTTCCCATGGAGCTGTCGTATCCGGCCTGTTCGAGCAAGGCCGAGACGATTTTTCGAAAGCTGGCGGTGGCTTGCAGTGATGAGGAGCCGTGGGTGCCCTTTGGCAGCCTGGGGCCGCTCCTGATCTGTGCGCATTACAATCCGACCAGCGGGGCGATGTGGATGCTGCCGCCGGAGATGATGATTCCGCTGATTATCCCCCAATCCAGCTATGTGGCGTTGCACAAGGACCTCGTCGAGCGGCTTTCCTTCAAGCCCTTGGACAAAAAGGAGCCGCTCAAGTTCAGCAACCCGCTGCCACGGCGTGAGGGTCTGGATGCGGCGCTCAAGTGGCTTCTCGAGGAATACCCTATCGAGGACGGTGCCGCGCGCGGGCGCATCCTCGAGGAAAGCCAGGCGATCCTCACGCAGAACGCGAACGACCCCTCGAGCCTGCGCAAGCTCCGGCGCGGGCTGGGACTCGCCCTGCATTATCTGGCAACCGGAGAGGCGTGCTTCAACGCCGAGCATGCACCCTCCCAAAACATTTTCCCCGAGACCATCCTGGAAAAACACGGCGTCTATCCTCTCTACAGCGGCAGGAAAATCATCTATCTGCTCTCGGAAGAAAAGCACAACTACGCCTTCGAGGATGAATGGATGTCCGGAGGCAACGAGGCCTATGTTTTCCGCACCGTCCGGGCGGATCGTGAGGCGATCCTCAAGACCATTGCGCGTGAGCGCGGGCGTTCGGCGGTGGCGGCGGAGGTGGAGGTTGCCGCCGACCTGGTGGATTCCGATGTCGAGAACATCGTGGATATTGATGTTCAGGCGATCCAGAAGATCAACCCCTCGAGCATGAACTCGACCCCCGAGCAGGTTGTCCACTGGGTGCTCAACCGGGCCATCGCAGCGCGCGCCAGCGACCTCCACATCGAAAAATTCTACAATACCGCCCGGTTCCGCGCCCGCATTGATGGAGAACTCAAAGTCATCCACTCCTGCTCCGAAGAGCAACTGGCCCGATTTGTCAGCCTCATTAAAAACTACTCGAACATGGGCCAGCGCCGCCAGGACGCACAGGACGGACGCTTCTCCCTCCTGCTCGACAAACGCCGGATTGACTGCCGCGTCTCCGCCATCCCCTGCCGGAAAGATCTGCAAAAAATTACCATACGCTTTTTGGATAAAAAGGACGGCATCCGCAGCCTGGACGCGCTGGACCTCTCGCAGTGGCAGATGGGCGTCATCGGCGAGGCCATGACCCGCGATCAGGGTCTGATCCTGATCACAGGGCCGACGGGAAGCGGAAAAACCACCACGCTCTACGCGCTGCTCAACAGCATCAACTCCGACAACATCAACATCCACACCATCGAGGATCCGATTGAATACGAGGTCGAGGGCTTGAACCAGACCCAGACCGACCCCGTCAATGGCATCAATTTTGCGGAAGGCCTCCGCCGCCTCATGCGCGCCGATCCGGATGTGATCCTCATCGGGGAATGTCGTGATGAGGAAACCGCCAGCGCAGCCGTCAATGCGGCGCTGACCGGCCACCTGGTGCTGACGACCCTGCACGCCAACGACAGCCTGCGCGCGGTGAGCCGCCTCATTGCCATGGGCGTGCCTCCGTACCTGTTGGCCGATTCGCTCGCATTAACCCAGGCCCAGCGACTGGTGCGCAAGCTCTGCTCGTATTGCAAAAAACCGGCTAAAATTTCGGATGATCTTCAGGCGATCCTCCGCATCAATCGCATTACCATACCCGGGGATGTCGAGTGCGTGTATGTGAAGCAGGGATGTCCGGAATGCAACGAGACCGGCTACTCCGGACGGATGGCACTCATGGAAATGTGTCCGATTGATGCCGAGCTGGGCGAGTTGGTTTCCACCAACGCCCCGCAATCCAAGATGCGCGAGGTGGCATTCCACAAGGGAGTGATGACCCTTTACCAACAGGCATTGCAGCAGGTTCTTGCAGGGGCGACTTCCCAGGACGAGGTGGCCTGTCTTGCCTACACGGCTCTCTCCGAGGACGATGCGGACATCGAGGACAAAACCATCCTGCGCATCAATCAGAAAAATCTCTCGCACGAGCCGGAGCCCCCCTCGAAAGCCGGCGCCGCCGCGGTTTGATGGCAGATTTTATTTATCCGAAGCGTTTCGATGTGATCGTGATCGGCGCGGGACATGCGGGCATCGAGGCCGCGCTTGCCTCTGCGCGTCTGGGCTGTGAGACGCTGATCCTGACGCAAAATGCCGATACCATCGCGCAGATGTCGTGCAATCCCGCCATTGGTGGATTGGCCAAAGGCCACATTGTGCGGGAGATTGACGCGCTCGGCGGGCTGATGGGCTTGAATGCCGATGCCACCGGCATCCAATTTCGCATGCTGAATGTGGGAAAGGGGCCGAGCGTGCGCGCCCCCCGTGCGCAATGCGACAAAAAAGCGTATCAATTCCGCGCCAAGGCCCACCTGGAGAGCGTCTCCCGTCTGGAAATCCAGCAGGCGCACGCGACGCGGCTGTTGATTGAAGACGGGGAAGCGCGCGGAGTCGAAACCAATCTCGGACTGGTTTTTCAAGGCCGGGCCGTGATTGTCACCACCGGCACCTTTTTGCGCGGACTCCTGCATGTGGGCTTGCGCAACCAGGCGGGAGGGCGCATGGGCGACACGGTTTCCACCTTCAGCGACAGCCTGAAGGAACTCGGTTTCGGAGTGGGACGCTTCAAAACGGGCACCCCGGCCCGGTTGCTGGGCCGAAGCATTGACTTCGCAAAATGCGAGCGACAGGACGGCGACGAACCACCGCCGACATTCAGTTTTCTGCCCAGGAAAATCACAAAAAAGGAAGACGATATTTTTACCCTGAACCATTGGGAGGAGGATCGCTTTGTCGCCCGACAAATCCCTTGCTGGACGACGCACACCAATCCCAAAACGCATGAAATCATCCGCGCCAATCTGGACAAATCCCCCATGTTTGCGGGGATCATCGAGGGGGTGGGGGCGCGTTACTGTCCCAGCATCGAGGACAAGGTGGTCAAATTTGCCGGGAAGACCACCCATCAAATTTTTTTGGAACCCGAGGGTTGGCATACCGGCGAGTATTATGTCAATGGGGTTTCGACCAGTCTGCCGTATGACATCCAATACGCCTTTCTTCATTCGATCTCCGGTCTCGAGAACTGCGAAATTCTGCGGCCCGGGTATGCGGTCGAATACGATTATTGCTTTCCGACCCAACTGCGTTCGACCCTGGAGACCAAGCGGGTGCCCGGCCTCTATTTTGCAGGACAGATCAATGGCACCTCGGGATACGAGGAAGCGGCTGCGCAGGGGCTGATGGCGGGAGCCAATGCGGCACTCAAGCTGCTGCGGCGTCCGCCCTTCATTCTCGCGCGACATGAAGCCTACATTGGCGTGCTCATTGACGATCTGGTCACCCGGGGCACCCCCGAACCTTATCGCATGTTCACCAGCCGCGCGGAATTTCGCCTCCTGCTGCGACAGGACAACGCCGACCTGCGCCTGACACCCCGGGCCATCGCGCTGGGCCTGGTGGACTCGGAGCGACAGGGAGCCTTCCACGAAAAGGAGCGGGCGGTGGAAGCCGCGCGCCAGGCACTCCAGGCGGGTCGGCTCGATGGACTGCCTCTCGAACAATGGCTCCGTCGCCCGGAAAATTCCGTGGAAGCGTTGCCTGCGGACATCCGCTCCCTCGCCCCGCCCTCTGTTTGGCAAACCCTGGAAAATGACATCAAATACGCGGGGTATATCGCGCGCGAGCAGGCCCGGCTCGAGCGCATTTCCTCGCTTGAAAACAAGCCCATCCCCGCAACCCTCGAATACGCGCAAATTCGCGGCCTGCGAACCGAGGCCGTACAAAAACTTACGGCCATCCGCCCTGAAACCCTTGGTCAGGCAGCGCGGGTGAGCGGGGTGACACCGGCAGACATCTCGCTGCTGAGCGTCGTTCTGGCTCGCGGCTGACGGCACCACCGACTCCATGACAAACTTTCGCGCACGATGAACACTCAAAAATTGCCAAAGAGCGTATTGATTATTGGCGGGGGGATTGTCGGTCTGGCCACGGCCCTGCAATTGGTTCGTCGGGGGACGCGGGTACAGGTGCTTGAAAAAGAGTCACGGGTGGGGAGTCATCAAAGCACCCACAACAGTGGCGTCCTTCATGCGGGTTTGTATTATCAGCCTGGTTCGCTGAAGGCGCGTCTGGCGGTGCGTGGCATTCGCTTGATGGTCGCCTTTTGCGAAGAGCACCACATCCCCTTCGAGATATGCGGCAAACTTGTGGTCGCCACCCGGGCCGAGGAGCTGCCCCGGCTCGAGGAGCTGCTGGTCCGGGGCCAGCGCAATGGACTTCAGGGCTTGCAGCGGCTCGGCGCGGAGGCCCTGCGCGAGATCGAGCCTCATGCCCGGGGACTGGCGGCCGTGCATGTTCCCGAGGAAGGCATCGTGGATTACCGGGGAGTTTGTGATGCTCTCGAACGCGAAATCCTTCGACTCGGAGGCGCGATTGCCACCGGCGCGGAGGCGCGTTCTGTGGCGCGTCATGGGGGGGAGTGGCGGGTTGAAACTGCGGAGGGAGGATGGTCGGCTCCGTTTCTCATCAACTGTGCGGGTCTGCATTGCGACCGCGTTTTTCGGAAAGCCGGAGGAAGAGGCTCCGTCCGCATCCTCCCCTTCCGGGGTGAATACCATCGCTTAAAACAAGAACGTGAGATGTTGGTGCGTCATCTCATTTATCCGGTGCCCGATCCCGCCTTCCCCTTCCTCGGGGTCCACTTCACCCGGTTGATTGGAGGCGGCATTGAGGCCGGGCCCAATGCCGTGCTGGCTTTCGCGCGGGAGGGCTATCGCAAATGCGACGTCAATCTGCGGGATCTGGCAGAGTCCCTGACCTTCCCCGGTCTCTGGAGATTCCTGGGCCGCTACCCCCGGATGTGCGCGCACGAGCTGGCACTCTCCTTAAGCAAGCACAGTTTCTGCCATGCGTTGCAGCGACTCGTACCGGAGATCCGCAGCGGGGACCTCGAAATGGGCGGCGCAGGCGTTCGCGCCCAGGCCATCGCCCGCAATGGCAGCCTGCTCCAGGACTTTCACTTTGAACACGGGGAAAACGCCCTGCATCTCCTCAATGCCCCCAGCCCGGCCGCCACCGCCTCCCTGGCCATCGGTGAAACCATCCTTCAGGCAATCGAAGCCCGCTGACCACCACCGCAAAACCTCATAGGAATCAAAGAGGGCATCATAACGCTTTTTGGAAATCCATCATGGTGCTTCCTGAAGGACAACCCTGACGCTGGAAGAGGGTGTGGTTGCCTGGCACCGGAAAGCGACCCGGACAATGAGGTCGCGTTCAAGGCGGATCCCGTGGATCCCGTGGCGGAGCGGACCGGCTTTCCATGAGAACCTGATGGGCGGCCTCGTAACAGCGGGTCAGCCCGGACTGGATTTTTTTCCAGTCAGCCTCGGTGATATTTTTTCCGCGCTCATTGCGGAAGCGCATGGCTTGGGCGCGTTCGAGGGCTGCGGCATCAAGGCGTGGGTCGGGGCCGCAACGATAAACGACCTCGGCCAGCGCGGCAATGGTGCGAGCGTATTCTTCGGGGGTGGCACGCTCGCGGCGCTGCTGCCACCACTCGAGTTCGAGAGCGGCTGCGCGGCGGGTGTCAATGTCCTCCCCCGTGACTACGGCGAGCCGTCGGTAGGCGTTCTCGATGAGAGGGATGGCCAGCCGGGCCTCGGTGCGTCCGCGTGATTTTTGGAATGTGCGGGCTGCGCGGGACAAGTCCCAGGCGATGGTTGCGGCGTTCCATGGAGACAGGTGGTATTGGTCACGCAGTGAGGCATAGAGGTACCAGCCGAGCTGGAGGTAATTCTTTTCGTAGTAGAGCCGCCACATTTGGGTTTCATTTTTGGCAACTTGTTCGGGGTTAAAGTTCCAGAGAGAGCCATGCCATGGTGTGAAGATCCAGAGACTCGTCAGCAGGCCCAGTGCGGCCATGCTCAAAAAAAGGCCCTTGCGGGAGGTTCCCCGACGCCGCGTTGCGCCTTCAGGTGCGGGGGGATCAGTACTCACGCGATCGAACCATCCCAAAGAAAAACGCTGCCCGAAAGTGGGTGCTCAGACAGAACCTCCTCCGACAAGCTCACCCGGGCGGTCGTAATCAGCAATTGCCGTGACTCCGGGCCGCCGAAACAACACGAGGAAGGCTGCGGACACGGCAGGGGAATTTCCCGAAGGCATTTGCCCGTCCGGGGTGACCAGCAGCGGACGGCACTCCCTCCCCAGTGGGCGACCCACAGGTGGCCCTCGGAATCAATATCCATCCCATCGGGCAGCCCGAGGTGGGGGGGCGATTGAATGACGATGCGCGGATGGCTGAGAGTGCCCTCCGCGTAGTCATTGGCGGTGATGGTGCCCTTGAGGGAATCCACATGGTAGATCACCCTGCCGTCCTGCGTCCATGCGAGGCCGTTGGAAAGTCCCACGCCGGAGAGGAGTTGCTTCAGCCCGCGCTCCCGATCAAACACATACAGGCTGGCCGCGTCTTTCTGGCCGGTTGTGCTCAGTGTCCCGACCAGGAAACGTCCGTCGGGCCCCCATTTTCCATCATTAAAGCGATTGGTGGTGGGTTCGAGGTGGTCATCCAGCCGGGCCAGTTCTTCGAGAGTGTCGGATGACCGATTCCACAAGGCCAGACTGCGATCAAAGACAATCAGGAGATGCCGGGCATCCCATCGTGCGAAAGCGGGAACCTTTCGTCCAAAATCATGGAACCAGGGATCGCTGCCATCCGCCTTACGACTGAAAATTGTCCCGCCCTCGATGTCGGTCCACCACCAGCGCTGGTCGAACCAGAGCGGGCCTTCTCCCAGCGCGTGCTGCGCTTTGGCCAGGACGGTCGGCGGAGGAAGGGTCAGGCTCAAGACTGAGGAAGCCCCGTTAGGGCTCGTTAATCACTGGATTGGTGAGGCGACCAATTTTTTCGATCTCGATGGTGACTTCGTCGCCGGGCCGGAGCCAGCGCGGAGGCTTGGCAGCCATGCCGACACCATGCGGAGTGCCCGTGAGAATCACCGTTCCCGGCAGCAGGGTCGTACTGCCACTCAGAAATTCAATCAGTGCAGGAACGTCAAAAATCATGTCACTGGTATTCCAATCCTGCACCGTCTCGCCATTGAGGATCGTCCGGATGCCCAGCGCATTGGGGTTCGGGATTTCGTCAGGCGTGGTCAGCACCGGGCCAAGCGGAGCAAATGTATCGAAGGTTTTTCCTCGGCACCATTGGCTGCCCCCCCGCTGGGTTTGCCAATCGCGGGCGCTGACATCGTTTGCGCAGGTGTAACCGAGGACGTAGTCCAGAGCCCGTTCACGCGGGACGTTCTTGCAGGCGCGTCCGATGACCACCGCCAATTCGCATTCGTAGTCCACCTCGGTGCTGGCGAGGCGGGTGGGGATTTCGATGGGGTCACCGGGATTCTGCACCGCACCGGGGCTTTTGACAAAAAGCACCGGGAATGTGGGCAGTTTGGCGCCTGTTTCCGCCGCATGTTTTTTATAGTTGAGGCCGATGCAGAGGATGGTGGTGGGAGAAATGGGCGAGAGGATTTTTTCCACGCGGGCGGGTTCTCCGGTTGGCTTCAGTCCGGCAAACAGGTCGCCGGTGAGCTGATGGATGGTATCGTTGTTGAGTTGTTCCCCATGATGGATGTGTCCATCCGGATCGCGGTAGCGGAGTATTTTCATAAAATCAGCCGAGAAACGCTCGAGTGTTTTGGATGCCGATGCGCTGGACGGTTTTTTCATCCAGGGCGCGGAGAACGGCTACCTCCCGGTGGTAGGAGCTGACCAACTGGAGGTTGCGCTCGCAGTAGGAGTAAAAGGGCGCGTCGCTCCCCCACATCAATTTGTCGGGATAAGCGGCGGCCAGATCGGCGAGGACACGCACGGGATCCCGGTAATCGGAGACAAAGCGCTTCGAGGGGCTGGCCACAGAAGGATGATCCTTCACGGCAATCTGGCAATGGATGACATGCGCGGAGCAATCGAACCACGCATTGGGCAGCTCGGCGATGCGATCCAGGGCGGTCCGGTCAAACCGACAGGAATGGGCCAGATTGAATCGGATATTCGGACGGCTCTCGGCAATTTTCAGGATGTCGGAAACCTGCGACCAGGGATCCTCCGGGTGCACGCTGGTGTGAATGAGCACCGGCCAGTTTTTTTCCTCGGCCAGGTCGAGCAGGCAGCCGCCTTCACCCAAAAGCTGCGTGATTGGCGAGCGAATGATGGTGGCCTGCACCTTCAGACCGGAACAGCGGTATTCCTCACTGAGCACCCGCAATGCCTCACATTGCAGGCGAGGCTCCCGCAAAGGGTCAAACATCCACAGCGGCAGGGCACGCCCCGCAGACTCAGGAACGCGCGTGATTTCCTGCATCATCCGGCGATTCTCGAATGCGTAAGGAACCCTTTCCAGGGCCCCTTCCGCCGTCACTTCCCCGACACGCGCCGCCGCGAGATTCAACCCCAGATGGGTCGGCATCGGAAATACCACAAACTCCCCGAGCCCCAGACCACTCCCCATTTCAACCAGCTCAGCCCACCCCAATGCGTAAGGTGCCCAATCTTGAAAATAGCACTTCAAATCCACACCAATATGTGTGTGCGCATCTATCACAGAAAGTGGAGTCCGCTCGGTATTCATCCAACAAGGGATATTAGGCAAAACCGCATGATCCGGCAATCCGGTTTCACCATTTCTTCAGCCGCCAGAGAATAAAGACAAATCCGGCGCTGACCACACAGAGGAACAAAACGAAATAAAACGGCCAGAGAAATCCCTCCCCAGGAAGAGGCAGGAGCACGTTCATCGAAAAGATGCTCACCACAAGGTTCATGAGCATGATGGCTATCGTCCAGATGGTAAACTTTTTGATGAGCTGGTTGAGGTTGTGGCTGACGATCGAGGCGCGCGCATCCATGAGACTCCCGATGACCTGCGCGTAAATTTCCGTGCGGCGAAGGCACTGGCTGTTCTCGATGACGATGTCCTCGAGGACGCCCACCTGCTCGTGATCGAGACCGAGTTTTTCGGCGGCGGCTTTCATCCGATCCAGGAGTGCGCCGTTCGAGCTGATCGCATTGACGATATAGACGAGGCTTTTTTCGAGAGCGAACATGTTGAGGAGATAGACGTTTTCAAGAGAGGTGCTGATCCTGCGTTCGAGCGAATCGGAGAGCATGTTGATGGCCTTGAGGTGGCCATCAAAGTGCATGATGGACTGGTAGAGCAGACGCAGCGCGACATCCTGAATCGTCTGCACGGGAATGGGAACACGTCCCTCAAAAATCGGCGCCTCATCGGGCATGACAATGACCAGATAATCGTCGTAGATAAAAACGCCTGTCGAAGTGAGCTTGAGCAGGAAGTTGTCCTGGGCGCAGAAACTCTTGGGGCGCTTGAAAATCAGTGCGGCATGATCCGGCTCGAATTCGAGACGGGAGAGTTCATCCGGGTCAAGCGAGGACTGGAGGGTGTGGTAGTCAATATTGTAGAGTTCCTGCAGCTCGGCTTCATCGTCAATGGTCGGCGAGATATAGACGATCACTTGCGCGTCCGGAGCAGGGCAGGAGGCGAGCCGACCGCCTTCCAGACGATAAAATGTCCGGATGCTCCTTCCATTCCCCTGCATCGCAGCATCCGCCGTGTCTGCGCGCAAGGAATCAGGAGCGGTTTCAGCCATGAGGCAGTTTTACGCGATTTTTTCCCATGACTCAAGCCGGAAGCGTTTCATGAGGGGCGAGCGTCTCAGACAGTGGGTCGGCTGGGACTCGAACCCAGAACCAATGCCTTAAAAGGGCACTGCTCTACCATTGAGCTACCAACCCGGTGAGCGGTGACTGTCCGCCAACCGCAGGATGATTTCAATGAAAAATTTGGTGAGGGGCAGGTGGTCGTTGAGCGGTAGCCTATCCTGAGGGTTGCGGAGACAGGTCTTGGATGTATCGTGTGCGTATGACCCGTCAGGTGATAGTCGAGCTGCCCAAGGAGGCCGCCCGCGCCATCAAGGTGCGGACGGAAGACTTACCGCACGAATTGCGCGAGGCGGCGGTGTTGCGCTGGTTTGAGGAAGGGCGTCTCTCCCAGGGGCAGGCGGCGGTGGCTTTGGGCCTGACCCGAGGAGCATTTTTCGATCTGCTGGCCGCTCACCGGCTCTCCCCTGTGCAGATGAGTGCCGAGGAGCTGGAGCATGACTTCCGGTGCGGCTGAGCACTGGGTGGTCAACGCCTCGCCCGTCATCCTGTTGGGCAAGGCGGACATCATCCACCTGCTTCCGAAACTTTGCGCGGAGCTGGTCGTGCCGGAAGGCGTTGTGGCCGAAGTCTCTTCGGGACGGATCGCCGACGCCGGACGTGAATGGCTACAAGGCGGAGGACAAACGTATCTTCGCAAAGTATCGCCATTGCATCCGGCTTTGTCCGGTTGGGGTGGCGGCACGGGCGAGGCGGAAGTGATTTCCTGGGCGTTGCAAAATCCAGGTTTCATCGCGGTGCTGGATGACCGGGCAGCGCGAAAATTGGCGATGAAGCATGGCGTGCCAGTTATCGGATCGTTACGAATTATTGTTCTGGCCAAGGAACGCGGGTTGATTTCCGAGGTGCGTCTCGTGCTGGAGCGATTGCGCGGAGCTGGGGCCTACATCAGCGATGCGCTGATCGATCGCGCCATCGTGCTGGCAGGCGAGGGTTAAGGCTGGCTCAGTTGCCGCTGCTCGGCTTCATCGCCTCGTGACAGTGCTCCGGCCGCCTCCTCGTTGCAACGCTCGACCGCATGGTGCAACCAAAACATCCGGGCGTGGTTGAATCTTCTCATGGGAAACCCATCACAACCCGTACGCTGGCCGCGCGAGCAGGCCGCACATCTCCTGGCGCGGGCCGGGTTTGGGGCGACCCCGGATCAGGTCGAGGCATCTGCGCAAGCCGGCCTCTTTCCAACGGTCGAGAATCTTTTGCGGGTCGGGAGCGATGAAGACCTGTTTCCGCCGGAGGATTCCTTTGCGGACAAGGCTCCTTACAGCGCGGCATTGAAAGAGATCGCGGGACTGCGCAATGACCCCGAAGCGCAGCGGCAGGCGCGTCGGCGGCTGCGGATCATGGAAAATTCCGCTCTGGCGGATTTGCGCGCGTGGTGGCTCCAGCGTCTGCGGCATTCCCCCCATCCTCTGCGCGAAAAAATGACGCTCTTTTGGCACGGTCACTTTGCCACCAGTGTGGAAAAGACGCGCAGTGTGTATTTGTTGTGGCGTCAGAACGAGCTGTTCCGGATGCACGCGCTGGGGAACTTTGGGGAGCTGGCCCGCGCCATTCCCTCCGACCCTGCCATGATGCGCTATCTCGACATTGCGGGTTCCTCGAAAGAACACCCGAATGAGAATTTTGCGCGCGAAGTGATGGAGCTTTTTTTGCTTGGCGAGGGACACTACACGGAAGAGGACATCCGGGAGGCGGCGAGGGCCTTTGCCGGCTGGCGCATCAACCCCGCAAGTCAGATGGCCGCTCCCGTGCAGCGAAAAATGGACGACGGAGAAAAAAAGCTCTTTGGTCAGGTGGGTCGTTTTGGGGCGACCGATGCCGTGGATGTGATCCTCTCGCGGCCCCAATGCGCACCGTTCATTGCCGGGAAGGTCTGGAAATTTTTCGCGGGTCGCGACCCGACTCCCCGGACTCTCGGGCGATTGGCCGAGCGCTTTCGTGCCAGTCGGTTTGACACCTCCAGGCTTCTGCGGGCGGTCTTCCTCGAGGAGGAGTTTTACTCGCCTGCAGTCATGGGAACGCAAATCAAAAGTCCTGTCGAGTGGTTGGTGGGGGCTGCGATTCGGCTGGAAGAGCCCATTTCGGGAAGTCCCGCCGAGTTGGCTGCCCTGGATGCCCTGGGCCAAAAATTGTTCCAGCCTCCCAATGTGCGGGGATGGGAGGGCGGCAAATCCTGGATGAGCGTCTCGGCCTTTCTTTCGCGCTGCAATCTGGCGTACAGCCTGTTTCTCACCGGAGGGAGACAAAAGTCGCGGCTGTTCCCGGAGGAGGTGCGAAAGTCCCCGGAGGCGGTTGTGGCCTCGACCGAGCAGAGACTTTTTCCCATGCGGGTTTCGTCGTCCGCTCACGCCAAATTGGTGGATTTTGCCAAGGCACATTCCTTTCCCGCTGACGAAAAAACTGTGCGGGAGCTTTTGCGCTTTGCCATGACCCTCCCTGAATTCCAACTCACATGAGCCAGACACTCCATACACGCAGGCATTTTATTAAAACCTCCTTCCTGGGAGGCGCGGCCGCATGGACCATTCCCGCCTTCCTCGAACGCACCTTCTTCGCGCTCGATGCCATCGCCGCCGAGGCGGTGCTCCCCACGCCCACGGGCCGCGACCATCCCATCCTTGTCGTGCTGCAGCTTGCGGGTGGCAACGATGGACTCAATACCGTGATCCCCCACGCCGATGACGCCTATTACCGTGCGCGTCCGCAGTTGGCGATTCCCACCGGTCAGTCCCTCAAGATTGACGATCGAATCGGGTTGCATCCGGCACTGACCGGTCTGCGCGGACTGTACGACGCAGGAGACGCGGCGATCATTCAGGGTGTCGGCTACCCAAATCCGAACCGCTCACATTTTCGATCCACCGACATCTGGCAGACCGCCACGGATGCAGAACGCGTCTCTTCCCGGGGCTGGCTGGGTCGCTACTTTGATGCCTGCTGCTCGGGCGAAGACCCCGGTGTGGGCGTGGCCATCGGTGAGCGCGACCCGCTGGCCTTTGCCTCTGCCCACCCACAAGGCATTACCTTCAACAGCCCGGAAAAATTCCGTCTCGAAGGCGATGCGGAAATGGTGATGGACGCCATTGGCGGTGGTGCCGACCCGGGTGACTCCTCGGAAGGCGCCTCGATTGGCGCACTGGCCGGCAGTGCCTCTGATGCGGACGACACCGCCGACTTCCTCCGGCGTGTCGCTCTGGATGCGCAGCTCAGCTCCCACCGCGTACAGGAAATCACCTCCAGGTTCCCACTCGCCGCCGCTTTCCCCAAATCGCGGCTTGGCCATTCTCTCGGGCTGGTCGCGCGGCTCATCGCCGGGGGGATGCCCACGCGCGTCTATTACGTCTCCCAGGGCGGCTTCGACACCCACAACGCGCAATCGGCCACCCACGAGAGGCTGCTCCGGGAGTTTGATGCGGCCCTTGCGGCCTTCGTCGCGGAATTGCGGGCCATGAAAGTTCTGGACCGCGTTCTGCTCATGACGTTCAGCGAGTTTGGGCGGCGCGTGGCGGAAAATGCCAATGGGGGCACCGATCACGGCGCGGCCGCACCCATGTTTCTCGTCGGTGGCGGCATCCAGCCCGGTCTGCACGGCGCCGCACCAAGCCTCACACATCTGGATCGCGGCGACCTGATCCACACGACGGATTTTCGCTCCGTCTATGCCACCCTGCTGGAAGGCTGGCTCCATGCGCCCGCAGACCGAATCCTGGAAAAAAAGTTTCCGCGTCTCCCTCTGTTGGCGGCGGGCGTCCCCGCCGTGCGTCACCAATCGTGAGGTTCGAGAAATCCCTCGAGGTGGCGGATGCGCGTGGGATGGCGCATTTTGCGGAGTGCCTTCGCCTCGATCTGACGGATGCGCTCGCGGGTGACTTTGAACTGGCGTCCGACTTCCTCCAGCGTGCGCGTGTAGCCGTCCACCAGCCCAAACCGCTGTTCGAGAACCTGCCGCTCGCGCTCGGTGAGCGTGTCCAAAACGTCCTTGATTTTATCTTTGATTAAAACAATGGCTGCCTGATCCGCCGGATTTTCCGCGCTCTTGTCCTCGATGAAATCTCCAAAATTCGTGTCATCGGAATCGCCCACCGGCGCCTGCAGCGAGATGGGCTGCTGGGCCATCTTCAGAACCGCCCGCACCCGCTCGACCGGAAGCTGAATCTCATCGGAAATCTCGTCGGGAGTCGGCTCGCGCCCGTATTCCTGCACCAGCTGCTTTTGCACGCGGATGAGCTTGTTGATCGTTTCGATCATATGCACCGGGATGCGGATGGTGCGCGCCTGATCGGCGATTGAGCGCGTGATGGCCTGCCGGATCCACCACGTCGCGTAGGTGGAAAACTTGTATCCACGCCGGTATTCAAATTTTTCGACCGCCTTCATAAGGCCCATGTTGCCTTCCTGGATGAGGTCCAGGAACGAGAGGCCGCGGTTGGTATATTTTTTGGCGATGGAGATCACGAGCCGGAGATTGGCTTCGACCATTTCGGATTTGGCGCGGAGTGCCTTGCGGTGCCAGCTCTTGAGTTCCTCGTGGCGCACACGCATTTGCTCGCTGTTCATCCAGTTGCGAAGCTGCATCTCGCGGATTTGCAGGGAGAGATGGCGGCGGTTCTTTTGGTGGGCGGGAGACGAGCACTTTCCATATTCAGCACTCAGGTTTTTTGCGGCCCGCATTTGTTCGTCGGCCAGCGTCACGAAATCCTCGATCACCTTCTGCTTGAAATAAAACTTCGGATAGACCTTTTTGAGGGCCTCGACAGACCGCTCGAGTGCCTTGACATCGGCGGGTGAGGGCGTCTTGTGCGGAGCAATTTTCTTCGCGTAGAGGCTGCTGATCGTCTCGCACTGCTTCTTGAGCAGGGCGGCCAGCCGTGTCAACCCCTTCATGTATTGCTCCCGGCTCTCAATCTTTTTGTCGAGAACCACACGGTCAAAACGCTCCCGTGTGTCCACGAGCTTTTGCGCCAAATCCAGATGCGCCCGCCCGATGAACCCAAATCCGCACAGAATGTCCTGTACCCGCAACTCGGCCTCCTCAATACGCTTCGATATCTCCACTTCCTGCTCGCGGGTCAGCAACGGAACCTGTCCCATCTGCTTGAGATACATGCGAACCGGGTCGTCCAGTATGTCGAGCTTGTTGTCCGCTTTGTCCTCCTTTTCGTCCTTTTCATCCTCCTCGGACTCCTTGGCGCGCGCGTCTTTGACACGATCCACATCAGAAGCGTCAATAATCTCAATCTCAACGGCCCGCAGCTGATTCATGGCCGACTCGATGCTCTCGGTGTCCACCACGGCCTCGGGAAGCGCCTCCTCCAGGTCATCAAACGTGACGTAGCCCTGCTCCTTGGCCAGCTTGATCAACTCGCGCACTTTCTCCTGAAGCAACTTTTGCGGGTCAACGGGCACGACG
>JAJTZA010000077.1 GCA_021463905.1 Terrimicrobiaceae bacterium | reverse complement strand
CCGCTGCCAGTCGTCGACGCGTCGCCGCGCGCGCAGTGCGGCAGGCTCCGAATGGATGCCCTGGATCCATGGGACGCGGCGCGCGCCGCAGCGCAGCCCGTGGCGCGCGACCAGGTCGAAGACCACGTCGGCGGTCGCGCCGGCGAAGCGCCAGAGGCCCTCGCCCCGCTCCGGGCCGAACATCGCCTCGAGTTCGGCGGGATCGTGCTTGAGGCCCGGGATGACCTGACCGCCGTTGCGGCCGGACGCGCCGAAGCCCGGCTCGTGGGCGTCGAGCACGGCGGTGTCGACACCGGCCTGCGCGAGGTGCAGCGCCGCCGACAGCCCGAGGTAGCCCGCGCCGACGATGAGCACGTCCGCGCGAACCTCGCCTTCGAGCCCCGGGACCGCGGGCGCGGCGACCGCGGTCTCCTCCCAGACGTTCGCCTCGCGCGCCTCGCGCAGGGACGCCATGGCGTGCGATCAGTAGCTCGGCGGCGTGATCGCCCAGATCACTTCCGCTTCCTCGGCGTCGGGATTGCGGTAGCGGTGCTCGAGCGTGCTCGGGAAGCCGAAGCTGTCGCCGGCTTCGAGCAGGAACACCTTGCCGTCGACCCACAGTTCGAGCTTGCCGCGGATCACGACGCCGGCCTCCTCGCCGTTGTGCGCGTACGGCGCCGCGCCGGACGACGCGCCGGGCGGAAACCGGCTCGCCAGGAGTTCGAGCTGGCCTTCGAGCGTGGGACTCAGCAGTTCGTCGACGATCCCCGCGGAGAAGTCCAGCCTGCGCCGGCGGTTGCGCCGGACCACGTAGTCGCGCTCCCCCGGCGGGATTTCACCCGCATCGAAGAACCAGCTGATCGTCACGCCGAGCGCGCGGCTGATCGCGTGCAGCGCGTTGATCGACGGCGTCGCGAGGTCGCGCTCGAGCAGGCTCAGGTAGCCGACCGACAGCTCGGTCTTGCCGGCCAGCACCGCCAGCGTGTAGCCGCGCGCCTTGCGCAGGCCCCGGATCTCGCGGCCGAGGTGGCGGACCGGGTCCGGGGCGGCCGGCGCGGGGCGGCGCGAGGCCTTCGCGCGGGGGCGTGGCGCATGGTGCGGCGCGGCAACGGTCGACATTTTGTCCAGTTAAAAAAAGTG
>JAJTZA010000076.1 GCA_021463905.1 Terrimicrobiaceae bacterium | reverse complement strand
GCCTCGCTGACGATGGATCCGGCGGACATGGAGAAAAAAATCACGTCGCGGACGAAGGCGGTTGTGCCGGTTCACATGCGTGGGGTTCCATGCGCGATGGATCGCATCGTCGAGATTGCCAGGCGGCATGGGTTGCAGGTCATCGAGGACTGCGCGCAAGCCAATGGAGGCGCATTTCGGGACAAGTCGCTGGGGATGTGGGGCGATGTGGGAGCCTTCAGCCTCCAGCATTTTAAGATCATCACGGCGGGGGAGGGGGGCGTGGTCGTGACCAACCGCCAGGATGTGATGGATCGCGCCAGCATTTACCACGATTCGGCCTTCACTTTCTGGCTCGAATACAATCAGAAAAACGACGAGGACAACCGTCGTATTCGCGACATGGCCTTTCTGGGCGAGAACTACCGCCAGTCGGAATTGCATGGTGCGGTGGCGTTTGAGCAGCTCAAAAAGCGCGACCGGATTCTGGAGCGCACCCGGGCGATCAAGCGCAGGCTCTGGGATTCCTTCGCGTCCATTCCCGGCGTCCAGATGGAGGCGGTCAATGACCGGGACGGGGACTGCGGCATCTCACTGGCCTTCTTTACCGAGTCGGAGGAAAAATCGCAATCCCTCAGCGAAACCCTGCGGGCGGAAGGCGTCAGTTGCGGGACGTATTTGCGGAGGCAAATCCCCGACCGCCACATCTTCTTCCATTGGAACTACATCATGGAGAAACGCAGCCCGCACCTGAACGGATTTCCCTGGAGCGCCCTGGAGAAAGACCGCTCGATCGAATACTCAAAGACCATGTGCCCGCAAACCCTCAGCCTGCTCAACCGGGCGATTGTCATGTCCATCACCCAGGTCATGACCGACGCCTACGTGGATGACCTGTGCCGCGCGGCGGAGAAAGTGGCCAGGGCCTAAAAGGAGACTCCCAAGAATAATCTGAGCAATTATGAGCCACAAAATCCCTGTTGTCTGGACCAACGATGATATTCATTTTGGCAAGAGCGCCGAGCTGCGCCGACAGCTCGAGTTGCTCGACCGGCACGGTATTCCTGGCGTGTTTTTTGTCATTCCCAGCGAGGGCGGAGACCTTGATCAGGACAAGGAATTGCTGCCCCTCATCGAGAAGGCGCGCGGCCGGGGGCATGAGTTTTACCAGCACGGGTTCAAGCACACCGCCTTCGAGTGCGGGTTTCCCGAGTTGGGCATGCTCGAGCATGACCCTCGGGCCAAGCGCCGGTTTGACGAAGAGCGCGGTCGGTTGGAGGAGAGGCACACCCTGGAAGCGCAAGTGCGGATGCTCGAATCCGGTCGGCGCATCTGGCGCCGCGCCTTTGGCGAGGACTCGGCGGGGTTCCGTCCGGGGGGGGGGGCGTTTTGCAACAACTTCTATCACGCGCTCGCCCTGCTCGGCTTCGAGTGGGTTTCCTCACGCATTCCCAGCTTCACCTCCTGGGACTGGAACCGCGGCCTCTGGGAGGCACCGATCCATTTTCGCGAGGCGATACCAACACGGCCGTGGATTCATCCACAGGGCATCCGGGAGTTTCCCATCGCCGGGGATTATGGCTTCCGTGTTCCCAATGATCCTGTGCGCATCCAGGCGATGGCGGACCTCGCCCTGCGGGAATTCGAGGTCTATTACGAACGCCGCGACCCGATGCTCGTTCTTTCTCACTTCCACGGCCTTCAATATGCAGGCGGTGACAGCAATCATCCCCATCCCCAGGGCACCGGCTATGCGGTGCATGAAATCCTGCTTCCAGCACTCCTCGCGGACGAACGCACCGAGTTTATGGGTATGAAGGAATTGGCGGTGCGGTATCCAGCCGAAGGGAACGGATGATGAGCCGCGCTGAGCATTGACCCGCTGCTCGAAACCCGCAACCTCGAGACCATTTTTTAACCTCAACACACCTGCAGCTATGTCATACCAGCAATCCATTTCCGCCCCCATGTTCCTGCGACGCTTTCCTGACAAGGAGACGCTTGTCGCGGCCATCGCCGAAGTGGGCTTTCCCGCTTTGGAAATCTGGAATCGGGGAGCAGAGTTCAAAGAATGGCTTGGGTTGGCCCAAAAGCACAACCTGAAGGTCTGCAACATGATCGGCCACCGCGCGGCCATGAACCGCCCGGAATGTCACGCCGAGGCCGAGCGCGAGATCATCGAGTCGGTGGAAATCGCGGCGGAGCATGGCATCCCTGGATTGATTTGCTTTGGCGGTAACGCGATAGAGGGCCAGAGCCGGGACGAAGCCCTCGATACGGTGGTCGAGGGCTTTCGCCGCGCAGCGCCCCATGCCGAAAAAAAAGGGGTGACGCTTCTTCTCGAACTATTGAACAGCTGCGTGGATCATCCCGGATACCTGGCCGATCACACCGCCTGGGGCCTCGAAGTTTGCCGCCGCGTGAAGAGCCCGCGCCTGCGCCTGCTCTACGATATTTACCACATGCAAATCATGGAGGGAGACATCATCCGAACAATCCGCGACAACATCGCCTGGCTGGGGCACTTTCACACCGCCGGGAATCCCGGACGCCAGGAAATTGGCGCGACGCAGGAACTCAATTACGCCGCCATTGCCCAAGCCATTCGCGAATCCGGTTTCACCGGCTATGTGGGCCATGAGTTTCTTCCCGCAGGCGATCCGGTCGCAGCCATGCGCGAGGCCCGCCAATTGATGGATCCATCCGAAAAAGCTCCAGGCTGATCCCCCTGAAAGCCGCGCCCCGATGCTCGTTCTTTTTCTATGACAGAAAAGCGCGCGCGGCTTCGAGGGCCTGAGGGATTTTGGAGGCGTCCTTTCCGCCTCCGCGGGCAAAATCCGGGCGTCCTCCCCCGCGTCCTCCCAGGATAGGGGCGATGGCCTGGATGATCCGTCCCGCCTGCACGGATTGAGTCCGGTTTGGTGAGATGGCGGCGACAAGAGTGACGCCTCCGGCACCGGCACCCATCAAGACGACTGCACCATCAAAACTCCCTTTCAACGCTTCGGCCATGGCTTGGAGCGTGTCTCCTTCCGCACCCTGAACTTCCTCGATAATGGCCGGAACACGTAAATCGGAACGCGCTTTGCCAAGCAGCTCCCTGGCCGCACGCACGGCAGACTCGCGCTGCGCAACCGCCACCTGCTTCTCGAGCACCTTGCTCCGCGCCACCAACGCCTCGAGCTTTCTTTCGATTTCCCCGAGCGGTGCCCCGAGTGCTCCTGCCAGCGCCTCGAGGCGGGCCGCATCCGCCGAGGCGGCAGCAAAAGCCGGCACACCACAAAGCGCCTCGATGCGGCGTACACCGGATGCGATGGCCGATTCACTGACCAACCGGAACAAACCCATCTCCCCCGTGGCACGAACATGCGTCCCTCCACACAGCTCCATCGAATAACCATCCAGCGCACCACCGACTCCACCCACCTGCACCACTCGCACACGATCACCGTATTTGTCGCCAAAAAATTGCTGGATGTCGGCGCGTCCACGCACGGTCTCGAAATCGGTCTCGATCCACGTCACAGGCGCGTTCTCCAGGATGCGTTCGTTGACCAGGCGCTCAATATCCCGCAATTGGGAGACGGTGAGGGGTGCGCTGTTGAAGTCGAAGGTGAGCTTGTCCGCTCCGACAAAGGAGCCTTTTTGCGTGGCCTCGCGCGAGGCCACTTCGTGGAGGGCCCAGTGGAGGAGGTGGGTGGCGGTGTGGTGGCGCTCAATGGCCGCGCGGCGGTTGCGATCCACCGCAATAAACACGCGCACGCCCGCAGCCGGGGATTCCTGCCCATCGAGAAGATGAAGCCACGCATCGCCCGCCTTTCGCGTGTCTGCAATCGTCCATGATTCCGCGCCCCGGGAGACGGTCGCCCGATCCCCCACCTGGCCGCCCATTTCCGCGTAGCACGGTGTCACATCCAGCAGGAGGGCGTTCCCGTCCTTGAGCGCGATCACCTCCAGAACGTCCGCCTCGGCTTCCCGCGCCTCGTAGCCGACGAACCGCGTGGGCACCGCCGACTCCACGCGCGAGAGTTCAATGATCTGGCGCTTCTGTGCCGCCCGCGCCCGCGCCCGCTGCTGGTCCATGAGCGACTCAAAGGCGGCAACATCCACCCGCAAGCCGCGCTCGCGTGCCAGCACTTCCGTGAGATCCCAGGGGAAGCCCTGCTCGTCGTAGAGGCGGAAAGCGAAGGCACCGGAGAGTGTTCCTCCCGGACCCACCTGCCCGGCCTCACGCTCAAAAAGATCGAGGCCTTTATCGAGCGTGCGGTTGAACGCCTCCTCCTCGCGCAACAAAACCTCCTGGATTTGTCCCAGCCGCGCCGACAGCTCCGGGAATGCGTCTCCCATGATGCGGGCCAGCGTCTCGGGCAGCCGGTAAAAAAATGGCTCTCGGAGCCCCAGCGTCCGTCCATGCCGGACTGCGCGACGCAGGATGCGCCGCAGGACATAGTTGCGGTCGTTGTTTCCGGGCAGGATGCCATCGGCAATGGCAAAACTCAGCGCACGGACATGATCGGCAATCACCCGGAAGGCGATGTCCCCTTCGATCCAATCTGCGGGCTGATTTTCCGCATCCGCAGGCAGCGTGTCGTGGTAGCTTTTTCCGCTCAATGCCTCGATGACATCAAAGAGCGGTCGAAAAATGTCCGTATTGTAGTTGGAAACCTTTGCCGCAGCAAAATCCGTGAAGTTTTTCGTTCCCTGGATGATCGAGGCGACGCGTTCAAACCCCATGCCGGTGTCCACATGCCGCGCAGGCAGGGCACTGAATGTCCCATCAGGGTTCGCATTGAATTGAATGAAGACGAGATTCCAAATCTCGATGCAGCGCGCATCTCCGGCATTGACCAGCGCACCGTCGGTGTCCCCTGCAGGGGTGATGTCCATGTGGAGTTCGCTGCACGGCCCGCAGGGTCCCGTCTCTCCCATCATCCAAAAATTGTCCTTGCGTCCGCCATCCACAATGTGAACGGACGGGTCGAGTCCCGCCGAGCGGAAACACTCCGCCCAGCAGTCCCAGGCCTCACGGTCGCGCTCCGCCGGATCGTCCGGCCCCGGGTTGTAGATCGTCGCGTACAGGCGCGCAGGCGGGAATCCCCACCGCTCGACAACGAGTTCCCAGGCCCATCCTATCGCCTCTTTCTTAAAATAGTCGCCGAAGCTCCAGTTGCCCAGCATCTCAAAAAATGTGTGGTGGTAGGTGTCCATCCCCACATCATCGAGGTCGTTATGCTTGCCGCCTGCGCGGATGCACTTCTGTGTGTCCGCAGCGCGTGGCGGCTCATACGGACAATGCGCCTCCCCCAAAAAAATCGGCACAAACTGATTCATGCCCGCATTGGTGAAAAGCAGGTTGGGAGAACCCGGCATCAGGCTTGCCGAAGGAACCACCGTATGCTGCTTCTCGCGAAAAAACTCCAAAAACGACCGCCTGATCTCATGAGATGTCATCGGCAACGCAGTATCACAATCAAACCGCTTCGGAAAACTCTATCTTCAGAAAACGGGTGCGATCCTGCTTCCCGCCGTCCTGGTATTTCTCCTTGTGGCACATCCGCATCGCAGCCATGATTGCGAGTCACAATATGGCGAATACGATTTTGGTGGGAGCGCAATGGGGGGATGAAGGCAAGGGCAAGATCATTGACCATTTGACGGAGGCGGCAGACATTGTCGTGCGCAGTCAGGGCGGTAACAATGCGGGGCACACGGTGATTGTCGGAGGGGAGAAGTATGTGCTGCACCTCATTCCCTCCGGGATTCTGCGTTCCGGCAAAACCTGCGTGATTGGCAATGGGGTCGTCGTGGATCCTGTCCACCTGGTACAGGAAATTGACAACCTGCGCCGGCGCAGGATCACCATCAAAAACAACCTCGTCATCAGCGACTGCGCACACCTGGTTTTTCCCTACCACCGGCTGATTGATGAGCAGCGCTAGAAGGCCATGGGAAAGAACCGCATCGGAACCACCAAGCGCGGCATCGGCCCCTGCTACGGCGACAAAGTCGAGCGCGTCGGCCTGCGCGCAGGAGATCTCCTCGATCCAGCCAGCTTCCTCGAAAAATTGCGGAGTCGTGTCACCGAAAACAACCGCCTCCTCAAATCGTGGGGCGCACCGCCGGTCTCGTTCGCGCAGATCAGCAAGGAGACCCTCAAGGCGGCCCGCGTCCTTCGCCCCTTCATTCAAAATACCGTCGTGTTCCTGCACGAGGCCATGCGCCGAGACCGGGAGATTCTCTTCGAGGGAGCCCAGGGGACGTTCCTCGACCTGGATCATGGCACCTATCCCTACGTCACCTCCTCCAATACCACCTCGGGTGGTGCCTGCACGGGCACCGGCGTTCCGCCCAATCAGATGGGTCGGATTCTGGGCGTCATGAAGGCCTACACGACGCGGGTCGGCGAGGGGCCTTTCCCGAGCGAATCGGAGCCCCTCTCCAGAATGTTGCATGGGATGGGGAGAGAGTTTGGCTCCACCACCGGACGCGCTCGCCGATGCGGGTGGTTTGATGCGGTGGCCACCCGCTACGCGGTCATGGTCAATGGCATCAACGGCCTGGCGATCACCAACCTGGACGGACTCGACACCCTGGAGACCCTGCGCGTGTGTGTCGCCTACCGGAGCGGAACCAGGACATTGCATGTCCCACCCTCGGGCCTCCGTGACTTCCTGCGCTGCAAACCCGTCTATCTCGAAATGCCCGGCTGGAAAAAGGACACTTCCGGCATCCGCGAATATGGTCGTCTCCCGGCCAGGGCCCGCGCATATCTCAAAAAGATCGCGGAGCTGACGGGTGCGCGGCTTGACCTGGTGAGCGTGGGTCCGGCGCGCGAACAGACGATCACAGTCGTTTGATCCGCAGTATGGCTGCTCCCGCTATTCCGCGTCATGTCGCCATCATCATGGATGGCAACGGGCGTTGGGCACGGCAGCGGGCGCTTCCGCGGCTGGCCGGCCATGAGCAGGGGTCCAAGACGATCCAGGCCTGCGTCGAGGCCGCCATCGAAGCCGGGGTCGAGTTTCTCACGCTGTACGCCTTTTCCTCGGAAAATTGGAAGCGTCCCGCCGCCGAGGTGCAGGGATTGATGCGCCTGCTCGAGCGTTTTCTTGACGAGAGGGCCCGGCAAATGGTCAAGGAGGGCATTCGGCTGCAGGCCATTGGCAGGCTCGACCTCCTGCCCGAGGCCTGCCAACACAAACTCGAACAGGCGATCCGCGACACCTCCTCCAACACGCGACTGACAGTGATTCTTGCGCTCAGCTACAGCGGTCGCGATGAGATTGTGGATGCGGTTCGTTCGCTGGCCCGCGATGCGAAGGCAGGCCGGGTGGCTCCGGAAAACATTGACGCAGAGATGATCTCCTCGCGGCTTTACACTGCGGGCATCCCGGATCCCGACCTGCTCATCCGGACATCCGGCGAGCTGCGCATCTCCAACTTCCTGCTCTGGCAGCTCAGCTACACCGAAATCCATGTCGCACCAACACTCTGGCCGGATTTTGGAAAAAAGGAGTTTGCGGCGGCTCTGACGGATTACGCGAGTCGTCAGCGGCGGTTTGGAGAGGTCTGATGCGCCACCGTCCACCCCTTCTGACCGCGCTGGCCCTGCTGGCTCTCACCGTCGCCCTGGCCTGGTGGGTGACGGTCTGGATGCGCAAAGGCCCCACGCCCCCGCAGGGAGGACTGTTTTTCCCCATCCCATTAGAAATCCCCGTGCCGACATTTGCCCAGGCCGACCCGCGCTGGGGCACGGAGTCCCTTGGGGCCACCACCCATTCTCTGGCCGCCGAAGGCTGTGCCGTGGCCTCCGCCGCCATGGTGCTCGCTGCGCACGGAGCCGATATTGACCCCGGACGCCTCAATGCCTTCCTCGCAAAACAGCCGGGCGGCTACACCCCACAAGGATGGATTTACTGGGAAAAAGCCGCCGAATACGACCCCGCCCTCACACCCACCCTCCTGCCGCACTACGAAAATCTCCCCTCCCACTTCCTCATTGACTGGAACCTCCTGCGCGGCAACCCCGTCATCGCCCGCCTCCGCTACCCCAACGGCATCAGCCACTTCGTCGTCATCTGTGGAAAACGGGGTTTCGATTACCTCATCCGCGACCCCGGACGCGGTGCCACCAAAGGCATCTACCCATTGCGTGACTTTGGAAGCTCCATCGAAGCGATTCGATTTTACCAACCCACCCAACCCACAATCCTCTCAAAAATTCCCAACACCTACGCCCCATGATTGCTCACGGGGCGATGAAATACCAGAGATGGAGGGCGCGAAGAAGTGAAGGTTTCAATCCGCGCCCCGTGATTGCTCGCGGGGCGATCTAAAATATAAGTATTAATAAATGAAAAAAACCCGTTTCAATCCGCGCCCCGTGATTGCTCACGGGGCGATAGCTCCAGGGCGCGGGCGATTGTGACGCTCGCGGGGTTTCAATCCGCGCCCCGTGATTGCTCACGGGGCGATCAAGTCGTTATCACTATCCACCGACCGCACGCAGTGTTTCAATCCGCGCCCCGTGATTGCTCACGGGGCGATTCCTGTCCCGAGACTCTCGCGCTGCTTTGTGCAGCGTTTCAATCCGCGCCCCGTGATTGCTCACGGGGCGATGCTGGCCGAAAATTATAGTTTGCGCCAGGTGTAGGTTTCAATCCGCGCCCCGTGATTGCTCACGGGGCGCTGGAGTTTGGACATTCTGCGGTCGTCCGCACGGGGTTTTATGCGGCGGCCATAAGGGTTGCCGGGGTCAAGTGCTGCGTTCGTGG
>JAJTZA010000075.1 GCA_021463905.1 Terrimicrobiaceae bacterium | reverse complement strand
GGCTCATGGATTTCCACCTGCCATCGCGCCCCGGGCTTGGGTTCCGCCACTAAAAGAGGGGGCTGGGCTCTCAGCGAAACCAGAGAGACGAAAAATACGCCTCCCCACACCAAAACTCGTAATTTTCTACTCATCCACAATTTCCGTTTGACGATCCACCACTTCTCCAGTCATCCGATCAATAGCCAGGTGAACCCAAAGTCTTTGTTCCCCTCGAACTTGAAAATCCGCTCCACCCTGTGAAGAGGGTGTGAAGCGCCCTGTCTGAACGATCACATCCACCATAAGATTCCAGGTGCGTGTGCTGCCTAATTCGGCCAGTGCGCGCACAGGTGCCTCCCGGGCGACTTTACGAACAGGCTTCCAGGTTCCACCTCCTGTGAGTGTGGCATTCGTCGAGTTTTGCGGTGCTAATACCCGGCGTACCATATCACCTCGATCACGGAATGGAGCCTTGGCACTCTCGGCCACTAAAGCTTGAGCAATCTCATTGGATTCGCCACTACTCAGACTGCCCGCGTTCAGTGCTCCAGCAGGTGCAGTGCCCGCCCCCTCAAGAAGAGCCGCCAGCACTTCCGGTCGCCGGGTGTTGAGATTGACCTTGCCAGCCACCAACGGAGGCATCCCCGGAGTATCATCCAGGGTGAACACATCCAAAAGCCCCAAGTCTCCCGACTGTTTGCTAAAGAAATCGAGGGTCTTCCATGGCAAGTCCCGGAAAGCATAGCCCATCTCCCCCACCGAACGGAAGGGCCGGTTGAGCATGAGCGGTCGGTCGGCCAGCCCCCCCCGTCCTCCACTGACGTTGGCTTGCGGAACCGTCGGCACTGCTCCCTGGTTGGCTCCAGATCCCACATAACCATCGCCCGGTCGTATAACACCATCGCGATCAGAGTACCGCGCGGGGTTGTAGGATGGATTCACCCCCCCACCATCCACGTTCCCATCGGGGATGTTGGCCACCAGCCCAAACGGCCAAAAATAAATATCCGCAGGGCTCGACTGGCCCCAGCGTGGCTTGCGCTCAAAAGCCGACAGAGGCTGGGGCATACGCGTACCATCGCCATACACAAAATGCCAACCCTTATCAATTTGTTGTGTAAAGTCTTCCAGAAAAGGCCCACTGGCAAGGGGGTTGTAGGGTTGAGGGTTGGTCCGAATGGTTTTCCCCAAGCTGCTCACCGCGCTGTCGCTATGCCCAAACCGAATTGTGCGCGGGTCGGTCTTCCAAAGCGGTAGTTTTGATTGCGCGGCATTCCAGAGATAAAACCGACTTGCAAGAATGGGGTCGGCAGGGCTCGCCGCTTTTGAATGATGGGTGTCGCTCAAAAAATCTCCGGGTGCATCCTCCCGTTTAAACATCAAAATGGTCGAACCAGAAGAAAAAGGGGCGCTGCCTCCACTGACTCCCGTACCTGCAATGGGGAGAAACCCATCAAAAACCTGATAAGTGTGCCAGGTTCCGCCAATATTCGCTTGCAGCTCTAAAATAATCTCCTGTCCTGCCACAGGCTGAAAGCGAATGCTGTTATGAGCTTTCACTCCAAAGTTGGCCCGATAGTCAACAATTGTCCCATTCCCGTTGGTGATCGCTTCCCAGTGCGCGTCTCCGGGTGCGGGCGGCACTGGTTTTGGGTAATAATAACCGACCAGCTCATCAAGATAGGGTTGCACGGTGGAGCCGCTGGGGCCAATGCGCGTTCCATTCGTGGTAAGAGGGTCTGAAATCGCAGGGGGCACATTGGCGTAATCGAGGAAAAGCATGGTGGGATAATCGGTGGCACCGGATGGTGCCTGATAATTCCCAAGGATCGTGGGTTCGGAATAATTTCCGCTGGCGGAAAACCCGCGCCATGAATTCCCCCCCGGAGGAGGCTGACCCAGGGAATCCGCATTAACTGTCAAAATATCCTGCTGCGCCCCCTGATAGCCACCGATGGTTTGTCCCCCGCTATAAGTGTAGTATTGATTGATATCAGCCCGCCAAATGTAGTAGAGAATCAATCCAGAAAGTTTTCCCGATTTGGGATTGATACGAAATCCGGTGATGCCCTGGGGAGGGGTTGTGGCATTCTGGTGAGGGTTCCACACATCAAACCATGCCCAGACTTGAAAGCGATCACGGTTATGTACCGGACGCCAGACGACAAGGTCCATATTATGCAAATAAGGGAGGTTTTCTATTCCATAGGATTCTTCCCATGCCCCCGGATTTCCCGAGGGGTAGCGCAGGGTGGTGGGGATGTCGTCAGCATCCCATTGATCAATAATATTAGCCCCAATCTGCATCACCTGAAGATTACGCTTCTCATCCCGGTCATTATCAAAGGTATAACTGTCTCCCGCATTGCGTCCCAACGAGCCGGTGAGAATAACCGCCTGTAAAACCTCAAAAAAATTAGGTTCCCGGCCCAGTGCCGCGACTTCATCCAGCTTGGCTATGCGCCCGCCAATATCTGCTACATATTCGTAGGCGATCCCATTCTTTTTCAAACCAAAGTAATATTGCAAAGCATTTGCATCAGGATTGTTTTGAGCCAGCAAATCCAGCTTGGACAGGGGAAAGCGGCGCGCCAAAACGGGGGTTCCAGCCGACACCTGGACATCGCCTTCCGGTCGGTGCAGCGTCGTCGCCGCTGCAAACCGCGCATTGAAGAGCGGAGCATTGAATTGATCCGCCTCCAAGCTGGAGGGGGTTGTCGGGGGGATATCCGCCTCAAAGGAGGGGGCATTGATTTCACGACTAAACGTGGAGAGGAAAGGCAGGGCGGTGGGTGGGATGGGGCTGCCAGGGCGCGAGGCGAAGCGGAGCAAATCCTGACGGGACAGCAGGGCCTTCGATCCTGTCGGCGGCTGTAAAAATGTCCGCAGCGGATCGAGTAAACCTCCCACAGTGCCGGGGTTGGACGGTTCTCCCGAATCACGCCATTGAACGACTTGTAAAAAATCCGCCGCCGCCATGCCTCCCAGATTGCCGGGAGTTACCTGGCCCAGCCGTCCCCGTCGCGCCGGATCCACCAGGGCATTGCCAGACAAAGCGTTGCCGATCACATTGATATCAAGCAGCCCGGACTCGTCATAAATCGTATAAGCGAAGCGTCCCAGGATGTATTGGTCATTGGAGGGCGCAGCGTTGGCGTAGCTGCGTAGTTCATTGGAGGTGAAGCTGGTGGGGTTCCGCCCCTGACGATCCACGTAAATCCAGTCAGGCACCTCATAAGCAACTGACTCATTAGCCGTTAAAAACTGTGGTTTTTTCCAACGCGCATCCGTAATCTGACGACCATCCAGAGCCGGGCTCGTCGTTGCCACTGACGAGGCGCGCGTACTTCCATTGCTGCCGACATAGCCCGCACTCGCCACAAAAAATGGCGTATTGTTTCGACTGATTTTTACGATATTGCCTGTGGCGTTTCCCGAGACCCCCGACGCCTGCGGCTGCAGGGAAGGAGCGGCCCGGAAGGGCACCCCGGCAATTGCGTTGGTGGCTGTAAGTCGGGGACGAAAAACATACGTTCCCTCTGGCGGCAAAGGGAGGGTGTCGGGCAAAGAGCCAGCTTCAATCTCCTGCTGCAGGTCGTCTTCAATTATTGTCACTGCACTTTGCGCAAGAAAAGTCGCCTGGGTCTGCGCACTGCTGGCTGCGCTCACCTGCCTTTGCTGGGTCACCCGCGAAAAAAGTGCCATCGTCAGCGCCAGCAACATCACCAGCATGGCCAAGACAATGACCAATGCCATCGCACGAAGCCGAACGCGACTCCGCACCATTTCAGACAGTTTGGACTCACTCGGTTGATCGCAAGGTTTGCCAATCATCGAGAAATTCCGTTTCATCGGTTGACTACTCTGAAACTGTCACTCTCCCCAGGAAAGATCCTGCGGGGAGAGAGCAATCCAGCCGATTGATCGCCTTGGCTTGAGAAGATCTGTCAAGTACCAGGGTATCGTTGCTTTGGCTGATCGGCATCAATTCACCATCCAATAAAAACTGCAAGAGGAGCTGCTCCCCGCTCCAGTCCCACTCCACGCGAAAAACATGTGGGACACCGGACGTGACAGACACCTGACCGCGCCCCTTTTCCTGATTCTCCTTCCCAGGTGAACCGTGTTCGATGAGAATAGTATTGTCCGGCTGAATGTAGGCTTTAAAAAGTTGCTGCTCTTTGCCCTGCGACCCCCTCGCTACGGATTCATTCGGACTGGGCTCTTCTGCATCCGCTCTCATGGCAAAGGTAAGGATCCCGGAATCAATGGAAAATTCCGCCTGCAGCCAACCTTTGAGAGGCGGTTCGCCACCTCCAAAAAATGGATTGAGAATCATTGTCAGATTGGTTTGTTGTCCTTCAGAAGATGGCCCTTCGGAATCATCATCTTTGCCAATGTAAACCGCCAGATGCCCATCCGGGAAAGGACTGGAGGGATCGGTCTTGGCATCTACAATCCGCGGAGCGGCACCACGACGGGGAGAAAAATAGATTTCAGGAGAAGGTGCTTTAGCGGGATCTCCTGCAATTTGTCCCGCCCAGTCAATAATATCCACTGGCCCACCCGCACCTTGGCTTGCCTTCTGATTCTCGCCATGAGAGGGAGACAACACGCTCAAACTCACAACACCCACCAGACCCAAAACAGCGAGTCCCACTGGGTTGCGCTGCTTCCACAGAAAAAAATTAGTTTTCATTTTTACAATATAAATTCCAAAGCATTACAGAACAAGTTTTCCTAGGGCTTTAGGCTCGGTGGCAGTGGGAGCATTGCTCCAAATCATGTATTGGTCGCCGTCAGGTCTGACGCGTTTGCGTGCCACATTGAATTCCCAAGTTTCTCCATGAGCGGGTGTTTTGGCATCCAGCTCCGCAAAAGGGATGCGGAAGAGTGCCGTCCAAGTGCGCTCTCCGAGGTTTTGTCCCTTTTTTCCGGTGACCTGCGCTTCAAATCCCCATTGTCCATTCCAATTTTCATTCTCGACGGTCAACTGTCCGCGACCGCCCACTGCGTAGTTTGCGTCGTAGCGAACGCCTGCGGCGGGATTTCCGGCGAGTCGGTAAATCGTCTTGCTCCCGGAGGGCCGGAGAGCCACCTCGACATATTCATTCTTAAAAACATCCTTCTCGGTCTTGGCCGCCGGATCATCCTCGGGATGGTTCGCGGGATAGAGGCTCTTCACTCGGATGTAGAGATTCTCGCGGTCACGCAGTGCCTGAAATGTTGTCCGAATGGTGTTGTAGGGCATGTCGTCCTGCAGCCGCAAGGTCTGTACCGGTGCTTGTTGCCAATCCGGTGAATCCATCGCGGGTGCCTTCTCCACCAGGGGGACACTCAACCGATGCGGGTTCTCGAGGATTCCCTGACGAATGGCGGCAATGTCCCAATTTAAACAGGTATTCATCCAGAGCTGTTGGTAAGACGGGTATTGCAACGCGGCATGCTTAAAGCTGTGTCCGCCCAGTGGTTTCATCTGCGGCCAATCGGGCAGCGATTTAACGGGAGAGCCCTCTTTTCCCACCACCTCTTCGATCCCCTTATACCAGTCTTCGATGGCCGTCAGGAGGTTCTGAAGGTTCTCCGGACTCGGACGAGCCACCCAGGCGCTGTGCAGGTAATAGACTTGTGACAAACCCCGCAGGTAGTTGAACTCGGTGCGCAGGAGTTCCAGGCGCGCTTTTACATCCGGGTCTTTGGTCCGCTCTTGCGCCGCAGTGAGCTGCTGGTCGGCATCCTTCAGGTATTCCGGGGGATACTGGCTCATGACATGCCATGCGTTGCCCCGGTACGTGCTGCGACCGTATTCACGCGTCCATGCCGGCATCTGCACTCCAAAAAAATCGGAATACAAGGCCATTTGCTCGTGGAGTTGTTTGTAGAATTCCTGCATCAGCGATGAAACCCCGCCAAAAGCACCATCGCAAAACTCTTTGACCAACTCCTGCCAATCGGCGGAGGGTTCCCCCATCATGCGGCCGAATACATAGTAAGCCGGCCCCTGCAAACCGGGCACATTGCCAATGCCGCCATCGCGTGTGCTCCACTGGATATGATTCTTGATCATGGCTTGGACGATCTCAGCGGCGTATTTGGCGGTTCGTTCCGGCAGGTAGCGTCCGGAAACCCCAAACCCGGTGAAAGTTTCCTCCAGACCGGTAAATCCCGAAGGGCTCTTCACTCCCTTCATGCTGTCGAAGTCCGCCACCTGACCAAATTGCACCTTGGGAATAATGTTCTCGGGCACCTCGGTTATGGTGGTCAGCGGCGTGTCTTGGTAACCCCACACGACCATCCTCGCCTCGGGCCGCTTCTGGGCCACGCGCTTGGCAATCTCAAAATAGGCCTGCCAGAGCTTGCCTGATGCGCCCCTCGCCTTCACTTCTTCCCAAGTGTCCGCCCGCCCGCCAAAGAGCTTCACGCAACTGCCGCAGTTGCAATAATTCAGCCGGAAAGAATCCGGCGGCATGATCTGCACCGCCCTCTGGCCCCGATCGAACAATTCCACGATCTTTGCCGCCATCAAATCCTGCACCCCGGGGTTGGTCGGGCAGTGGTTGGTCTCTCCGGCTTGGTGTACGTGAGTCGCCAACTCGCTGGCCCGCCTCCCATCGGACAACAGCGCAAAATACTCCGGGTGGCTCCTGCCGTATTTCTCTACTGGAATCACCTTCTCCCAGTGAACGGTGTCGCCTTCCACAAAGCTCAACAGAGGGAAAAAATTGTTGGCGATGTCGTAGAAGCGCTCTGGGTTTCGATCCGTATTGGCTTGCAGAGCGGGGGTTTTGCGGACATCCAGATCGGCGGGGATGGCAATGCGCTTCATCGGGTGAAAACCGACGCTGCGCGTGTCCACATCCGCCTTCTCACCAGCAGCACCCAACTGGACTTCGTTGGCGGCCTGCGTCATGAAAAGAAAGCGAACCCCCGCATAGTCGCGCAAAAAATCGGTGACTCCCTTCACGCTGCCCAGTTGCGCCAACGGCTGTCCACCTGCTCCTGTCTTGTAGGGGTCCTTGCGGTCACCGCCGACAATGGCCACATCCGGCCCAATCGCCTTGATCTGATACGTCCAGTCCTTGAAGTCGGTCTTCAACCCGTGCTTTTTGGCGAACTCGGTGGCACCAATATAGAGGCCCGGTTTCTCCGCATCCTTGGCCGATTCACGCACAATGCCCACCTCAAAACCACTTCGGGAAAAGGCGGCCTGCATCAAGTGTGCCGTCCTCTCCAACCATTGATCCACCACTTCATCGGCGGCTTTGTCCGGCAGGACAATTTGATACCGACTCGAGCCATTCTCGGCCAGCACCAGATCCTCCGCTCCGGCTCGCTCCGCATAAAAGGTCAGGGTGATCAGAGCGACGAAAAGTGCGAGGTATTTATTCATTTATTTGCGATGGTTTTTTAGGTGGAGGAGGTGTGTCAGATTCTGGTGTGGGGGTCGCATCACGTGCCAACCGCGCCCAGCTGGAGGGTTTTTCCGTGGCCAGCGATTGGCTTTCCCGGGAACCACCGGCTCTTCGGACACGCTCCACATTCAGCCCCCACGGGTATTCGGCGGTCGGCCCATGCGTCCCGAAATCCCGCGTCGGAATGGAGACCTCGACTTCCCACCGATCTCCGCGTTTGTTGACATGCGACTGGGTGCCCGGTGTCCAAAGCACCGGCAGCGCGTAACGGTTGATCATCTCCAAATCGCGCGACTCGTCGAAAAGAGCACCTGCGGGATTGATCGCCACCGTAAACCAATTCTTTTCCGGGGTGTTCACATCAATGCGCACATGGTCGTCTTGGAAAATATCCGCCTTATCAAAATCTTTAGTCTGCGCCACCAACTGCTCCATCTTCTCCTCAAAAGAACGCACAGCTACAAAGAGCCGCTTCTTGTCTCTGGTCAGCGCCACGGAAAACTCCGTCTTGTTTTGATGGATGCCGGAGGTCTCCTGGCTGCCCGGAAGGGTCACCCAGACTCCCTGATATTTCGACAATTCCCCATCCACCACCGCATTATCCGGTAACGTGGTCAAATGTATCTTGGGCCCCTGGGGCTCCCGATCCTTAAAAAGAGTTTTCAAGCCGACATAGGAATCCTCCATCGCTTCGATACGCCGACGATAAACCGTCCCCGGTGCGGTTTTCTCCCTGGCCGCCTCCAGGAGGCGGAAATACTCATCCACGTCCTCTTTTTTGAGAAAGCCGGTCACCCCGGAAACCGAGCGGGAACCCGGTCGCAGCCAGACTTTTTCGGCATACTCGTGAAACGCTTTCATCTCTTTCTCGGCAGGCCCAAACCACAAACGATAGTATTCATTGAGCAATGCATCCACATCCAGATCCGGATCCCACAGAAGTTTGTTGTTCACGTAGATCATCAGGTGGCTGATGGGCACCTCGGTCAGCCGTATCGTTCCGTTGACGCTCTGCGCCGGGGTCTCCATAAAAAAGCCGTCAAAATATTTTCGCTGTTTTTGACGGGTTTCCTGGAGGCTGTGGGCAAAGAATTCTGGATAGCGGGGTGAGGTGGGGAACCAATAGTCCAGCCACCATTCCCATTGCTGCGATTTGTCCCGAGGCTGAAAAGCTGCCCACTGCGCCTCGATCTCACGAAAATAGCGCTCCTTTTCGTCCTTGAGGAGGTAATAGCTGGGCGGCACAGCCTCCACGCGGCAGAGGATATTATCGGGACGGTTCTCGGGGTCAATGTTGGTCGGAACGCTGTTGTTGTAGAGGCACCACCAGATCAAGCCCTTGTCGGGATGGGTTTTTTTCAGCTCGCGGGCGATGGCGGTGTGGAAATCCCACATCATATTGGCATAGGCCTGCTTGTGGCTCATGCCGGGCTTCTGGTAGATTTTTTTGTCCCGCCAGTCATACGGGTCACCGTGCTCGGGATCCCCGCTGTCTTCCGGTGCCCCTACAGTGACCTGGCTCAGCGTCGGATAGGTGTCGAGCAGCTTCCTGGCCCAGTCCACACAAGCCCGCAAAAAGTCGGGATCCGTGTAGCGGGGGACTCCCCCCTGATTGGCAAAACCGGGAAACAATTTTCCGGGCGATTCTTCGGCAAACCATGACGGGTGGCGCGTTCGCATCTCGGGATCTCCGATCAGCGTCCGGGTGGTGTGATTGCTGACAACACCCACGCGCGAGCCGGTTTTCATCCGCTTAAACCAAAGGGCGGCGTCTTTCTCATTTTCCCGTCCCGCATGGTGCCACTCGCGGCGCTCAAAGGCGGCCTGACGTGTTTCCCGGCCCGGCTGCAGTGAAATGTCCTTGGCCACGGGGACAATCGTGCCCTCCTCATACGGCGCGTAGAACCGGACTCCCAACCGCTCCAACAGGGCACTGACCGCATACCACGCGCCCACATCGTCGTTTAGAAACATGTCCAGCGGCTTGTTAAACGCGCCCCCGCCGGATTGGAAATGCTCGGGCAGATACTTGTCTCCAACAAATTTTTGAAACTCCTCGAGATTCTGAAACTTGCTCTTCGGAAAAATGGTATTGGGGCCGGCGAGGATGGTGTAATTGCCCGTAACGAGAATGTCGTAGCCGGAGCTGTCAAACTTGGGGAGCTGGTAGCCCAGTTGGGCCGTAAATTCGTTCTCACCCACAAAAATCGGCTGGAGGGCACCACGGCTGGGCGCATTGACAATGGGCAGTTTCGCACCAGACATTTTTTCTATAAACCCCTGCAAGTCCCGCGCGGCGTTTTGCATTCCCGCAGGAGCATCGTTGGCTATGACAATCTCCGCAGCCGGCTGGCCGGACCGAACGACTGAAAAAGTCTTGCCATTTTTCAGTGTGGAATTCTCCAGGAGCGTTTTGATGGGTTTTCCGCCTAGGGGAGGCTTTTGTCCGACTCCCTCCTTGGCGGGACTGACTCCGCTTCCGACAAGGACAATTGCCATGGACATTAGAGAAATGAAAATTTTGTCAGTTGATCTCATTAAGATATGTTGCGGCAACGGATTCCACGCTTCACGCTGTGTGAAGCCTCTCTGAGGCCTCTAAGAGGACTTTCAGGCCTTCCCCATCTCAGCCTTTTCGTCTCGCAGATTTTCCTTGCGCTTCCAAAAATCAAACTTTCCGGCGCCTACGAAAGAGGAATAAGGCACCCACCAGTGAGGAACCCACCAGCAGACAAACTCCCGGCTCGGGAATCACGTAGTTAAGCACTAAATTATTACCGTCTTGGGCAATGTTCCAACTGCCAGTCCATGCCGGACTGCTTGTAAAATTGCCTGTTTCCAACGTCCAATAGCTGGCATTAAATCCAGTGATTCCCGTGGTGGTGGTGAGAATCGTCCACGTCTGGTTGCTCCCGTTAAAATTAGGCACAACCCCCGGGTTGTTTCCGGAGGTCAGCGAAACAATATCGAGAATGTAGCTCCCCGACCCACCTGACAATGTGAGGTTGCCAGTGATGCCGATTCCATCAAAATCCACCCCGGCCGTCGTTCCAGTCCAGTTATTGGTCTCCCACACGTAGGTGAAGGCACTCCAGCTCTGGTTGACACCAAAATTCATGATCCCCGGGCTGTTTCCAGGTGAGAGTGTGTCTCCCGTGTTGTCGAGAGTCAGAGTTTTGTTCACGCTCCCTGTTCCGGAAAGGATGGCCCGCTGGTCGGGCCCATTGCCATTGAGCGTGATGAACGGATTGTTCCCGGAAAGCGCAGCCGCCGAATTAAAACGCAGCTCACCACCCGCATTCACCACGGCTTTTAAATAATTCCCTGCATCGGCACCACTGACAATCAAACGCCCCGCATTCACCACGGTATTCCCTGTATAGTAGAGGCCACCGCTCAGCGTCACAGTTCCGCTGGTTCCTTTTACCAAATTTGCTGTGGTGGTGTCGTTAAAATTTCCCAAGCCGGTGGATATCGTTCCCTGAGAAACTTGGAAATCCTTGCCAAGGAGTCTTCCAGATCCAGCCACTGTTCCGTTGTTGAGCGTGAGTGTTCCCACGGACTCATAGTTGGGTACGTCCTGCAATGTACTTCCGTTATTGATGGTTATATTTGCTCCATTAAAATCCGAACCCGAACCGTAATTCCATTGCGAAACCGTCCCATTGTTCACAACCAAGGCCCCTATGTTCATATTATAGACACGCAATAGACCGCTGTCCTCTTTGGTGAGGGTATATCCATTTCCGTTATCTGTGAAGTTGCCCATTATCACTACATGACCTCCGGAATTTTTAATGGCCAGCGTATGATTCCCTCCCAAGGTGGTGACGGAGGAGGCACCGAAGCCTCCGGACGTCGCTCCCGAATCTATGGTGATATTGGCACTAAGACGAATATCCGTGTTTTGCGGCGTCGAACTATTGACGTAGAGCGTACCATTTTCCGCATTGATTTGCACCACACCTCCAGCCGCTCCCAGGGG
>JAJTZA010000074.1 GCA_021463905.1 Terrimicrobiaceae bacterium | reverse complement strand
CAAAGTTTCCACCAGTGCCGGACTTTTGGGTGGGACGAAGGAGGCGGTGGCCGCCGCTGTGGCGGCGGGGTTGCGCGAGGCGGGGTTTCCGCGTGAACGGATCATTGTCTGGGATCGTGGCCATGCGGACCTTGCCGCCTGTGGTTTCCGTGAGGATGCGCCAGACTACACCCTTCGATGGATTCACCCCACGACCGGTTATGACCCCAAGGCCCAGGTGAGTGCGCCGGTTTTGGGGCGTCTGATCTGGGGGGACAGCCGATTCGAGGATTTGTCGGGGCAGCGGTTTGTGGATCGCCTCATTTCCGGCGAGCGGCTCAGCAACAAAAGCTATTATGCGAAAATTCTATCGAGCGAGGTTACCAAGGTCATTCATATCCCCGCTGCGACAGACAGCATTTTCACCGGAATCAATGGTGCCATTGCCGACATGACGCTCTCGAACCTCGACAACTGGCGGCGCTTTGCCAGGGCACCGGATTACGGAGATCCCTACCTCGCGGAAATCTATGCGGATGGGCCCATCCGCAAGAAGGTTGTGCTCACACTCCTGGATGCTCTCATCGTGCAATTCGCAGGCGGGCCTTCCCCCAACCCCAATTTCACAGTGGACAATGCAACGCTCTTTCTCTCGCGCGACCCGGTGGCCATTGACGCGCTCCTGATCGAAATGGTGGACGCGGCACGTCAATCGGGCAAGTTGCCACCGATCCGGCCCATGACCGGCTACGTGGAGAGTGCCCACGCGCTGGGCCTGGGCGAGTCGTCGCCGGATCGTGTCCAGACCCTGCGCGTCGGCCCGCCAAAACAACCGTGAGCGCCTCCTCCCCTCCCACGATTCCTCACGACCTGCTCCGCCGGGTCTCACGCTCATTTGCCCTCACTCTGGATTTTCTTCCGCGCGAGGTTCGTGAGCCCATTTCACTGGCCTACCTTCTCGCGCGGCTTTCCGACACGGAAGCCGACGGTGCCGCCTCTGCATCCGAACGCGAGCTTCTGAATCGAAAATCCGACATCGAGGCATTGCTGCCCCTCTCGCCGGATCGGGAGGCCATCGAGCGGGTGTGGACGACCATCCGCGAAGGCCAGGCATGGGATTCCCATCGCTTTCCTTCTCACGATGCGCCACCGCTTTCCTCCAAAGAACTGAACCGCTACACTTACCTGGTCGCCGGCTGCGTCGGGGAGTTCTGGACACGGGTCTGCGCGGAAAAACTCCCGGGGTTCGCATCACGCCCCATCGAAGAAATGATCCGTCTTGGCATCAGCTATGGCCAGGGTCTGCAACTGGTCAACATCCTCCGTGACCGTCATGCGGACCTCGCCCGAGGACGCGTGTATGTTCCACCCTCACACCTCGAAGAAACATTTGATGCCGCACACGAGCATCTCCAATCCGGCTGCCTCTACTCCCGCGCACTGCGCCCCTGGCGGCTCCGCGCGGCCACCGCTCTTCCGTACCTCCTGGGAATCAAAACACTCGCACGCACCGCCCAGTCTCCAGCGAAACCCCGCGCAAAAGTCGGGAAATCAGCCCTCTGGTGGTGTGTGGCACAGGCGCTCATGTTTCGCCATCAGGCATCTGAATAAACACGCGCCACCCGTGCCGAGATTCCGGTGAGGATATGCCAGGGAATGGTGGCGGCCTTTTGCGCGAGATCGCTGGCCGTGATTTCTTCCGCGCCGTCCCGCCCCATCAAAACCACTTCGTCACCCACTGAGGCTTCGGGGACTGCGGAAATGTCCACGAGCATCTGATCCATGGTGACACGGCCCAGCACAGGACACCGCCGCCCGTGAACAAGAACCCCGGCCCCCCGGCCTGAAACCTGCCACGGGTAGCCGTCCGCATACCCTGCAGCCACCGAGGCCACACGCAGGGTGCGCGAGGCCGTGTAGGTTTGTCCGTAGCTGATTGAGCGGCCCGGCGGGATTTCCCGCAGAAGAAGGAGGCGGGATTTCCAAGTGAGGGCGGGTTCGAGAACCCTCTGGTGGCTCGCAGGACTCGCGACGCCGTAAAGCGAGAGACCGGCCCGCACGAGGGACTCCTCGCCCGCAGGGAACCCAAAAATGCCCGCGCTGTTGGCAATGTGCGTTTGGACACCAGGGAGCTTTTGAGCAATGCGCCGACAAAACCCGCGAAAAATTTCCAGTTGGGTGCGTGTGAATTCCGGATCGTCGTCCGCGCTTGGATGATGGCTCGAAATGCTGTGAATGTGCAGCCTTGGGAGTGCGGCCACCTTATCGAGTTCCGCCTCCGCTTCTTCATGCCAGCAGCCAATCCGTCCCATGCCGGTATCCACTTTGAAGTTGATGCCGCAGCCGCCCAGCGCACTGTAAGCCGCTGCTTCCCCGGCTGAAGAAACCACCGGGATCCAGCCCGAGCGAATCACCCTCCCACGCTCCTCCGGCAGACAGGGACTGAGTAAATAAATCCGGCGGGTCTGCGGGCCAAGCACCGCCGCCTCCTCCGCATTGGCCACACCAAAGGACTCCACTTCGTTGGAGAGTGCCCCAGCCACGCGAACGCTGCCGTGTCCATAAGCGTTCGCCTTCACCACCGCCATGATCTCCGTTCCCGGCAACACCCGCTCCCGGATCGCCCGGACATTCCGGCGAATCGCCGTAAGACTCACTTCCGCCCAGCAGCGGTGGATTTCACTCATGGTGCTGAGGCACCAGCACCCACGCCATTTTCGCCGCGCGGGCCGCTTCGATGCCAAACACGCTGTCCTCAAACACCAGGCAGCGCTCCGGTTGCACGCTCATCCTGCGCGCGGCTTCGAGGAAGGGATCCGGTGCCGGTTTCCCGCGCGCATAGTCCTCCACGCCAAGAATGACATCAAAAAAATCGCGGATTCCGAGGTGATCGAGTGTTTCGAGAACCACCTCGCGCAGACCGCCGGAGGCGACGGCCATGGGAAGAAGGCCCCGGGAGTTCCGGGCAATTTCCACAACTGCGGCTATCGGCTGAACCCCTCTCTGCAACGAACGAAAAAGAGACTCCTTGCGGGCCACAATTTCCTCAACGGACATCTTCAGCCCATCACGCCGGTTAATCGCGGTAATGATCTCGGAGGCCGGACGACCGCCCCACGCATAAAATAATTCCTCGGAAAATTCCGCGCCCTCCTCGCTTAAAACCCGGCTCCACGCCTGGTAATGCAAGGGCATCGTATCTGCCAGTGTCCCGTCACAATCAAAAATGTATCCCTCAAATTCACCTTCCGGCAGTTGCAATTTCATAATCGTTTGGTGGAGGCAAGGGGATTCGAACCCCTGACCTTCTCATTGCGAACGAGACGCTCTACCAACTGAGCTATGCCCCCCTCTGATGCAAGCCGCATCGTGTCAGATCACCGCGCGATCAGCAACGAATAAAAATTAGAAAGGCACGTCGTCGTCGTCCACCGGAGGCGGTTCCTGGTGCGTTGACGGCGCGGGCCGTGCGGCGCGCGGAGCACCCTCGGAAGAATGAGGCTGGGAAGCAGGTGCTCCCTCGCTGTCAGATGATCGCCCACCGAGGAACTGGAATCCCTCGCCCACAACGCGAAGGCGCGAGCGTTTCTGGCCCGACTGCTTGTCCTCCCACGTATCAAGCTGGAGGCGGCCTTCGACAAAGAGCGGACGCCCCTTTTTGCAGTATTGGTGGACGACTTCCGCAGTGCGGCCCCAGAAGGTGACATCCACAAAGGTTGTTTCCTCACGACGCTCGCCTCCCTCCGTAGGCATGAAGGAGCGATTGATCGCGAGACCCGCTTCGCACACTGCGGTGCCTTTGGGTGTGTATTTGAGTTCGGGATCCCTGGTGAGATTCCCGATGAGCATGACTTTGTTGAGGTTGGCCATATCCTGAGAGGCTGAGGGTTAAGCGGCGGCTTTTTCGCCGGGAGGGTGAGAAAGTTTTGCAGCGCAACATCCTCATCGAGTTTGAGCTTTGCGCGGAGCCTTGCCAGGGTCTCCGGCGCGGCCTCGAAGATGATGTTCACGTAATACGCGGATTTCATATGATGGCGCTCGTAAGCCAACTCGCGCTTCTCCATCCGCTGCGTCTGCTCGAGGGTGACCCCTTCACTCTGAAATAGCTTTTCCAGGCGCTCAATAATATCTTTGGCTGCATCTTCGCTTTTCCGGGTGTCAAGGGCAAGAAGCGCTTCGTAACGTCGTGTCATGGTTTTGGATTCTGATGATTTGTTGGATTGTTAAATTGGTTCATGGCCGCCTCCAGCCCGCGGGCGTTCGCGCTGTCCACCGCATCGGCACCTCGCAAAACAGCCTCCGCAAAGACAGACAGCTCGGCATCAGTAAATCGCGAAAGCACAAATTCGTCGAGAGGAATTTTCTCCGGTGGCGCGCCAATGCCCATGCGCAGGCGCGGCACCGCCTCGGTACCCAGATGGACGAGCACGGACTCCAGCCCATTGTGGCCGCCGCTGCTCCCGGAGCGCCGGATGCGCAGGTCTCCCAGCGGGAGGCTCGTGTCGTCCAAAATCACCAACACTTCGGCGGGCGGAATGCGATGGTAGCGGGCATAATGGCTCACCGCCTCACCGCTCAAATTCATGAACGTCCGCGGTTTCATCAGCATCCGCCCACCACAGGTCGCCATGTCCGCATTCCACCGCGAATCAAAGGAAAACGCGACCGCGCACCGACGCGCCAGCTCGTCCGCCACGCAAAATCCCGCATTGTGCCGGGTGCCAACGTAGCGGTCGCCGGGATTCCCGAGTCCAACCACCAGCCGAAAGACCGACAAGGGTTCCACGAAACGCTATTTTTTCTCCTCGGCCTCGCCGGCTTCCGGCTTCTTCTCCTTGATGACCTCGGGAGCGGTCGGCTCGGCCGCCGCCGCAGGCTCCTCGGTCACGGTCGGCTCGGACACCAAAAATACCGTCAGATCCGGATCCACATCCGTCGAAACTCCCGCCGGAAGTACGACCTGCCGAACGTGCAGTGCCTCGCCCACGTTGAGTCCGGACACGTCCACAGTCAGAACCGAAGGCAGGTTCTGCGGCAGACAGCGAATTTGCAGCGAGCGGATGCTCTGTTGCAGAAGCCCGCCGTAGGTCTTCACGCCCACCGGCTCGCCCTGTGGGTCGAGGACGACCTCAGCCGAGATTTCTTCGGTCATCGAGACTTCATGGAAGTCCACGTGGAGGACATTGCGGCGCACAGGATGGTGCTGAATTTCCTGAATGAGAGAGAGCCGTTTCGTCGTGTGTCCGCCGTCCTGCACTTCCAGATCCACAAGAATGTTCTCGCCAATCGCGTGGGCCAGAATCGCATCAATGTCGCGGCGATTCACCTCGAGGTTCATGGGTGCGGTTTTTGCGCCATAGATGACAGCAGGCACGGCTCCGCGGGCGCGGACGGCTTTAACGGCGTTGCGCCCGGATTCTTTGCGGGAGCGGGCAGTGAGTTTGACTTGGTTGGCCATAGGTTGGTGATGAATGGATGATTCTAGTTTTTAATGTCGAAGAGAGAGCTGACCGATTCGTCATCGTGGATGCGGCGGATGCCCTCGCCAAGCAATTGTGCGACGGACAGCGCCGTGATGTTCCCGCCGCTGGAAGCGCGGGTCGGAACGCTGTTTGTCGTGATCAGCTCCTTGATGGCGGAGCCGCTCAATCGCTCGATGCCCAAATCTGTCAGAACCGCATGCGAAACACCAGCATAAATATTGCGGGCCCCCTGCTCGCGCAGGAGCTGGGCCGCTCCAACCAGCGTTCCCGCTGTCTCGACGATATCGTCCACAATGATGACATCCCGCCCCTCCACATCACCAATGATCGTGATGGGCTGGATTTCTGAAGCCGTGATGCGCCGCTTGACGACAATGGCCAGACCGGCATTGAGTGCCTGCGCGTAGGCGGAGGCCATTTTCACGCCGCCCACATCCGGGCTGACCACCACGAGGTCATCACCGGTAAGGCTTTTCAAGTATTTGAGCATGACCGGCAGCGCATAGAGATGATCCACCGGAATATCGAAAAATCCCTGGAGCTGTTGTGCGTGCAGGTCCATCGTGAGGACACGGTTGACCCCGGCAGCCACCAGCAGGTTGGCCACCAGCTTGGCAGTGATGGGCACGCGGGGCTGGTCTTTTCGATCCTGCCTCGCATAGCCGAAGAAGGGAATCACGGCGGTGGTTCGCGCTGCAGAGGCGCGTCGTGCGGCATCCACCAAAATCAAAAGCTCCATGAGGTTTTGATTCGTGGGCGGGCAGGTCGGCTGGATGATGAACACGTCGCGGCCCCGGATGTTCTCGTTGATTTTGACGAAGGTCTCGCCATCCGGGAAGGAGGTGACCGTGGCATCGCAGAGCGGCTCGCCAAGAAAGCCACAAATTTCACGGGCCAGGGCGGTATTGGCATTGCCGGAGATGATTTTCATCTCGCGCAATCCGGGTCGGCAGCCGCCGGGATGCTCGACTGGAGAAGGTGAGTCGCTCACACTCAAGGCAGGGGTTCCGGCGTGGGGGGAGGATTCAGCGGGATGGTGGGTTCGAGACGGACTTGCGCGAGACGGCGAATGTAGGCGTCCTCCAGTATCTGACATTTGGCCTCGAGCGATTTGTCCAGCGCGACAATCTTCCGAAAGAGCATCCGGTAGTACTCGCGCAACGCGGCCCGCTTGTCCTCCAATGAACGCGCCGCCTCTGACTTGGCAAGCATCTCCACGATTTGCGGGTCTTTTTCCGCCTGAACCCTCACCTCCCGATAACGAATGCTTTGCTCGCGATCCTTGACCGCCTGGCTCTCAATCGCCATCGCCACAGGAGGCGCCGAAGGCGGCTCCTCCGGAATAATCGCATTGGGATCCGTAAACGTGGAATCCGGGAGCGGCTCGCTCCCACCCGGAGTTTCCATCGGGATAATATCCTCAGTGGTCAGCGGTGCCCCACCCTGCGGCGATTCCAAGCTCTGCAAGGAACCCACCTCCCCGGCAGGCAGTTGATCCGGAGCGGAAGGCGCAGGAGATTCCGCTGGAGACTCCGCAGGAGATTCCCCTCCGTCCGTCTTGTCCGTCTTGTCCGTCTTGTCCGTCTTGTCCGTCTTGTCCGTCTTGTCCGTCTTGTCCGTCTTGTCCGTCTT
>JAJTZA010000073.1 GCA_021463905.1 Terrimicrobiaceae bacterium | reverse complement strand
TGGAAATGTACGGCGCGAAGCACATGGAAGTCTATCACAGTGCCTGCACGTTCGATTTGAAGAATTTTTCCGAGTTTTGCCGTCTCCGGCTCCCGGAACTTTCGGAACCCGAAAAAATCGAACCTGGCAAGCGGTACGCTGCTTTGGTCAAGGCGTCCAAACTTCAGGACTATTATGGATTTCTTGAGGAAAAACTGAGTCGGATCACCCGCTCGGTGGAAGCCGACATTCATCGCGAGGCGCCCGACCTCCTGATCGGCTACCTGCAGCATTTCGACAATTGGTTTTTCCGTGGCATGACCCGCGGGCTGGGAACGCCGGAAATGCCGGTCATTGCTTTCGGAGAGAATACCTATTACGGCTACAACGGCGACGCGCCGTTCGAGGTGGCCGCTCTGGCGAGGCGCAAGGCAAACGTCCTGTATTGCGTCGGCCTGTGGCCGCGGGTGATGCACCCGGAGAAACTTTGGAAGGATGCCTTGCTGGCGGGGATCGAGTCTGCGGGATTCTGGATTTACGGGTACGGAGATCCGATGGCCGCGTCCGATCCGGTGGCAGAACTGGAAGCGGCTCTGCTGCGCGCCAACCGGGGCATCAACCGGTTTCTCGAGTCCGGAAAGATCGAGGATGTGGGAGAAATTGACCACCTCTTAAAATCCCCCTTCAGCAAAAAAGAGGACCTGCTGGATTTGGCGGCCATTGACGCCGACGCCCACCCGACCGCCCGGCAGCCGCTTCCGGATTGGAGCAAAGCAAAAATCCGGCTGGATTTTGGTCTTCCCACCTCCGCTCTGGAGCCGGGCTGGACCCGCGTGACCAGCCTTGACGCATGGGCCAAGGACGGTGCGTTCGGATGGGAACTTCCTCCCCGGATGAGTTTTGACCGCCAGGAAAACGCGGCCAAGGTGCTCGGGAAGGATCATCCCGCACTGGCGCTGCTCTCCGATGGCATCACCTCCACGGGAAAAAATGCGTTTTTCGTGAAGGTTCCGCCCGGGCGCTATCGGGTGAGCGTTCTTTTGGGGGATCTGGGGGCCAATGAATTCCGCACCCACCAAAATGTTTCCGCCAATGGCGTGTCGCTCGCAAAAAATATCACCACCAACGCCGAGGAATATCGCCTGTTTTCCGCTGTCGTTGTGGTGGACGAAACAGCCCTCCTTCGCTTGGATATCGAGGGGAAGGGAGCTCAGCAGGATGTCCCGATCATTGGGGTCGTGGTCGAACCGGAACCCCAGCCGTGAAACTCTCCCTGCCTTCCGCCTGGCACGAAAGCCGCGTGGCACTCACTTCCCTGCCCTGGCCTGTCGGGGAGGCAGGCATTCCGGTGACGGATGCCTGTCTTTCGCAGGCGGTTCCGTTGTTTGAGTCCGCGCACGGGGCGAGGCGGAAGCGCTGGCTGCTTCTGACGGAGTCCGCAGACACGCTTCCCAGGCAGATGACCGTTCGCCCGGGATCTCCTCCCGCACTGGCTTCAGATGGATTTTCTTCCGTCGAAATCGTAACGCTGTCCGAATCCCTGGATAAAAAACAATATGTGTACCGCGAGTGCGAAGCCACTGTGCGCCTCGCAAGCGGGCGGCAGATCGCCCTGCGCATGGGATTGCGCCCGCGACACACTGCGGATGTCGCATGGTGGCAATGGGTATGCGCGGAGTCCCTCTGGAAAGGTCCTGTCGCCGAGGCCTGGCGGATCGGGGGCCACATGGTTCCCTATGGGGTGACGGCCGAGGGCCGCCGGGAAGAAATTCGGACGCACCAGAGCGAGGCGCAAAAAATCGCAAAGTTTTGCGGTGATTCCCTGCACGGGGATCTCGTGGTCATTGTCTGGAAGTCCGGCGTGATCCAGGTGACCGCCCATTTCAACAGCGGATATTTTCACCACTGGCCCAAGCCCATCGCAGCGCGTCCGGTGGTTCACATTCGAGGGCTTCAATGGGAAGGCAAATCCGCCACTGAACGGATTGAGGAGGGACGGCTGGTCTTCGGAACGGCCGACCGGGTGAGCTTTGCCGCTTGCGCCTCGCAGTTTACCGGGACTCATCCGGGGACGATCGAGAGGGATGAAGCGGGAGCGACCATCACACCCTGGAAAGACTTGCGGGTGATGGCCAGCAAGGATTTGGAAAATCACATCCATTACCTCGATCCTCAGGATGCAGAGATTTGGCCGCCGGGCGTCTCCCGGTCGTTCTGGTTTTCCCTGGGACTCCATGGCGTTTCGCCCGAGGTGGCTCGTTACCAGAGCGATCCAGCCTGGTATGCACACTGCGGGGAAATCGAATGCGCGGGGCCGGGACCCGCCGCGCAAATGGCCGGCCGCACGGTGGCCATGATCCGGCACTACACCCACCGGGGGGGAATGGACACAGGCCGTCTTTGGCGGTATTTGCGGCGGGATCAGCGGGAGAACCGGCCCTACCAGGACGGCCCGGAATGGGACGCCTCGGCCGCAAGCGGGCTTTTCACCTATGCGTATCAGACCGGCGAGAACCCGGCCGAGGTGTGGGAGGAAAATTTGCAACACGCCTATCATGCCGCAGACGTCTCGATCTACCACGGCTCCTGGATGCCTCGGCTGGAATGCTCTGCCGAACTCACCGCCCCGATTTCCAAATACCGGATCGGAGGAATCGTTCATGCCTACCTCGAAACGGGCGACCCCTACCTCCTTGAAATGGCGCGTTCCGTGGCGGGAGTGTACATGGCCGCCGAATGGGCCAATGAACCACGCCACTATATCGGACGGGACGCCTATCCCGTCGTCGGCCTCCTGACCCTGTGGGATTACTCGGCGGATTCCTTGTATCTTGATTTTGCCTTCCAAACCATTCGGAGACTCGTGGCCACCCAGAACGCGGACGGCGGGTTTTCCGGTCAAGGGGGCGTGGGCGTGTATTCCGGGAGCAGTTGCACACAGGCACCGGAAGACATCGGCTTCGCCTGCGGTCTGCTCAGTCCGCTGGCCATCGTGGAATGGGCTGTTCGCGACGAGGCGCGGGCACTACCGGTGGTTCGGGACGCGCTCCGGAGGTGGCTCGACCTGATGTTCCGCCTGCAACCGGAGGATGGTGTCTGGCTCAGCCACGGCTCCAAAGGAGATCCCTATGCACTCATCTGCGCGGCGGCACTCGGCTCGGTCATTTACGCGGGCCGCCTGCTGAACGACCCGCGCGCTGTGGACAGCATCCGCCGGATGCTCGATTCCATGAATACCTCCGAGCTTCATGTAGCGGGCACGCATTCCTTCCTCCCCGGTCTCTATGCCCATCTGGCTGATGGCGCCCTCATTCAATCCAAAAACACACAATGAACAAAAACCTACAAACCCTCTTTGCTGTCGGCCTGATCGGCGGGCTTTCCCTGACAACCTCCCTCGCTGAAGACAACTTCGTTCGGGATGGGAAATTTGAAAATGCCGGACTGTTCACCTCTGCGGATTCCGCCTGGGAACTTTCTTACCGAAATCCCGAATTGGGAACAGCCACCTACGAAGACGGCGAGGCTCCCGAAGGGGCCGGATTTCTTCGTCTGGCTCCCCTGAATTCCGCACCGCCCCAGTATCTTGCCGTGCAGCAAAAACTCGATCCGGCACCGGCCGCCGGGCACTACAAATTGAAGGCGTGGATACGCATCAACGACGAATACGCCGCCAAGATGCCGTTGGTCAGCGTGGGCTGGCGGGTGCCGGGAGAATCCGGCGAGGCAGGCTCCGCCTCGGTATCCCTGAGTCAGGACGCCCAACCGGGACAATGGACGTTGTGCGAGAGCGAATTCGAAATCCCGGAAAATGCCGAGGGCACCTATGTCTTCCTTTTTACCTACGGATCCATGGGACACGCGGACTTTGACGGAGTCTCCCTCGAAAGGAAGGGAGAATGAGGCTCCCAGGATTGCGGATCGGTGCGGTCGTCCTGCTTTTGACCGCCTGCGCCCAAGCCGGGGAACGGTGCGCCCTGGTCTGGACACGCGGCGTCAACGAACACCCGGAATGGTGCGAGGCCTTTCAAAAGGCCGGGTTTGATTCCCTGACAGTCAAACTTCCGCCAACGGCACGAGACACCCTTTGGTGGACGAACCCCTCCAGCCTGGACTCCACAAACGCATTACTCGCCGAGGCCCACCGGACGAACCTTCGCGGATATTTTCAAATCCCCCTGGGCATGATGACCGGCACAAAGTTCGGACCGCGCACCATGACGGCGGCCGGTTTTACAGAATCCCTGTTGGCCTGCCCCCTCAATGAAGAGTTCTGGGAAAAGTATCTGATCCCCACCCTTTCCTTCGTAGCCCGAAAATCCTTGGATCATCCGGCCCTGAAGGGAGTCATCCTGGACACCGAACAGTATTACGGAAAAGAGCGGAGCGGCGCCATCAATGAACACTATTGTTTCTGCGACGCCTGCTTCAGCGAATTTTTCAAAAGCCGGGGAATCCGGGAGGCCCTCCCCACACCGGCCGCACGTCAACCCTGGCTCGAATCGAACGACCTGCTTGCTGCCTATTGGCAGCACCTCGAAGACCGCACCCGGGAGCACTTTCAGCGTCTTGCTAAGTCCATTCAGGAAATCGCCCCAGACTTTGAAATCCACTTCTACATTTTCGAAGACACTTGGTTCTACCGGGGGCTGTTGAAAGGATTGTCCGTCACGAAGCATCCGGTGTTCGTCTTCGACGGGAAAACATATAACGGGTTTTTGAAAGGCTGGTCGAAAGAAGCCAAATCCGCCCTGGCGCGCCTGAACCACCGGGCGGTCTGGGTGCCGGGATTTTACACCGCCACGCTGAATCTCCGGGCCTTACGCATCAACATCCGCAAAGCGCTGGAGGACGGCGGTTCGTATTGGGTTTATAACGAAGAGGAGCCGTTTCCCTTCGCTGAATTTTAAAAATTCCTTCCTGAGAACCTGCTTGAGACGAACGGGAGAATAGCGCACGTTATCTCCCTTTTTTTTATGGGAGTGCTTCACAAAGCTGAACCCCCGAGCCAATGCTTCAAGCAAAACCGGCGGTCGTCAGTATCCTCCAAACTCCTCCGTCTTGATATTGTCTTCGTCCGCTTCGATTTCAATCAGCAGAGCCCGCATCGCCTTGACCATCCCTTCAGGGCCCG
>JAJTZA010000072.1 GCA_021463905.1 Terrimicrobiaceae bacterium | reverse complement strand
GGTCAGTCCCTCCCTGTGCAAAGCGAAGTCCTGGCTCCCGCGCCGGACAACCAAGGCGTGCGCATGCTCGGGCTGCACTTCACAAGCCCACTCAAGAAAGGGAGGAATGATTTCACTCTTTCCATTGCTTCCGGGGCAGAAAAACCGGATGGAGCACCCGTCCCCTTCCTTTGGCAGGTGCAGCCGCCCAGCAGCCCCGGGGGATGGTGGCGGGAAATCCTCGCCCCCGACGGACGTCCGTTGGTGGGACCCGCCGCCCTCCACGCTGGGGGAGTGGATGGAAGGGTTTACGATTCCGCTCACGATCCAGAGACCTCCTGGTCTCTCGAACAAGATGGCCCACTCTATCGCGTCATTCGGATTTCCGGACGCTTGATGGACGCAGAGGGACATTCCTTGCTCGGCTATGTGGCCCGACTCCACTGTTGGGCGGCCATTCCGGGAATCAAACTGGAAATCTCCGCCATCAACACCCTCTCCGAAGGCTCGGTGGCCGTGCGCAGCATTTCTTGGCAGGCCGAAGACCCCGCGCAAGGGGTTTCCATCGCCGGTCAAAAATCCGAACGCGCCACCGATCGGTTTGCTTCGCTCAGCCTCTATGACCCCGCATCCAATCATTTCCAAACCCTCACCTCCCCCCCCGCCGGTGTCACCACCAAGGAAGGCCCCACCGTGCTGGCCCTGGAACGCCAGGGCGACGGCTCCCCACTCATCCTCCAGGCACCAGAATCCTGGCAACGAAATCCTTCGGCCATTGCATGGGATCGCGGAAAGTGGGCTGCCTATCTTTGGCCGGCTGACCGTACCCGTGGGTTGCTCCTCCCCCGCGGAATGGCTCTGACCCGTGAGTTTTGGCTGCGCGAGAGCCGCTCCGGCGAGCCTGCGCTGTGGGAGACACCGCCGGTGGCTCTGGCTGCTCCCTCATGGTGGACAGCCAATGATCTGGTGATTCCGCTGGGTGCTGCCAATCCCGCGCAATTCCCTCTTATGAGCCGCCTGCTCGCTCCGGAGGTTTTGATGGAACGCACCAACGAGGCCACCATCAAAAAAGAGAAAGGCTGGGGCGCCTTCGATTACGGTGACTTTCATGGAGATGGGGGGTGGTCGAACCTGGAGTCATTTGTGGATTGGACTGCTCTGCTGACCGGGCTGCAAAGCGGCGATCCGTCCGCCCTGCGGATGGGCTTGACCTCCGCCCGGCATTACCGCGACAGCGACATGAATCAGCAGACCGGTGAGTGCTACATCCACAATTTCAACCATGTCTCCGGCAGCACCGATACCAGCCATGCCTGGCCCTCCGGTGTGGCCTTGGACTATTTGTTGACCGGCTCGAAGCGCAGCAAGGAAGTCCTCCTCAAACACGGCGAATCGCTCCTGGCCACTGATGTCAATTATATCGCCACAAAAGGTCTTCGCTCTCTCGGACGCTGGCTGGCCAACCTGGCGGATGTCTATCTCGTCTCTGCCGATCCGCGCTACCCGGAGCGGTATTTTCAGCAAATCGAAGCCTGTCGCAAGGCTCTCGAAGCGGATACGGAAAACCCCGACCGCTCGATCTTCAGCTATATCGGACATTCCCAAGACCGCCGCCTCGTCCCTTTCCATGCCTGGTATGGCATCGCCGCACTCCAAAAAATGCAGGATCTCACCGGCGATAAACGACTGGCTCCCTTCATCAGCGGGGAAATTGATGCCACCCTCAATCCTGAACTCCACCGCCCGGACATCGAACAGCTCTGGCCGGGCCTGACCACGGAAGAAGGCCTGCCTCTCATCCTCGCCTTCCATGCCCAACACCGCGGCAGCTTTTTCTTTCCGGTCATGACTGCCGAAGAAGAAGCCCATCCGGAACGTAAAAAACTGGCCCTCGACACCCTCTACGCCTGGGCGCTGGAAGGCCGCGGTGTCGGGAATATCCAGACCATCCTCAATTCCGCTCCGCTCCGCCATGTCCCCGCCGGAACGGGGGAGGCCGCCTTGATCAAAACGGCAGCAGACCGCATGTGGAAAGGAGCCTCCGACCATCTGCTCAATGGCGACTTCAGCCTCTCCGCCGACCACTGGCCCCACTGGCGACCCTTCCCCACAAAATCCATCGGTGCCCATATCAACTGGGAGCACCGACGGCAGGACATGGTTTCCCTCGATGCCGATATCCGCAAAATCGGGCCGCGTTCCTTGCGCTTCAACCTCCTGCCCAAAACCTTTTTCTCCAAAATCGCCGTGGATACCGCGCGCGTCCGCATCCCGGCGGGGGAAAACCTGCTGACCGGCTGGCTTCGTTGGAACGAGGGTGCCAAGCCACCGCTCGTTTCTCTGCGCTTCAGCAATCTGAACGGCGATTTCCAAACCCTCGCTCTGCAAACCACGGAGCAGGGAGTGGACGTTGAAAGCTCTCCTTCGTGGATTGCTCCCAAGGTTTTCAAACTGAGCCCACCGGACGCAAACGGCTGGCGAAAACTGGAGCTGCAGTTCACCGCCAAAGAGCGCTCCATCGCCGCACTGAATATTACAACCTCCCTGCAAAAAGGATCCCGCTCCGGCAACCTCTGGCTGGATAGCATGGAACTGAAACCCATCCCAAACCGCTGAGCCATAGGTCGAAAAATCCTGTATCGCGACCTTTCAGGCCGCTGGCTCTCGTTGGATCGCAACAAAATAATAAATAACTGTGCATATCAAGATATTATTTATCTATTCTTAAAACACTTATTATCAATGAAATACAACAGCGACAGGGAATCGCTTATTTTTGGATTTTTATTATTTCCCTTGTCTCTCTCCAATACTCGTCGGAGAGTCACCCCGATATGAAAACCCTCGATTCCCTCTTCAGACAGGCACTCACTCTCGCAGGAGTTTTGGTGGTTGCCGCAGCAGACCTTCAGGCGGCCGATCCGAACGAGTTCGAAGTCTTTAGTTACGATCTTATTCAGAGCAACAATCCGGGTGTTGACCTTCCCGGTCGCCTCTATGTTCCGGAAAACTACGACCCCTCGGGTTCCTATAAGTTCGTGATTTTTCTGCACGGTGCGGGAGAGGGTGGCACCAACAACACCAGCCAAGTGAACTCGATCATCAATCCCCTTCTCGCATCTGCCAAGGCGAACGGTTTTTTCCTCTATGCGCCCCAAGCTCCCGGTACGGCTTGGGCGGATCTTGATGTGGACAGAGCGATGCTCATGGTGGCCAATGCCGTGCGGGACTATGCCATTGACCCTTCCAGCATTTACGTCATGGGGTATTCGGCCGGTGGCAGGGGAACATGGGCGACGGCCTCACGCTATGCGAGTGCCGTGGCCGCCGCCGTCCCGATCGCTGCTCCCAATTATCTTTACGCTGACTTTAGCCGGCTGGTTGACGTTCCCATCTGGGCGCACCATGCCCGAGACGACACTACGGTGAGCAAGAGCAGCTCGCGCAATCAGGTGAATAAAGTCCGCGCTGCCAACGGGCTTCCCGCGCTCTCATTCCCACCGGACAGCGACACAACGACCACATATTACCACGAAGAGAGCAAACTCCGTTATACAGAATACGCGACCGGGGGGCATGGCATCTCGAGCAGGGTGCTTTCCAACAGCACCGTGACTTCCTGGATGCTCTCCCAAACAAAAGATCCTACGGCAACCGCTCTTCATCAAGGCGAACGCGTTCTCCTGGACTTCGGAGCCTCACGGCCCACCTACAATACAACCAACAGAAGTTACGATCCGGACAGTCACGGGCTGTTCTGGAACAGCACCTCGGCCGATCAGGTGACCACGCCAGGTGCCGCGATCGCCTTCGCCCACACAGACGCCGGACGGCTCACCGGAGTCATTGTGGATGTCGCAGATACATTTCGCGTGGCAACCTCCAGCGGAGTCCCCGGAAGTCCCCTCTTCGACAGCGGGATCGGAACAGATGGATGGCTGACCAATCTAAACGCTGCCGGCACGATTTTAATACGCGGCCTCACCCCAGGGGGGAACTACGCATTGGAAATTTTCGCCTCCCACAATACCGACGATGGCGGACGCGGACGAATGACGCGATACCAAGTTGACGGAATCTTCCAGGACCTCGAGGGCTACAACAACTTGGACAACCTGGCAAAATTTGAGTCCGTTCAGGCGGATTCGCGGGGATGGATCGAACTCGACGTCATGCCCACGCCCGGCTCGACTTCCCGCTACGGCCTGATCAATACACTTGCCATCACTGCCATCCCTGAACCATCCCTCCTGACTTTGCTGACCGTGGGAGGAACTGTCCTTCTTTCGGCGAGACGCAGAAACCCCGCAGGGTGATCCGCTCGTAGCATCCTGGCATCGTTTCCAAATCGTTTTCCTTTCGCACCCAAAGGTCTGGAGTGCGGCCCGTTTGCACGTGGCATCGGAACAAAGGAGTAAAAACAAAAAAAAATCTCGTGCAGAAAATCGTTGACAGTTTTTGGCGGAGAGGTTAGGCGTTAAACCCATGGACGACTCCGGCCATCTTACGGGTGGGAAAACACCGCGCGGCGGTGGGGCAAACGTCGCGGAGAAGCCGTGTCCGCAGGATCTTGCGCATGTGTCCATGACTCGTAAGCGTCCCACGCTTACGGAGGTGGCGCGTTTGGCGGGGACTTCGTCGGTGGCCGTTTCCTTGGCGTTGCGGGATCCGGAGCCGAATGGGAGGAGGAGAGTATCCACCGCCACTCGGGCCCGCATTCGTGCGATTGCAACGGAACTCGATTATTTTCCGAATCCCACCGCCCGGAATCTCGTTTTTTCCCGCACGCATCAGGTTGGGCTGTATCTTAACTCTCCCGACTCGCTCAATCTTTCTCCGACGCCGTGGCGCAAGATCATCTCCGCCATCCAAACCCGCCTGTGGGCACGCGGCTACCGGTTGGGCATTTACTACTTCGAGTCTGGCCAGGAGAGTGGCTTCCGGGAATTTCTGGCACCCAACCGATTTGTGGATGGGATCATCGTTCAAGGGCGGGGACTTTCTCCCGGGGAGGTTCGTAAAATTCTGGAGGCGGAAATGCCTGCTGTTTCGATCTATCAAAAAATCCAGGGATTGTGCAGCGTGACGGTGGACGAGCAGAAGATGGGGTCAGATGCGGCGGATTATTTGCGGGAGATGGGGCACCGGCATGTGGCTGTTTTCGCGTTAAGCTTTCAAAAGCCTGAGTGGAATTGCCGGGTTAGTGGCTTCCTCGAACGCGCGGCGGTGCTGGGGATCAGGGTGCCGGCAGCGCGTCAATTGATCGGGCCCATGGGCCACCGCGAGCCGGGCAGTCTTCAGCTTCCCGAGGAGCTTTACCAGCGTCTCCGCAAGGTTCTCGGAAAAGTTTCGGCTGTCTATTGTCCCTCGGACTATCTTTCCACTGCCCTGGTGCGGAGGTTTGATCTCGAAGGCATCCGTTTGGGGCGGGATGTTTCACTTCTCAGCTACGACAACCTGGAGGGGCATGGCTTCAAGCCATGGCCGGAAGCCCGTCTGACCACCTTTGACCCTCCTTTCTCCAAAATTGCCTCGCAGGTTGTCTCGATTCTTCTGGACGATGTAAAACCGCTTTCCCCCACTCACCACACCTTCGCCCCTCGTCTCATCGAGCGGGGTTCGGTGGCCCGGCTTTCTTCCAACACCAACCACAACCACACATCCCATGAAAACTCAGTGCATCAACAACGTTAATCCCGTCCGCCCCTCATCGGTCGTACGCCGCTTCACGCCATTCTGGCTATCCCTCACGCTCGTGGGCATGGGGATCTTCTGCTGCCGGTCGCAGGCCCGCGCCGGAACCATTGACCTCGTCCTCAACGGCGTGAACTGGGGAACCAACTTTTACGCTCCTGCATCCGGTGGAGGCCCTGGGAAAGATGGTCTCCCGGATGACTCTCTGGCAACCTCACCGGTCTGGACAAACGCCGGGGATTCAAAAGGAACGATCACTCTGGCCAGCGACCACCTCAGCATCAATACCACGACCTCCGGCTACAACTACCGGGATTTTTATGGCCACAGCCTGGGGAGCGCAGGCACGAACAATGCCACGGTGGAATTTACGGCTAAAGTGAACTCGACGGCGTCAAGCAGCGTCTTTGCCGGAGGCGTGTATGCGGGCACCGGGTGCTACACGTGGAGCCTTCAGTTCGGAAACCAATCCGGCGAGTATGCCTTGCAATGGGGCGGAGTAAACTACACGAGCGCCCAACTGGGCGGAGCGGACTTCAGCGAAGAGACCACTTTCCGCATCGTCATGGAAAACATGACCAATGCGTCGGCCCTCGCCACCCTCTACGTGAACAACAATTCCACGCCCTTACTGACACTCAACGCGACGACCATGACCCAATACAGCCCGTCCATCCTCTATTTTGGGCAGACCGCAAAAACCGGCAATCAAGCCGGTGATGTGGATTGGTATGGCATCCGTTGGGCCGAAGCCGCCTATCCCGTTCCCGAACCGGGCACTCTGGCTGGTCTTTTGCTTGGCTTGGGCACGTTGGCGCTCTGCAGCAGAAGGCGTCGCGCGGCGGAGCATCCGCAGGCGTGATGTTCGGAAAAATTTCCGCCGCTGGTTGCGCTGCGCTGCTAGCGGCAAGCGCGAGCTGCGGCGGCATCCCGGGCGACTCATTCACCGCGCCCCAAAATGCGGAGGAGGCCGTGCGCGCCGGCCTGGCTGCTGCAGAAGCCGGCCAGTGGCGCAGTCCGGCGGAGAGGGCATGGGTGGTGCAGGCCCTGGAGGATGACGACCCGGCGACCCGCGCGGCGGCGGCTCTGGCCCTACGAAAATCCAGAGACGCTTCCCCAGAAATTGTGGCTGCGCTGACCCGCGCCCTCGATCATCCCAATCAGGATACCCGGAGTGTGGCTGCGACGGCTCTGCTGGCTTTGGGTGAAGACGGGAAAAAGATTCTGCGCGCAAGGATTTTATCGGCAGGCTCCTTGGAGAAACGGCTGGAAGCCCTGACGGCGCTCCGTTCGACACTCGAGGGCCTGCGGGACGCCAGCCTCGAAGACCTGGCCGCATCTGTGCGGCGAGAAATCCAGAAAGTCACCGCGCCGGATCCCGTCGCCACGTCCGCGTCTCCCCTGCAGGACGGTGCCATGGAAACCGTCGGAGGCACGAGCGACTGGGAATTTTTGCGGGACGGGGGCGGGCAGGGAAATGTCACCTGGGACGGTCAAAAACATCGGCGCGTGGGCGGCAGCCTCCGGCTGGAAAAACAAAACAGCGACGGCGCGGTCTCCCTGCGCTCGGCTCGACCGCTAAAAATTCCCGCAGGCCAGCGCACGACCGTTCGCTTGTACTACCATGCGGATAATGCGCCGCAGGACGCCGCCCTGCAGTTGCTCTTTGAAGACCGGTCGGGCCACAAATTCTTAGGTGATTTTCATGGGGGTCATGCGGTACTCGCGCAGAATGCCGTGAGGAACAGCGCGCCGGGGAAATGGGTGAAATTGGTGGCCGAGTTGCCAGCGGCCAGCGAGCCGCAGGAGGTTTTTCTCCGGGTGCAATTGAAGGGAAATCCCTCGACTGTCTGGATTGATGACGTGGCCGCTCCCGCGCCGGATTACCGCTACCACTACACCGCTCCCTTGCAGACCCTGCCGGAACATCCAGCCAATACGACCAATGAACCGGATGCGCCCTTCACCGCACAAGTCGTTCCTGCCGCCCACGGACGCGCCCGCCTGCTCGTGGACGGACAGCCGGTTCCACCCCTCATTTATTTCTCCTACATGAACAGCTTCGGGGAGTACGCCGGCATGGAGGCCCTGGCGGACATCCGTCTGCAAATAGTCGCGGTGGAAATGAACAGCTCCGACATGCGCGGCCTCTACCCACCGACCTATCCAGTCTGGAAAGACGCCGAAAAATTCGACTTCAGAACGCCGTTGGCCTCCCTGGAATTCGCGGCCCGCCAAGCGCCGCAGAGCCGGTTTCTGATCGTCTTCAACATCTACTGGCCCAACGACTGGGTGCTCAAAAATCCCCAGGAAGCCTGGCGGAATGCGGCGGGCCAGCGCGCCTACGGCAATGACACCTCGGCACTGATGGGCTTCGGGGATGCGCTCCCTCCAGGAACCCAATGGTGGCCGTCGCCCTTCAGCAAAAAGGCGCAGGCCGCCGCCGAAGAGGGCATCCGGAAATTCGTGACCCAATTAAAAGCCACCCCGTGGGCCAACCGGGTCATCGGTTGCCACATCACCGGCGGCCATGACGAGCAATTTTTCACGGAATGTTTTCCGGATTTCAGCGAGCCGGCTGTTGCGGCCTTCCGCGAGTGGCTGCGCAAAAGATATGGGAATGACGAGGCCCTGCGCCGGGCCTGGGGAGATCCGTCTCTCTCCCTGGATGCTGTGGGAATTCCCGATCCGGGACAGCGCCCGCCCGCAGCCAGTCGGCTTTTTTATGATCCCGCCACCGAGCGCCGCTACGTGGACCACCGGCAATTCCAAGCCGAGCAGGGCATGGTTCAGAAGGCTGGATTCGCCCGCGTTTTCAAGGAGGCGATGGGGCGTCCGGTCATTGCGGCCGCTGACCAAATGGGCGAGATTCGGAGTCAGGGTATGGATACGGTTCTTCAGGAAACCCCCGGCAGCCTTGATCTCATTGCCGCCCAACCCTGGTATGAGCGCCGGTTGCCGGGTTACAGCGGAGGGATCGCCGGCTCCCTGGCCACCCTCAACGCACGGGGCAAGATCGGTCTGTCGGAGCTGGATCTGCGCACCTGGCTGCGGGCTGGTGGTGGTGAAATCAACGGAATGCAGGTGGGGGCGGCACTTTCTCCCGAGGACTTCCGGGCCATGTTCCGGAAGGAGGCGGCTCCGATGATTGCCACCGGCAACGGGTATTGGCTTTTTGACATTGGGACCACGCATTGGCGGGATCCGATCATGCTCCAAACCATCGCCGAGGGATCGCGCGCCTACCGCGAGCTGGAAATCAACAACCCTGCGCCCTTTCAACCGGAAGTGGCCGTCGTCTGGCACGATCCCTCCATCTACTGGATGGCCGATACCATCCACGAAACGCTCTCCTACTGGAAGCGCTTTGAGCGCTACACCCTGCTCGGACTGCGGGCTTCCGGCATCCCCTTTGAGGAGGTGGCGCTGACCGACCTTCTCTCACGGGACACCCCTCTCCCTTACAAAGTCTATGTGTTTCCCAACGCCTTCGCGCTCACCCACGCGCAAAGGAAGGCGGTGGCGGATAAGCTCCAAAAAAATGGCCACGTGCTCATTTGGAATTATGCGGCCGGCTATGTGGGAGAGGACGCGCTGGGCGACCCGGGAACCAGCGCCCTCACGGGTCTGTGCATCCGCTCGGAACCTGTCACGCAGATTCCGGAAGTCCGATTTACCACCACGGCGGATTCCTGGGGAGCGGGCCTCTCAGGGATTCCTGGTCTGGGAGAGCTCAACAACCTCCTCATGAAAACCGGCATTGACCCCTACTCGCCACCCATTCCCCAGGGATTTCGCCGCTTTATCGTGGAAGATCCTGCCGCACGGCCATTGGCCACTTATCGCGACGGAAAAACCGCCCTGGCCGTGAAGCAATTCCCCCGTTGGACGAGTATTTTTTGCGGGATGTTGGGCACCCTGGATGCCCGCCTGCTCCGAAACGCGGCAGCGGCAGCGGGCGTCCCGGCTCTCGTCAATCTGGGAGTGGTCGCCGATTTTAACGGACAGTTTCTTTCGCTGCATGGCCTGCAGAACGGGCCGGTGAGCCTCTCCCTGCCTTCCGCTTCCCAGATTTACGATTTTGACAGCGGCCAACGGCTGGCTTCCGGCCAGCAAGTCAGCCTCCCCCTCTGGGCGGGAGAGACGCGTTGGTACAAAATCGAACCCATAAAAAAAAGCCATGAATAAGACCACAAGCCGATCACGAAAAACACGCTCCTGCCGATGCCTTGCCGCCTGCCTGGCCCTCGCGGCGGCGGGCGGCCTCACCACAGTTTTTGCCGACCAGACCTTGCAACTGGATTTTGAGAATGGCCTCGATGGGGTGGGCCCCAAGGGCGAAGCCATTCGCTGTGTCACGCCTGGAATCCTCACGCTGACCGACCAGGGCAAAAACGGCCGGGCGGCCCTTGTCGCCAACCGGTCGCTGGACGCGTTTCAGTCCCTCACCGACGGCTCTCCTCCCATCGAAACCGGACACCTGAAATTTGAACTGGGATCTGTCCTCAACCGCAACCAAGGCTCGATTTCCATGTGGGTGCGCCCGTTTTTTAATGGGGAATACACGGGCGTGCCAGCGGGCGAGCAATGCCATTACTACCTCTTTGACAGCGGACAACCCGACCCGGCCAACACCCAGGAGCGCAGCGGCGGTATCCGCATCCTGCTGATCCACACCCGCACGCCCGAGGGACAGGTCACTGTTCTTTCGGCCCTCTTGGCACTCGACACGGGCGAGACTGTTCAACTCGAAGCGGCGGTCAGCTGGGATCCGGAGGCATGGCATCAGATCGGCCTCAGTTGGGATCCGGTCAAAGCCACGCTTTTTTTCGACAAATACCCAGTCGCCTCCCAACCGACAGGATCGTCATTGGAGGAGTTTCAGGAATTTTTTACTATCGGGGGTACTTGGTATGGGACTCATCCTCTGCAAGGGTTGGTGGATGAGGTGGCCATTAGCGATGAACCGGGAACGCCGCACTGACTCCACGTCCGCGACGGGGGGACGCCAGACCACAGGGCCCGCCCGGTTGACAAGAGGAGTTGCGGGTTGGACCCTGCTCGAACTGCTGGTTGTCACCGTAATCCTCGTGGTGTTGATCGGCTTAATGCTGCCCGCATTTTCCCACCTCAAGTCAGGGGGAGATCGAACCCGCTGCCTTGCGAACCTGCGTCAGCTCCATCAAGTCCTGATGGCCGCCACGACGGATCGTCATGGGGTCTTTCCCGAATACAATCCGCGCAACGTTCCGGCGGATACCCCTTATGGAAGCATGGCCGAGCTGAACACCTGGCCATGGTTCCTCTACTTCCAACACTACATCGCTGACTGGAAACTCTTTCGTTGCCCGGCCGCTCCCAAAGAGTGGGGGGCAAGCGGACTCTATTCACACTATGCCTACAACGGCTGGCTCTCACCCCCCGATCCGCCCGGCACTCCCTGGGCCGGACGACACTGGGGAAACCTCTTCAAAATCCAACAGCCAGCCTCGGTAATCATGCTCATTGATGGCGCTTACCCCAATGGAACCCAGCCAACCTCCGGCTATTATTTTTTTTCTGATCCCAACACGACCGCCCACCCGCGCCACCACGATGGCCTCCATGCCCTTTTTGTGGACGGACACGTTTCCTTTCGCCGTGAGGGAGAGCTTGATTTCGATGGCCATTACATGAACCCCTCGCCCTAACGCTGACAAAACAGAAGAAGATGGCGACGCGAAAGCCAACGCTGACACCCCAAAACAACAATATCTCCCATTTTTTCCAGAACCACGCCCCCAGCCCTGCCGCCATGCGATGGAAGCACTTGGATAAATACCCAGCCAAAAATCAAAAAATCTGTGTATATTAAAATCTTGGATACTCTCATGTAAGTTTCTAATCATAAATGAGATACATCTTTTTATAAAAATCATATAACTTCCGTATTTCTCATCTCTCCTTGTCTCATTTCCAGAATTGGCAGAAAGTTTCCCTGCTATGAAAAATCTCCCTATCCCTGCCATCCGTGCTTCCCTGGTGTCTGGTTTGGTTCTGACGCTGACCACGCTTCTCGCCCACGCCCAAGTGGTCGTTCCCGACGCAACTTTCTTTTGGGATTTCAACTCACAGACCGGGAACAAGGTGGTAAGCACGGGAACCAAAGCGATGGACTTGTCCATGTATAATGGCACCAAGAATTCGACAGACATGCTGGGGAGCGCGGGCTCCGGGGTTTCCGGAGCGGCCGGGGATCGGGCTTTGGATTTAACTTCTGCCACAGGGATGGGATCAGGATCTACCGGTGGCGGGGCGGAAGGGACAAATATGGCGACGGCTTTGAGTGCTACAACCGCTCAGTCCTTCACCATTGCCGGTTGGTTTAATGCGAGTTCCGCCATGAAAAATAGCACGCAATTGGTAGGCCAATCAAATGGTGCCACCAATGGATTTCAATATCGTTCTACTGGTTCCAACGGTGATCAATTGAGCATGTATTTGGTGGGAGAAAATGGCCGCAATGACGCCAAAAGCAGTGCGTCGAGCCTCTACGGGACGACTCAAGAGTGGGTGTTTTTCGCCGTCGTTTTTGATAACAGCCTCGGTGGTAATGCCACAGTTTCATTTTACGCAGGCAACAGCACCACCAGTGCCACCCTGGTTAACACTTACAGCGGCTACGACTATGGCAACTATAAAATTGGGACGGCGACTACCACTATCGGGAATTTTGCCAGTGGAGCTAGCAATTATCCTTGGCAAGGCTACCTCGACAACGTTGGCATGTGGGTTGGGCTGACCGACGGCAGCGGAGCTCTTTCGTCCAGCCAGTTGGAAGCGCTCCGTGTTTCCCAAATCCCCGAGCCTGGGAGCTGGGCTCTCTTGATCGTTGGACTGGCTGGCTCTTGGGCGGCCCTTCGACGAAGAAAAAGATAAGCCTGCCATCCAATGGGATCAAACTCAGAGCTTTGGGCGACTACCGCTGCACCAGTATTTCGGCCCAGTGATCGTTGATAAACTGGAGATCCAAACCAGCAACGTGGCCATTTGCGCCATTTCCACTGCCGCATGAATGCCATCCGAATGTGGGATATGAAAACTTCTCGATAAAACTCAATCGAATCATTGCCATGCGCATATTTTGTTTCGCTCTGCTCGTTTTCTTGGCTTTCTGTTTGGGAGGTTGGGGAGCAGAGTCGGCAACCATCGCCCTTGTTGGGGATTCGACCGTGGAGAGCTACCAGCCGGATAAAACCATCCTGCGCGGATGGGGACAGCTCCTACCAGAGTTTCTCGCGCCGGGCACCAAAGTGCTCAACGTAGCCCAGAGTGGGCGCAGCACAAGCACGTTTCCCAAAGAAAATTGGCAAAAGGTTCTTGACGCGCATCCCCTCTGCGTCCTCATTCAATTTGGCCACAACGACTCCCATCCCAAAGAACGTCCTGAGGCGACTGACGCTGCGACGGATTATCGCGACAACCTGCGCCGCTACATTCGGGAAGCGCGCGAGGCCGACATTCAACCTATCCTTGTCACTCCGGTTTGTCGTCGAACATTTCGTGAGGACGGCACTCTCAAGGATAATCTGGCACCCTACGCGGAGAGCATGAAAATTGTCGCTGAAGAGATGAAGGTTCCCGTGGTGGATTTGCACGCCTTAAGCCGCACCCTCTTGGAGAAACTGGGCGAAACAGGAAGCGAGAGCTTCACCGCCAATCGCAACCTGCCCAAATACCAGACGGATCCCACAGCCAAGGATGGCGAGTCCAAGGGCGGAAAATCCGGAGATCGCACGCATTTTACCGAGACTGGGGCACGGGAAATGGCCAGACTGGTTGCCGAAGCTTTACCGATTGTAGAGCCTTCTCTGGCAGGCATTCTTCGTCAGCCTTAAATCGTCGCCGCCTCCTGGCGCGTCTCCTTTCTCCGTAAAATTATGACCAACCACCGTTACATCGTCCTGGGAGATGCGCATGTCAGTCCGAAAGAACAGCTCCTTTGGGAATGCGAAGTCATTCCGGATCTCAATGCTCTGGGAGCAGAGCAAATCCTCTGTCTGGGCGACCTGACCGGAGGCGCATGGACGGGCACGCTCCAAGGCACTCAGGCGGTGGCCGACCTGTTTTCCCAGTTTTCCGCTCCGTGGGTTTCCATTATTGGCAACCATGACCTGCAAAGCCCGGAATATCCGGATGATCAGGCCGCCGTGGCGGGAATGCTCGCTGCTTTGGGGAGGGACTCGCCGCAGTTCGCGCTGGATTTGGAAGATCTGAGTGTCCTGGGGCTAAGCAACACCCGCTGGCGGGATAATACGGTCAACAACAACGAGATCGTAATTGGTGAGGAACAACTGACGTGGTGCCGTGAAGCCCTGACCGAGCGCGCCGATCGCCCCGTACTGGTGTTGTGTCATGCGCCCGTCCTTGGCGGCGGGCTGATGATCATGCCGGAGCTGCACGCCCGGGTGGGAAATGCCGTGGTCAATCAAAACAATGACGCGGGACAACTGGCGCAGGTTTTGTGGGAACACCCGAATATCCTCTTTTGGTTTTCCGGTCATACCCACCTCGGTCAACACTACCGCGATGCACTGACCCAACGCTTGGGTGTCATCCATGCGCATGTCGGCACCGCGTCCCGAAGGACAATGAGGGACGGGTACCGTCACTCCCGCGTCCTGGAAATCGTGCCAGGGGGGATCCGACTCAGAACTTACGATCATGGGATGCGAGCCTTTGATGATGCGCTCGAGTTTCATGACCCGCATACTCTCCAACAGCGCTTGGGAGTGCGACGCCGCATGAGCGGAAAGCGATTTATTCCCACCGATCCCGCCACCATGACACAGGGCTATGGAAGGAGCTTTCGTCCGGATGGGGTCGCCCGTTTTGTGTTTTTGAGCGACGTCCACGCAGTAGTTCCTTTACCGGAGGTCACCCGGCGGGTTCTGGCATGGGTCGGAAGGGAGGTTCAAGCGGTGGCACCGGACTTGATCATCCTCGGTGGCGATATTCCGCATCATTCACGGGCTGATGAGGTGGAGGCCGTGTTGGACAGTCTGTCCATCCACAATGTTCCGATGGCCTACATTCCGGGCAATTACGAATACCAGCGCTTTGACGGGGTGGGCAGTCCCGCCGGGAAGCTCTTGCAGACCGAGATGCTGGCCCAGCCCGCAGAAGCGGTTTTTCTCCTCGCCGCCACCACCGGACGCCAACTGAGCGAAGCCGTAAAAGCACTTCTCCCCTTGCTCAAAACAGAGTGTCCCAACCTGGTCTTCGCCCATTTCCCACCGGAAATGGCAGGTGAGGAATGGCTTCAGCGATTGACCATCGGGCCGCGAGTGGATTGGATTTGCGGGCATCGTCACGAACATAGGGAGCGGGAAACCGGTTCGCTGCGGGTGCGGATATGCGCCGGTCTGGATGCCATCAAAGCACGCGGCAGCCGTCCGGGATTTTTCGTGGTGGACTGGAGTACCGAGGGGGGGGCGCGGGTCCATCACAGGGAGGTGTCGCAAAAATACCTGAGTCCCCGACCGGAACGTCTGCGGAACTTGCAGCCCGGACTGGCCTTCCTCGGCACCCCGCTGGAAGTTCTCGAAACGGCCATCACCCATCAGGTGCCTGCGGCTCAGTTCTACCACTCGCAAATCCATGGCGAGCCAACCCACGAGGAGCTTACCCTGGCATCCCGCTACCGCGAGACTGTCCCCGAAGGGCTGCTCTCATTGCACCTGCCCAATTTCCCACATCCGCAGGAAGGTCCCGATCTGGCCGACTTCGAACTGTGGTTGGCATGGGCCGAAGCCATGCGCCTTGATGATTTGACTGTACATCTCCCCCAGGTCACAGCAGACCTTCTTTATACCCCGGAGGGTTCCCTCGTCGAAACCGACTGGAGTGCGCGTTGCCTGGACGCCTACACCGGACTGGCCCGCCGGGCTGTCCGCATGGGCGCAAGCCTGAGTCTGGAAAACCACTACAACAAGGCCAACCCCCTCCAGCCCGACCAGGAAAAACTCAGCTCACAACCCGGCCATCTCATCGCTTTGGTGCGCCACCTGCGCACGACCCTCGAGTCCGAAGGGGTCTCCGCGACAAACGCGTCCCGAGTGGGCATTATTTTTGATACCGGTCACGCCTTCACCGATCCGCTCGTCTCCAAGCAGCATGGCCTGGCGGATTGGCTGGAACGCATCCATCCCTACCTGCAACTGCTTCACGTCCATCAAGTCGTGACATTGCCCAGCGGCTCCAGCAAAAACCACCGTCCCATCAGCAGTATCCACGGCCCCAAAATCAACTATGCCGGGTTTCTCTCCGCTCTGGCCGATGTGGTGGATCGTCCCATCCCCCTGCTGGTCGAGGTACGCTCACGCGAGGAGGCACTCCTGAGCTGGAAAACTCTCAACGACTTCCTGGCCAGCTCGCAGGATGCAACGGGTGCGATCAAAAGTGGGTGAGTCAGGAATGGCCGGTTCCAAAGTGTTTGCCGCAGCGAAACAATACGAAGCACCCACCCGGAAAAGTGCTGAAGGCACGGTCATCCAATAGCCCAGCCCAACGGGCTGGGACATGGATCGTCCCACATGGCGGCGGTCTGAAAGGTCGCGATACGTGGATTTTTGGCTCCGCAACCCGGGGCTATCAGAAACATCCCTGTTGGGGATGTGGCTTGTCACATTGGGGTGCTTGAGGAAAGCCCTGCGAGCGGGTGCAAACCTCTCCCACCTTACCCGTTTTTCATCACACCCGCTTGTGCGATGGTGAGTTTTTTCAGGCGGTCAGGTTGTGGCGTGGCTCCGGTTCCCGGCTCTGACGGGAGGGTGAATTTCCAGGGGGAGGAGTTTGCGATGGCAGGGGTCGAGAGGTCTTCGGCGTAAAATCGCGAAGACGGAAAGACATCCGCCGGGTAGGAAAAATTGGGCAATGTGGCGAGGGCGGCGCACTGCATGGCACCCAGCGAGCTTTCCAGCATCCCTCCCACCCAGCAGGGCGTTCCGGCCGTAGCGCAGAGGTCGTGGATTTCCTTGGCCACGGTGAGGCCACCGACGCGGCCTGGTTTGATGTTGATCCAGCGGCAGGCTCCCAGCGCGACGGCCTGTCGGGCGCGTCTCACAGAATTGATGGACTCATCGAGACAGAGGGGCGTTTCGATTTCGCGCTGCAGACTGGCATGATCGAGCAGGTCATCGAAAGCCAGGGGTTGCTCGATCATGGCCAAGCGGAATCGGTGCAATTCCTTGAACAATGGAGCATCCTCCATCGCGTAGGCGGCATTGCAATCAATGTGGAGGACTGCCTTCGGAAAATGACTGCGGATTTTTTCCAAAACCGGAAGGCCCCAATCCGGAGCGAACTTCAGTTTGATGCGGGGCGCACCCGTCGAGACCGCCGCTCCGACCAGCTCGACCAGCTCGTCCAGTGAGTCGCGGATGCCAAAATCCGCCCCTGCCTCCACCGTGCTTCTGGTGCCGCCCAGGACTTTGTGGAGCGGTTGGCCCAATGCCCGTGCATGCAGATCCCACCAGGCATTGTCCAGCGCGGCCTTGGCAAAGAAGTTCCCTTTGAAAACACTCAAAGCCGCTTGAAGCTCCTGTCCGGAATGGATGTCTTTCCCGATCAAACGGGGAGCCAGGCAGTTTTTAATCACGCCAAAAGCACCCGCCGTGTACTCGGAACTGTAGCAGGGCATGGCCAACGGAGAACTCTCCCCCCATCCAAAAATGCCATCGGAATGAAGCTGCACCAGCACCGCCTCAATCGCATCATCACTGCCATAGGCCGTCCGCCACGGCTCCCGCAGTGGCATCCGGACATGGTGGATATTGATGGCTTCAATTTTCATCGCGGCAGGGGAACCGTCGTGATGCGGCGTGTGAGCACCAGGCGGTCTTCTTTCGGACGATAATATCCGGGGACGAATGTCTCCTCGGTGAAGCCGTATCGGCGATAGAGGCCGAGTGCTCTGGCATTATCCGGTGAGACGGTGAGGAAACAGTCTGCCCGGCGGGAATCCAATTCGGCCAACAAGACCTCAAAAAGCCTTGCAGCAATCCCCTGCCCCTGATGCGAACGCGCAACCATCGCTTTGTGGAGACAAAAGGATTGGTTTGTGCAGGGAAAGGCCACCACCACACCCAACACCACCCCGGCGGAATCCCTGCACACAAAAGTCAGCGCGTGCTCACACCACACCCTCCAGACATGCTCGCCATCGGGAATGAATCCTCCCTCCGGAGTGTCCAGCCATGCCTCGCGATCCAGGGCGGCGATGGAAAGAAAATCGCGCGGTGTGGCGCGTCCGATGGTGAGTCCATTCATGAGCCGCACAATGGATGACAGGCAAACCCATTTGCAAGCGTCAAAAAATGACTCGATTTCTTCGATAACTGTGTCAGGTTTTTTTCATGCCAACGCTGCTTGTTCCTCTTGATTTCAGCCACGGAACGAATTTGTTGCTCAGTCAGGCGACGCGTCTGGCCCAGGAGCCGGGGTCGCGGATCATTCTGCTCCACGTGATTGAGCCGATCCCGACCAACATCCCGGTGGGTGCCTCGATGGACGTATTGATCGCCCCGATTGTGGAAAACACCCCCAGCCAGGAAAGCCTCCAACAGCGGGTTGAAGCACTGGCCCAACCACTCAGGGAACAGGGCCTTGCAGTGGAAGCCCATGCCACCATCGGCCTGCCTGTTCCGGAAATTCTCGATTGTGCGGAAAGAGAACAGGCGGACTATATCCTCCTGGGTTCGCACGGACGTGGCGCCCTCTACCACCTGTTCTCAGGAAGCGTTGTCACCGGAGTTCTGAAAAAGACGACGCGCCCCGTCGTGGTGATTCCCGTTCCCAAGAAGGCACAGGCCGCAGCCGTTCAGGAGTCGGCTTCTTAAGAGGGATCGCATCCTGCTCTTATCCGTCCCGTCGGGCGGTGGTGATGGCGGCCACTCCCATGGCCAGCGGGCTGAGCGATGAGTCCCGAAACCCGCAACGGGCAACCATCTCGAGCATGGCCTCGCCGCGCGGGAAGCCCTCGATGGACTCGCCCAGGTAGGCATAGGCTTCCGGCTTTCCGGTCAGTGCGCCCGCCAGCCGGGGAAGAACGCGGTGCAAATACAGCCGGTAGGCCATGCGCAGCGGCCCAAACGCAGGCAGGGAGAAATCCATGACCAGCAAGAGCCCGCCAGGAGCAAGCACCCGCCGCATTTCTTTCAGCCCGGCCTCCCAGGAAGCCATGTTCCGCAGCCCAAATGCGACGGTGACCGCTTCAAACGAGCCATCGGCAAAAGGCAGGGACAGGGCGTCGGCCAATGCCAGGTTCGGAACCCCCTTGGCCCGGGCCACCTCCAGCATGGGCTCGCAAAAATCCACTCCCATCACATAGGCATGGGGGCAGGCCCGCACAATGGCCAATGCCAAATCTCCGCTGCCCGTCGCCACATCCAGAACTCGCCGGGCCCCCGCTCCGCCCACAATCGCGGCTGCCCGCCGCCGCCATAAGCCATCAATCCCAAAGCTCAGCACGTGGTTGGCCAGGTCGTAGCGTCCGGCGATCCCCTCAAACATCCTCCGAACAAATCCTGGATCCTGATGCCGGTCTGTGGTCATGGCAGACAGTTTATCGGGAAGGATGGGAGGAAGCGAAAGATTTTGCGGAGGCGGGCAGGCGCGACAACTGGCGGGAGCAGGCTGTATTACGGGTTCATCGCATCCGAGATGGTGGGAAGGCGGGTCTTCCTTGCGCCGAGACGCGGGATGCAGGCGAGGAGTGCCCGGGTGTAGGGGTGCTGTGGCGAACGCAGGATGCTCTCAGTATCCCCATATTCGACAACCTCTCCTCGGAACATCACCGCCACACGCTCACACAGACCGCGAATGATGGCAAAATTGTGGGTGATGAGAATGAGGCCCATCTGAAACTCGGCACGCAGACGGCGCAGCTCATCAAGAATCTGCGCCTGAATGGTCACGTCCAAAGCCGTGGTGGGCTCATCCGCCACGAGGAGTTTGGGGCGGCAGCTCAGAGCCATGGCCATCATCGCGCGCTGCTGCATGCCGCCACTGAGCTGGTGCGGATAGTCGTGCAGACGCTTGGCCGCATCCACAATGCCCACCGCATCCAGCCAGCGGATGACCTCTGCATCCACATCCTTGACTTCCGGCCGGTGCAGGCGAATTGCCTCCCCAATTTGACTGCGAATCGAATACACCGGATTCAGCGAGGTGGAGGGTTCCTGAAAAACGTAGGCAATGCCGCCTCCACGCACCTTGCGCAGCTCCGGTGGCGACAGGGACAGAACACTCCGCCCCTCAAACAAAACATCGCCGCTCGTATACTCGGCAACCGCAGAGGGCAGCAGCCGGGTCAGAGAAAGTGCCGTGACGCTCTTCCCACTGCCACTCTCCCCAACTATGGCCAGCGAACCGCCCGGCATCATCGAAAATGAAACATTTTTGACCGCCTCCACATATCCATCCTGGGTGCGAAACCGGATGCTCAAATTGCGGACTTCCAGAAGGGTTTTCATAGGAGTTATTTTCGTTCCTGGCGGGTTGTTGCGGCGGCGCGAAGCGCGTCTCCGGCAAGGTAAAAAGCCAGTGCGGCGGTGAAGATGGCGACACCGGGAAAGACGATCAGCCACCAGGCGTCGAGCAGGTACGTGCGTCCGTCATTGATGATATTCCCCCATGTGGCCTGAGGGGGCTGTACTCCGAGGCTGATAAAGCTCAATCCGGCCTCGATGAGGATTGCATCGGGGATGCCGACGACGGCGGTGACAAAAATCGGCGCAAAAGCATTGGGGAGGATGTGTCGGAAAATGATGGGAAAGGCGCGTTGTCCCAGGGCGCGGGCGGCCCGCACGTATTCGGTTTCGCGCAGAGTGAGGAACTCGGCGCGGACGAGCCGGGCGGTGCCGGTCCAGCCGACGAATCCAATGACCAGGATGATGATCCGGATATCCGGTCCGAGGAGGGCCACGGCGGTCAGGATCAGGAAAAATGAGGGGAAGCAGAGGATGGCATCCACCAGCCGCATGAGGATGTTGTCGAGCCAGCCACCGAAATAGCCGCTCACCGCCCCCACCATCACCCCGATCAAAAGCGAGACGGTCATGGCCACAAACCCGACCGACAGCGAAATGTATGAGCCATTCAACAAGCGTGAAAGCACATCGCGGCCCAGATTGTCGGTTCCCAGCCAGTGGTTCAGCGAGGGCGGCTGGAGCTTGTCGCTGAGATTCGTTGCGTTGGGATCCATCGGAAAATGAACACCCAGCAGGGTGCCCAGGCCGGTGCTGACGGCCATGAGAACATAGAACGCAATCACGACCAGGGCGACGAGCGCGACCGGGTTGCGCAGGAACCGACGCCACACCCGGCGGGCGGGAGAGGATGTTTTTTCTCCGTTCATTCGAGACGCACGCGGGGGTCCACCACCGCATAAAGAACATCGGAAAGCAGGTTCCCGAGCAGGATGAGAGCCGCAACAATAAAATTCAGCGCGACCAGTGTCGGGTAATCGCGCTCGATGGCCGCCTCATATCCCAGACGGCCCATGCCCGGATAGGCGAAAATGGTCTCGATAATCAGGGATCCGCCAATGAGCGCCGGCAGCAGGGCGCCAATGCCCGTGATGAGAGGGCGGATCGCATTGCGCAGCGCGTGTCTGTAAAAAACTTCCTCTTCTGGCAATCCCTTGGCGCGGGCTGTGCGGATGTAATCCTCCTGCAGTGCTTCCAGCACGGTGGCGCGGATGTAGCGGGACTGGACGGCGATGCCCCCCAGGGCAAGAATGGTTCCGGGCAGGACAATATGCCAGAGGCGGTCGAGCAACTGCGTCAGCCCATTTGGAAATTCGATCCCGTAGGACTGCGTCCCCAAAACCGGAATACCAAAAAAATTCACCAACCCGATCAGGGCAAGGTAGGCAATCCAGAAGCCGGGCAGGGCAATGAGCGCAAACGCGCCCACCGAGGAGAGCATGTCGGCGGTGGTTCCGGCTCGCCGCGCGGACCAGACTCCCCACAGGAGACCAAAAACCAGCGCAAGGGCGATGGAATACACATTGAGGAGGACGGTCGCAGGCAGGCGCTCGAAGATGCGCTCGAGCACGGGGCGCTCGTCCTTGAGGCTGCGCAGCTCTCCCGTGAACAGCCCCTTCATATTCAGCGTGTACTGCTCCCAAAGCGGACGGTCCAGGTGGAATTTCTTGCGATACATTTCCTTCACCTGCGGAGAAATCTTCGGGTTCAATTCGCCCCACGGATAGGGGGCGCCGGGCGCCAGCGTGATTGTGAAAAACGAGACGATGCTGATCAACACCAGGAGGACCGACCCCACGAGCAAACGACGAAAAATAAAATTCAGCATGGAAAACAGAGACCCTCCGGTGTGGTGCAGTTCATTGGCTGGTGGCCGGTGATCCAACGGTCGGGAGATGGCCGGCGTACTCCGGGCGATAGAACCAATCCGCAAAGTAGCTCCAGCCAGCCTTCGTCATTTCTATCGGCGTGTCAATCCAGACACCCCCCTGCGGACGCCGAATGCGAAAGGCATCCCTCCAGACGACGGACACGCTTTCAGGCACGTAGAGGAAAAGGTACGGCTGCTCGCGGTAGATGATTTCCTGGAGACGTCCGGCCAGCCTGATGATTTTCTCGCGGTTGTATTCCTGCCGCAGCTCCTCGATGAGGCGGTCGGCCTCAGGGTTGTTGTAGCGGATGACGTTGAGCTGCTCGGGATTGACCTGGGACGAATGCCAAATTTGGAATTGATCATAATCCGGGCCCAGTGCCCAGCCGAGCACGGTCGCATCAAAGTCTCCCTTGTTGATAAAATTGCGCAAAAAAACCGTCCACTCGTAGGTTTCGATTTTCACTTCGATGCCGATGTCCCGCAGGTTATCCTGCACAAGGGTGGCAATGTCGCGCCGAATTTCATTGGCGTTATTCGTTAGAAGGGTGAAGGAAAACCGTTTGCCGGCTTTTTGGAGGATGCCATCCGGCCCCGGGCTCCAGCCTGCTTCGGCCAGGAGCCTGCGAGCCAGTGTCTTATCGTAGGCCAGGGGTTGGATGTGGGGGTTAAAGAACCACATTTGCGGTGTGTAGATTCCCGTACTGGGAGTGCCATGACCGTAAAGAATGAAGCGGACCATTTCCGGAACATTGATCGCGTGAGCCAGCGCCACGCGGACGCGTTCATCATCAAAGGGCGCGCGCCGCAGGTTCCACCCGATATAGGAATACGAGTTGCCGGGCATCGCAAAAAGTTGAAAGCGAGGGTCGTTCTCGAAGGCGGCCACCGCCCAGGGATCCACACTCCAAAAATCCACCTGGCGAGTCTCGAAAGCCAGCCGCAGGGCCAACTGGTCGCTGAGCATCCGATAGACGACCCCATCCAGCCACGGAGCCGGCGCACGAAAAAACCCCGGATTGCGGTCGAGGCGGATGAACTCATTGGTCTTCCATTCCTTGAAGCGGAATGGCCCGGTACCCACCGGCTTGCGGTCAAAATGCGCAACCCACCATTCCTGGGGTTTGCCCTCCAGAATGTGGGCCGGGAGGATGGGGATCATCCAACTGGCCAGCGCGGGCGAGTAGGGTTTGCGGTAGATGACGCGGAAAGTCTTTTCCGAGGGGGTCTCGACGCGCAGGATGGTGTCGAAGTCGGCCTTGCGCGGCGAGGCCACCTCTTCGCTCATCAGCGCACGGAAGGTAAACTCGACGTCGTGCGAGGTGAAAGCCTCTCCATCATGCCAAAGAACCCCCCGCCGAAGCTGAAAAACCACCTCCGGCTCAGCCAGGAATCCCTGGGTTTCCACCAGCCGAACCTTCACCCCAGCATCCTCTTTCAAATAGAAGGACACCCGGGCCAATGCCTTCTCGGGAGTCCCCAGCACGCTGACCTCAAACGCGGTGGAGCCCTCCTCCCACACCCGGATAACCGCTCCCCCACCCTCCGCCGCACGAAGCTTCGCCAAAGCCCGACCCGCAGGCTCCGGCGTCTCCACACGAACCACCTGAACCGGAACCGTCTGCGCCAGATTCGCAAATATTTTTTCAGAGGCGGCCATTCCGGGTTCGCCAAGTCGAATGAGCAACGCCGGGCCTTCCATGCGAACGGATTGGATCCTCAGGCTCTCCCACTGCGGACGGGCGGCTTCCAGCCGCAGGAGACCGGTGAGCGCATCGTTCTCGCTTGAGAAAAAAACCGTGGTGGTTTGAGAGAGCGTGAACGATTCGGCAAGGTCCGTGGTGATCTCGAGGTTTTCGTCGTAGCGCAGGAGTCCGTTGAAGATCGAGCCGGCGACCTGGGAGGAGGCGGAATCGGATGCCTTGATGGGGTTCAAGGTGGCAGGTTCGCCGAGCATTCCCACCGAGAACTCGTTGTTCCGGCTTTGTCGGAGCAGGGAAACATTGACAAATGATGCGATGATGAGGGCGAGAAGCAGCGCGGGGAGTCCGTAAATGAGTGCGCGGATCATCGGCGAACGGGCTTTTTCTCCACCAGGAACCGCGTGCCTGCATCGCCCCCATGCGCCGCGATTGCCAGCAGGGATGGCTGACGCCCATCAAGGATCGTTGCGGGGATGCCATGATCGAGCACCACGCCGACCGCTTCGAGTTTGGTTTTCATGCCGCCCACCGAAAACGCGCCCTTCTCCGGACGCACCAGAGCGTGGGCTTTTTGCAGGTCGCGCACCACGGGAACACGATGCCCCCCGGCATCCGTCAATCCGTCGGAACTCGTACAAAGCAACAACCGCGAAGCCCGAACCAACAGGGCCACCTCGGCGGAAAGACGGTCGTTATCGCCAAAACGAACCTCCTCCACAGCCACGGAATCATTTTCGTTGATGATCGGAACAATGTCACCAGCAGCCAGCAACCGCTCAAGGGTGTTGCCCGCATTGGCACGCCGAACCCGACTGTCAATGTCGCTGTGGGTCAGCAATAACTGGGCGACTTTGAGCCGGTGCGGGCGAAAGGAATTCGCGTAAAGCCGCATCAGCTCCGGCTGACCAGTGGCCGCACAGGCCTGCTTGTCCGCAAGTGCTTCCGGCCGCGACTTCCTCCCGAGAACAGAGACCCCCGCCGCTATCGCCGCACTGCTGACGATCACGCACGAAATCCCCTTATGAACGAGCGCGGCGACCTCTGCGCAAATTTCACGAAACCGCACCGGAGCCAGGGCACTGCCCCCCGGCTTGGAGAGGACGCCCGTACCAAACTTGATCACCAATCGGTCGCGCGAGGACATGTTCAGAGGGTTCCTTTCTGCGCGATTTCAAGCATGCCCGCCTCCAGAGCCAGTGCCTCGTTGATATTCATGGCCAACCGCCTTCTCATCAAATCCCATGCGTCAATCATACCCAAAAGCTGGGGAATTGAAAAGCGCTGAGCAAGGTGCGCGCAGACATCCCGGGTGACATGGGAGGGGCTTGATGGCGGCTCGCCACCGTGGGCAACCCGCAGAGCGCCCCCCAGGGCCTGCATGATCGAGGTCAGCAGACGCTCGCGCTCACGAAGGCCCGAGGACTCAATGAGGGCTTTCATCTGGTTCTCCCGCTCGGCCAGCCAGTCGGCCTGATCCGACATTTTTTTATAGCGGGCGGCTTCCTGTTTGAAAATTGTTTCGTGCTCCCTGGCGATGCGCTGTCGTTCTTCGGTGAGGAGGTTCTGAAGGGTTCGCGTCAGCCGGAAGGCCGGGCCGATTGTGGAGGATGCGTCCTCGAGCAGGCACTCGCCCAGGGCTTCGATGATCGTTTCTTCCTGCGGGCCGATGGGGGTTTCCCCGCCCAGCAAGGAGGTTTCCACGCAGCGTGAGAGGATGGTTTCGAGGAGTGCTTCGGGGATGCTGCTCGTCAGAATGATAAGCGTGCCCTCCGGCGGCTCTTCGAGAGTTTTCAAAAATGCGTTGGCGGCCTGCGGCTGCAGACGGTCAGCGTCCTGAATCATCGCCACTTTGTGGGAGGAGAGCAACGGCTTGTGGTGGATGACCTTTTCCAGGGTGCGGATTTGTTCGATGACAATACGACGCGATTTGGACTCCGGCTGAACACTATGCGCGTCGGGGTGCGCCAGGAGTGCCTTCGGCTCGCAACCCAGATGTTCCGCCGCCAGATGATGCGTCAGCCACAATTTTCCTGAACCGGAAGCTCCCGTGATCAGGTGGGCGTGCGCCAGACGACCCTCCTCTCGGGCCTGACGGAGCAATTTAAGCGCGGATTCCTTGGAACAGGGCATGGCCGGTGGATTTGAGGTGATGACGGATCGCCTCCGCCAGTGTGTTCACCGGGAGCGTGGCGTCAAGGACATGGAGGCGCTGGGGAAATTGGCGCGCCAGCTCGAGGTAGCCGTCGCGCACAGCGCGATAAAACTCTGGCGGTTGCTCTTCCATCCGGTCATGGGCGGTTTTTCGGCGCCCATCCCGAACCCGCTTCATGGCACAGTCCGCATCCATATCGAGGAGAAATGTGACGTCAGGCATCCGCTCCCCAACCGCAAATCCATTGATCTGCGCAACGGCATCCGAGGGAATCCTGCGCGCCACCCCCTGATACACGGTCGTCGAATCCAAAAACCGGTCGCAAATCACCAGCCGGTGGTCGGCCAGCGCGGGCAGGATGACCTGGCGCACCAATTGCGCACGACTGGCCGCAAAAAGCAGCAGCTCCGTCTCGGGAACCATCGCCTCCCCCTCGGGAGCATGCTGCAAAAGATGGCGCACCGCCTCCCCAATGGGAGTTCCTCCTGGTTCGCGCACCAGCAGCGGCTCCAGTCCCGACCCGCGCAACCAGTCCGCCAGCAGTGCAATCTGCGTGCTCTTGCCACAGCCTTCCGATCCCTCAAAGCTGATAAAAAATCCACAGGACATGCCCATTTGTGGCAGTATTCAATGAATCCCGTCTCAGAGCAACGCAGGAAATATCCGATGCTCTCCGGAATGGCGTCAGCGGGAAACCTCCTCCCCCAACTCCACATTCCAATAGGCAATATCGAGGAAGTGCTTCCAGCTTTCGTGCGGGTAATTCGATACGGAGAAACTCACGAACGGCCTCCAGCGGGGTCTCTTGGGATTACGAATGAGGCGCATGCCCGCCTCGTGCGGCAGACGGTTCCCCTTGCGGGTGTTGCACGGGATGCACGAGCACACGATGTTTTCCCAGGTGGTCTTTCCGCCGCGCTCGCGGGGCAGGACGTGGTCAAGGTTCAACTCCGTCCGCTCCAATGTCTCTCCGCAGTATTGACAGGTGTTTCTGTCACGCTCGAAAACATTGTGACGGGTGAACTTCACTTCCTTCTTTGGAAGACGGTCAAAGAGCAGCAGCACAATCACCTTCGGAATCCTCACCGACAGCGAAATCGTCTTCACCATGTCCGGCTCGGGATGCAAACGCGAAAAATCCCGCCAGCTCGCAAAATCATGGGTCAAAAAATTATCGGCACCATCGTTAAATACGACATGCGCATGCCCTTGATACAGCAGCGCAAAAGCCCGGCGGGCTGAGCAGGTGTTGACCGCCTGCCAGAGCCGGTTCAAAACAAGAACGGGTTGTTCCAGAAGCGCCTGCATCAGTTTTACGGAATCGGGGACGCTTACACTCCCCCCCTGGGGCCTGTCAATCCCAATGTGAAATTTCCGTGATAATTTGGAGGGATGGAGCTATGCGCGGGGGTGGAACTTTTTGTGGATGGCGCGGAGGCGGGAGGCGTCCACGTGGGTATAGATTTGGGTGGTGGAGATGTCGGCATGGCCGAGCAATTCCTGGATGACGCGCAGGTCGGCGCCGCCGGCGAGGAGGTGTGTGGCGAAGCTGTGTCGCAGGAGGTGGGGGTAGGTGGTTTCGGGCAGTCCGGCGCGGACGGCGTGGAGTTTGACGAGCTGCCAGACGCGCTGGGTGGTGAGCATGCGTCCGCGCACGGAGAGGAAGACCTCCGCTCCGGTGCGGCGCGCCACCAGAGCGGGCCGTCCGCTTTGCAGATACCGGTCGAGGGCCTCGCGGGCCGGACCGCCGATGGGAATCAGGCGCGTTTTCCCGCCCTTGCCATGAACGCGCACGAACCCCTCCTCGAGGATCAGATTTTCCAGACGCAGGCCGCACAGCTCGGCGGCACGCAGGCCGCAGGCGTAGAGCAACTCGAGGAGCGCACGATCACGCAACTCCAATGGCTCATCGCCGGTGACCGACTCGATCAGACGTCTGACCGCGTCGGCATTGAGGGTTTCCGGCAGGAATTTCTCAATGCGCGGTATGGGCAGGTGCTCGGCGGGATTCACGGAGATCATCCCCCGCGAGAGCAGGAAGCGAAAAAAAATCCGTAGTGCGATGGCTTCGATTTTGATCGAGGCGGCGGCCAGTCCGGCCCGTTTTCGCCAGGCGAGGTAATCGGTAAAATGGGACGGTTGCGTGGCCTCGAGACGTGAGACATGCGCCGAAGAACCCAGCCAACCCAGGAAGGTCTCGATCGAGTGCCGGGTGGAAATCTGGTAGTTGACCGAAAGCCCCCGCTCGACCGCCAGGAAACGCATGAACTCATCAACAGCTTCTTCCATGTTCGCGCTCTCCGCTCTCTCCGTTCCTTCCGCTCATTCCACCCTGCCGCCGCCGGGAACCCCCGGAAGTCCCTCCGCCACACGCCTCAAGGGAAAAGCCCGCGCAGCCGCTTGGCTTCGAGAACTTTTGAGATGCCGATGGCCAGCGCGGCGTCGCGCATCCCAAGACCATGTTTTTTCGAGAAATTGAGGACGTCCTGGAAAGCTTTTTCGAGAATGCGGTAGAGGCGGTCGTTGATTTCAATTTCCGACCACGAAAAGTTTTGCTCGTTTTGCACCCATTCGAAGTAGGAGACCGTCACACCGCCGACGTTGCACAGAATGTCCGGAATGAGGAAGATGTCGGAATTGCGGAGCACCTCGTCGCCGCAGGCCGTGGTCGGGCCGTTGGCCGCCTCAGCCAGAATCTTGCAGCGCAAACCCGGAGCGTTTTTCCCGGTGATTTGGGCCTCGAGGGCCGCCGGAATGAGCACGTCGCAGGACAGACTGAAAACCGCCCCGGAGTCGAGCACATCCCCGCCGGAGAACCCCGCGACACCCCCCGTGGCTGTCGCATGATCGAGCAGCGCCCGAACATCCAGACCAGCAGCCCGATGAACACCTCCCGTGTGATCCTCCACCGCAATGATTTTCACCCCCGAAGCTGCCAGTGTGAGAGCCGCCTGCGAGCCCACATTCCCAAAACCTTGCAGTGCCGCCGTAGCCCCCTCCGCCCGGATCTTCAAAAGGTCCATCGCGCGATTGACCAAAAACGCAACGCCTCGACCGGTGGCCTCGCGGCGACCAACCGTGCCGCCCAAAATAACCGGCTTGCCCGTGACCACGCCCGGCTCCCCGCGCCCCATGGCAATGCTGTACGTGTCCATAATCCACGCCATGTGCTGCTCACCCGTTCCCACATCGGGCGCGGGAATGTCCATCTTGGGGCCAATAAAGGGAATCAACTCGGTGGTGTAACGCCGGGTCAATCGCTCGATCTCGCCACGGGACATCGCGTGCGGATCACAGGCGACGCCACCCTTCGCTCCGCCGTAGGGCAGCCCCGCCAGCGCACACTTCCAGCTCATCCACATGGCCAGCGCAGCCGTCTCTCCTAGCGTGACATCGGGATGAAAACGAATGCCTCCCTTCGTCGGCCCCAGTGCCAGATGGTGCTGCACCCGATAACCCTCGAACGACTCGACCCGCCCATCATCCATCTTCACCGGGATCCGCAACACCAGCGCACGCTTCGGATTGCGCGTCCGCTCCCGAACATCCTGCGCCACATCCAGCCAGTCGCACACCCGATCATACTGAGCGTTCGCTATCTGATACACCGGCGAGTCAAATATGGAAGCCATGCAGCCACATTTACCCCTCACAACAAAAATATGCAAGCCCACGCATCTTTTGTCTTGCCAATTTCTGCAAATATAAGAAAAACTAATATCTGAAAATTATGAAAACACCTGTTCGTCAGATTGATCATTTGGGGATTGCGGTGCGCTCGATTGAAGAGGCGCTGCCGTATTATGAAAATGTGTTGGGGTTGCGGTGCGAGAGGATTGAGGTGGTGGAGTCGCAAAAGGTGCGGACGGCATTTTTTGAGGTGGGAGGCATTCATATCGAGTTGCTCGAGCCGACGTGTGCGGAGAGTCCGGTGGCAAAATTTTTGGAGTCGCGTGGCGAAGGTGTTCATCACATTGCCTTTCGAGTGGATTCCGTGGCCGGTCAGTTGGCGCAGGCCCGGGAGTCCGGAGTTCGGCTCATCCACGAGGAGGGATTTCCCGGTGCGGCGGGAAAACTGGTTGCCTTCCTGCATCCTAAGAGCACGATGGGGGTTCTCACCGAATTTTGTCAGATGGACGATACCCATTAACCTGATTTTATAGCCTACAATCATGAAAAAACTCCGAGTGACCGTTGACGGCAAGGCCTACGAGGTGCTTGTCG
>JAJTZA010000071.1 GCA_021463905.1 Terrimicrobiaceae bacterium | reverse complement strand
CTGGAAATGGGATCTTGGCGGTATGTTTCGTTTTTACTCTATAAAAGACGGAGCAAATTTCCTGATAATAAGGTCTGACCCCAATTCTGCTCTTTTTACGAACCACTGCTTATTTATCGCACCCGAAACTGCTGCAAGTTGATTCCGCAAATCTTTAGCGCTCTCCCCCGCCAATTCCGTGCTGATGATCTGCCTTTTGAGGGCTGCCTCGGCTTCGCGAAATGCCTTCAAATCAGAGGCGGTCTTGATTTCGTATGTGATCGCAGGCATGGTGTTGGTATGTTCGTACTAGAGCTTTTATTATTGCTATCGTGCCCGTTTGCCTTGTGGCTCCTCGTGAGGTGTTGTCGCGACTTCATCACCGCGTGGCCGGACATCCGTCGGTCGTTGCGTGGGGAGGTCATCGAGTTCCCCCGACCCATGGATGAGTCGGGCAAGTATATCACGTTCGATGAAGGAGGGGCCGGAGAGGGGGGTGCCGTTGCGTTGGGCGATGGCAGCGAGGAGGCAGAGGGCTTGGGCGAGCGGCGTATCTAGGGCGGTGTCAAGGGGCCAGCCGTATTCGTGGCAGAGGGCATCGAGGAGATGGAGCCACCAGCCGGTGCCGGGTGGCTGAAATTTTTCGCTGGATTCAACATCGGTTGCCACGGGCGCGAAGGCGTCTTGAATGGTTTCGCAGACTTGGGCGGTGTGAGTAAAAGGGTCAGACCTTATTAAAAGGAAAATAACGTTTATGTTTTGAATTGGTTCCACCTTGAACACGCCTTGGCTCTGCGGGACAGGTGGGAAGCGAACGGGAAGCAGGGGGGCTTTGACGCGTATTTTGAGAAAATCAATCTGCGGGTGTTTGAGTCCATTCCGGCAGCTATCGCAAAGCTCGATTCAATAAACGCCGCAAAATGGAAGCAACGCTTATTGCGTCCGCCCAGCTTTATTTTAGCGAGTCCATCCCGGCACTGGAACGTGACGGACTGACATGGGCCGAGACCGCGCAGGCGTTGACCGACGCGGACGCCTACAACGATGTCGCCTTTGTTGCCGAGCTTTTGCGGCAGATGGATCAACTGCGGAAGCAGAACAACATCACAGAAACAGGCTTCGCGGGGATGCTGGCAAATCTCAAGGCCTGGGTGAGCCGCGCCCTCGATGCCCTCCGCAAGCTGGCCGGGCAGGCAAAGACGGCACCTTGGGCAGCGAAATCCGAGCCGTAGCCGACGAGATCGAGGAGAAGCTGCGCGGGATGGGAACTCGACCAACCGCTTTGTTTTCGCAAGGCTCATCGTCGAGTGACGAAGCCGCCGCCATGCGGGACGTAGAGAAGGATTTCGAGACCATTTCCCAAGATGCGCAATCCCACCTTCGCCGTGTCGCCGCCAAGCAATTTGCGGACATTGAGCGGGCGAACGCCGAAGCCCTCCGCACCCATGACGAGGAAGGCAAGCCGCTTCCCGCGCCCAATGACGAACCGAGTAATCTGAACTGCCACCAATGGGTGCAGGTCAGGACGCCGCTGTTCAAGTGCTGGTTCGAGGATTGGCTCACTTACTGGAAAAGCCTTCCCCATAACATGGCTCAGACTCAGGCACAGGCCTTGGCCGCTTTGGAAGCGTCAGGATTCGGGGGGGGAACTTCGATGAAAAACCGCAAACTTGCGAAGCTGTCGGAGAGCGATACAATTCCTAGCTCCGCTATGAGCAGATTTTTTTTACCATCCCGGGAGTGGAACAATTCCCAGCCGGTGCTTTCTGAGTCCGAGAGCCACCACGCGCTCAATGTCCTGCGGCTGGTGCCTGGCGACAAGCTGACCGTTTTTAATGGTGAGGGGCGCGAGGGCATGGCGCGCATCGCCGGTGTTGAGGGAGGGCGCGCGGCACTGACCCTTGGGTCGCGCACGGACTCTCCGCGCCTTCCGGTGCAGATCACCCTCGCGCAGGCAGTCCCCAAGCGCAAAACCATTGAGATGATCATTCAAAAGGCTGTGGAGTTGGGGGTGGCTCGTATCGCTCCGCTTCTATCCGAACGTTCAGTTGTCCGTCTTGAAGCGGGAGAAGCTTCCCGCAAGCGTGAAAAGTGGCAGGAGGTTGCTTTGGAAGCGTGCAAGCAGTGTGGGCAGAACTTTCTTCCTGAGGTCGGTGAGCCCATGCCGGTGGCCAGTTTCCTGGCTGGCCTCCCGCAGTCAGCTCCCCGGCTCGTCGGGTCACTCCAGCCGGATGCGCGTCCGCTGAAAAGTGTGCTGACAAAAATCGGGGACATTCGAGCCATCACGGTTTTTGTGGGGCCGGAGGGCGATTTCACGCCCGCCGAGCTGGGGCTGATCAAGAGCCACGGCGCACAGCCCGTTTCCCTTGGCCCGATTGTCCTGCGCACGGAAACCGCCGCCCTCTACATGCTCAGCGTGCTCGCCTACGAATTTTTTAACCGCTGCGACTGAGGGACTGAGCGGCAGCTATTGAATCAGCCGGAAGACGTTTTCGGCGATCGAGCGAAAGGCGGCGGCGGAAGCGGTCTCGGGATGAGAGATAACCACCGGAGAACCCGCGTCTCCCGCTTCGCGCACGGGGATTTCAATCGGCACCTCTCCAAGGAACGAGGTGCCCAGCCGCTGCGCCTCGCGGCGCCCACCATCCCGGCCAAAAATATCGTAGCGGACACCATCACTGGGACACACAAAATGGCTCATGTTTTCGACAATGCCCAGGACGGGCACGTTGGTTTTGCCGAACATCGAAACTGCCTTGCGCGCGTCAATGAGTGCGACTTCCTGCGGGGTGGTCACCACCACGGCTCCGGCCAGGGCGACTGTCTGGACAATCGTGAGCTGGATGTCGCCGGTTCCTGGCGGCAGGTCGAGGATGAGGACATCGAGCGGGTTCCATGCGACCTGGCGCAAAAACTGCTGGGTGTAGCGGGTCACCATTGGGCCGCGCAGTACGGCAGGGGCATCGCCCTCGAGGAGGAAACCCATGGACATGAGTTTGAGTCCGTGTTTCTCGATGGGGAGGATCAAGTTGTCATCGCCTGCGGTGGGGCGTTCATCGGTTCCAAACATGAGTGCGATGCTTGGGCCGTAGAGGTCGCAATCGCAAAGTCCCACCCGCAAACCGCGTTGAGCAAGGGCCAGTGCCAGATTCGCGGCGACGGTGGATTTTCCGACTCCGCCCTTGCCGCTTGCCACGGCAATGATCTTGCGCACGCCCTCGATGACTTGCGGCCCCGGAACACCGGCTGCCTGTGCGGGTGCCTGCACATCAATGAGAATCTCAACCCGTCCCTGACACCCCGCGTTTTTCAGCGCCGTTAGGCTCTCCTCACGAATCGTCGCCGCAACCTTCGGCTCGGAGGTGGTCAAGGTCATCTTCACCGTCAACCCCTCACCGGAAACCGCGATCTCCTTGACCAAACCAAACGAAACAATGTCCCGGGAAAATCCAGGATACTTCACCGAACGCAGCGCGTCCTTTACCGATTTCTCATCCATCATAACCCGCCGAGCATAACGCCACACCACGGAATCTCAAGGGCCGCCTCCAACTTTTCCACCCCCCCCCTCAGCGATGAGATGGCTTGTGCGCGGACTTGTGCACGGGTTTGCGCGCGGAGGGACATCCGCAGCATCCCCGCGAGGACTTTCGCAAACGCGGTATCACCAACAGGGCCACCGCCACCAGAACCAGAAAAGCCACGAGGGACGCATCGAGGATGTTCATGGCAGAACCCGGCTCAGCGTCTGGTAGGTGACCACGGCGGAAAGCCATGCGAGGGTGGTCATATAAACGAAAGTGATGACGGCATAGCGAACGCCTGCTTCACGGGAAATGACGACCAGCGTGGAGGCGCACTGCATGCAAAGCGCAAAGAAAACCATGAGGGAAAACGCGGTGGCGATGGTAAAGACCGGCTGTCCGGTTCGCGGGCCGGCTGTCCATTTCGCATTTCGCAATGCCTCAATGAGAGGCTCGGGGTCGTCTTCGGGATTGCCCTCGAGCCGGTAGATAATCCCGAGGGTCGAAACAATCACCTCGCGTGCCGGGAAGCTGGCAAGGACACCGAGGGTGAGTTTCCAATCGAAGCCTGCCGGCGCAAAGATCGGCTGAAGGGCGCGCCCGGCCTGTCCGAGGTAGCTGTTCTCGACTTGCGCGGTCGGGTCTGGCGGTGCCTCCCCTGATGATGCCCTCGGAAATGAAAGGAGTGCCCAAATCAGAATGCTCAACGCGAGGATGATGCCGCCTGCACGCTGAAGAAAATCCCGTCCGCCCAGCCATGTCCTCCACAGAGTGTCGCGCCAGCCGGGAGTTCGGTAGGGTGGCATTTCCAGGACAAAGGGCTGCGCGGGGATTTTCAGCAGCCAGCGGTTGGTGACCCATGCGACCGGGAGTGCCACCACCAGGCCCAGAAGGTGAAAGGCCAGCAGGGTGCCCGCCGCCACGCCCGCACCATAAGCAGGCGCCACAAATGCGCCAATCATCAGCAAATACACTGGTAGACGCGCCGAGCAGCTCATCAGCGGAGCAATGAGAATGGTCAGCAACCGCGCCTTCGGGTCCTCGATGGTCCGGGTCGCATACAGGCCCGGAACAGCACAGGCATAACTCGAAAGCAGCGGCACAAAACTTTTTCCATTCAGCCCGCACCAGCCAAAGAGCCGATCCATCAAAAACGCCGCGCGCGCCATGTAACCAGTCCCCTCCAGAAGGGAGATGAAAAAAAAGAGCAGAAAAATTTGAGGTAAAAACACCACCACGCCTCCCACTCCGGCAATGATGCCATCACAAATCAACGAGCGGAACAGAGGCAGCCCGTCGAGGTGCCTCCCTGCGAGGTCGCTTAGCCATCCGGCGAGCGCTTCGATCATGCTCATTGCAGGCGTGGCCAGCGTGTAAATGGACTGAAAAACAAAAAACATCAGGCCGATAAAGATGGCCAGTCCGAGGATGCGGTGGGTCAGGATGCGGTCCATCGCGCGGGTGAGTTCTGGTTTGGGAGGTCGCCCGCGCGTGACGACGCCCTCCAGCGCGGAATGAAGAAAAGCGTGATGCGCCGTGGATTCATAAGCCAGGGGATGCGCCGCACTCAGCTCCGAGCGCGCCGCAGCCAGAACGGCGGCGCGCTCCCCGCGCGCGATCCCGCTCAAATCCAAAAGCGAGGAGTCGTTGTCAAAGAGCATCCGGCGCAACTCGGGGGCCGAAAATGTGCGTCCCTCCGGTATCCGCCCGGCAATTCTCCCCGTGGACCGCCCGACTTCCGGATCCCATGCAGGCAGGGCCATGCGCGGCGGCGCAGTAAGCGATTTTTTGAGGGTCGCATCGAGTTCAAGGAGGCCGTGGCCATACCGCGCGGAAATGGGAACGACCGGAACTCCCAATCTCATCGAAAGCGTTTCACAATCAATTGAGACCCCCTTGCTCTCGGCCTCATCCATAAAATTGACCACGATCACCATCGGCGCACCAAAATCGGCAACCTGACACGCCAAAAATAATCCCCGCTGCAAATGATTCGCGTCCACCGTACACACCACCAACTCCGGAGCCGCACCGGCCCGCCCGGTAAGCACATCACAGGCAATCCGCTCATCCGGCGAACCTGCCGCAAGGGAATACGCACCCGGCAAATCCAGCGCCTCCGCCTTCCTGCTCTCCAGCCACATCTGCCCGCTCCGGCGCGCCACCGTCACACCAGGATAATTCCCCACCCGCTGACGCGACCCGGTCAGCCGGTTGAAAAGCGTCGTTTTTCCGGTGTTGGGATTTCCCACCAGCGCGATGGTAGGCAGCATCGCAGGAAGGGAGGGGGACGCCCGCACCGGAGACATCAGCCCCCCTTCTCGAACGGCACTCACGCAGCCGGCTCCAGCTCGATCAGGGCGGCCTCACGCCGCCGCAGGCATATCACTCCCACCGATGTCTCGATCATCATCGGATCACCAAATGGCGCGTTCTTCAAAAATTTCAAATGACAACCCGGACGAAGCCCCAAAGCCATCAGCCGCTGACCCGTCGGCCCGCCATCCAAACAAACCGACGCCACCACCCCACAGTCGCCACACGGCAAATCACTCAGCTTCCGACCACAAGGACGCGGAAGAGGACAGGGACATTCAGTCAAGTGTGACGCGTCATCCATCAACCGGAAATTGCTCCGAAATTGGCCTCCCGGCAAGCTGAAATTGAGACCCATTCTCAGACTGCCGGAGTTTTTTGTGGCCTTCCGTGCTCAGTTGATCTCCTCGATCATCCGGCGGAAACTGCTTTCATCCACGATGGCCACTTCGAGGGCTTGGGCTTTCTCGAGTTTGCTGCCGGCATCGGCACCCACAAGGAGGTAGGTGGTTTTTTTGCTGACGCTCGAGGAAACTTTTCCTCCGGCAAGGCGGATGCGTTCTGCCGCTTCCTCGCGTGGGATGGAGAGCGTGCCGGTGAGCACCCAAGTGGTCCCGTCGAGTGGGCCGCCTGGGGGGGGTGTAATTTCTGTTTCTTCGAGGTTGAGGCCCAGGGCGCGAAGTTCATTGAGGAGCGCGTGGACTTGCGGGTGCTGGAACCATTGGTGGATCGAGTGAGCCATGATGTCTCCCACGTCGGGCAGAGTGGTGAGTTCCGCTTCGGTGGCGGCAGCCAAGCGATCGAGGGTTTGGAAATGTGCTGCGAGGTTGCGTGCGGCGACAGCACCCACGTGCAGGACACCGAGTCCAAAGAGAAGCCGCCACAGTGGGCGGCGCTTGCTGGATTCAATCGCCTCGAGGAGATTCGTGGTGCTTTTTTCTCCCATGCGCTCAAGAGCCACGAGGCCCTCCGGGCGCAGGCGATATAGATCCGGGATGCTGTGGACGAGTCCACTCTCGACCAGTTGTGTGACCATGCGTTCGCCGAGGCCTTCAATATCCATCGCGCCACGGGATGCGAAGTGTCCGAGGCGTCGCAGGAGCTGCGCGGGGCAGGAGGGATTGGCACAACGATAGGCGACCTGACCCTCTTCGCGGCTCACCGGCCCGCCACAGGATGGACACGCGGCAGGCATCGCGAAGGGCCGTTCAGAGCCGTCACGCCGCCCGGTCACAACCCCCACCACCGCCGGAATGACCTCCCCGGCTTTCTCAATCTCCACGTGGTCGCCCACCCGCAAGTCTTTGCGGTGGATTTCTTCCTCGTTGTGCAGCGTGGCCCGACCCACCCGGCTCCCGCTCACGCTGACCGGTTCCAGCTCGGCCACGGGAGTGAGAACCCCGGTGCGCCCCACTTGAATGGTGATGCCCACCAGCCGGGTCGTGACCCGCTCCGGCGGATACTTGAAGGCCATCGCCCAGCGCGGTGCCTTGGATGTCGAACCCAATCGTGCGCGCTGGGACAGCGAATCCACTTTCACCACCGCTCCGTCGGTTTCATATTCCAGGCCATGACGCCCAGAATCCCACGCGCGAATGGCCGCCAGGATTTCTTCCATCGAGGAGGCGGGCTGGCAGTGTTCAGGAACCGGAAAGCCGGAGTTTTGCAATCGCCGGATGAACTCATCCCCCGAGCGTGCGAAGTCTGCGGGCAGTGCGCCGAAGCCATAAAAAATCCCGCGCAACCCCCGCTCGGCCACAACCCGCGCGTCCAGGTGCTTGAGCGAGCCGGCGGCGGCATTGCGCGGGTTGGCGAAGGCCGGCAGGCCTTCCTCATCACGTGCTTCGTTGAGGCGGGCAAATTGCTGCTTGGGTAGATAGATTTCCCCACGAATTTCCATGATGCCCCCGGGAAAGCCTTCCACCTGTCCCGGAATCCCTGCGATGGTCAGGACATTGCGTGTGACCTCCTCTCCGGTTTGACCATCACCACGGGTGGCGGCGCGCACCAATCTCCCGCTTTCGTAAAGCAGGCTGATGGCAACCCCATCCACTTTGGGCTCGATGGTGAACCGGACGTTTTCCCCGGGCAGCCCCTTGAGGACACGGGCCACAAACTCTCGCACTTCTCCCTCAGAGTAGGTGTTCTCGAGGCTTTGCATGGGAACCAGATGCCGCACCGTCGCGAATCCTCCGGAGACATCACTCCCCACCCGGCGGGTCGGGCTGTCTGCATCCACCAACTCCGGATGAAGGGCTTCGAGCGCACCCAGCTCCGCGAGGAGGGCGTCAAAGTCCTGATCGGAAATTTCCGGTGCCGCCTCCTGATAATACAGGCGATTATGACGTTCGATCTCCTGCCGGAGTCGGATGATCCGCTCTTTCGAGGACGCGCTTGAGGAATCGGTCATACAGCCAGGAGGCTAGCACAGAGCCAAACAATCCGCCCAACAAATCCGCCGTGACATCAAAGGGGTCCCCTCCGCTGCGGCCTGGGGTGAAGGTCTGATGCCATTCATCCACGATGCCCACGGAAAGGATGAGTGCGACGACAAGAGCCACGCGCCATGTCACGGGCCAGGCCGGTCGCGCCGCCCCCAATGCCAGCGCCAGCAATGCCCCGCCCACTCCAAAATATCCAAAATGCAGCACCTTGTCGGCCTGGGGGAAACGCATGTCCGGCAACTGCGGCATCGTACGCGAGGACAGGAAAAACAACACAACCGCCCAAAGAAGAAACCCGATCCCTGCCAGCCGGATAAACCATCTGCGCCACGGGTGGAGCTTGGTGGAAGCAGCCTCCATAAAAATCCCTCTACGCCATGATCGAGGCGGCGACCTCCGCCTCTTTCTCCGGGCCGACAAGAACCCGCACCAACGCCAGCGCAAAATCGAGCGATGTCCCCGCACCGCGCGATGTCACGATATTCCCGCTCACCACCACCCGCTGTCCAATGTCCGCCCACGGCAGTTCGCCCGCCGCCGAAGCATGACAGGTCAATGCCACCCCCTCCAACAACCCGGCATCCAGGAGAATGAGCGGCGCCGCACAAATGGCCGCAACGATTTTTCCAGAGGCGTGAAAGTCCGCTGCCAGCCGCGCCGCCAGCCCCGTCCTGCGCAGCCCGGCGACCCCCGGCCCGCCCGGAAGAATCAGGGCGTCAAAATCGTTGGCGTCCAGCGTGTCGGCGAATCGCCCGGCCATCATGGAAATCCCCGAGCGGCCCACCACGGTCAGAGAGCCTCCCGCCGCCGCAAGAACCACGCCCACTCCTGCCCGACGCAGAATGTCCACCGGTGTGACCGCCTCGATTTCCTCGAATCCCTCGCCCAGCAAACAGAGCACGTCAGACATTCGTGTGGCGGTGCGCTCCGGCAAGTTGCTGCTCCAGTTCGGAAATGCGGGCGACGAGCTGTGCCCGCTGCCCACTGTGTTCATCAATTTCTATCGGCGGGAACATGCTCTCCGCGTAATAGGGCAGGTGCCCGGAGGTCTTATACATTTTTTCCCGGGCCAGATGGGGGGTGCGCACGCGGACGTACCCGGCGGCAAACTCAGTCTCCTTGGCCAGCTTCTCAAGTTCCTCGACAATCGCCGCGCCCTTCGGCAGCCACATCGGCATCCCGGAACCCACATACTCGGGGTCAATGACAAAAAGGCCCATCTCCGCTCCCAGCTTGCGATGGTCGCGCTTCTTCGCCTCCTCGATCATGGCAAAATGGGCCTCCATCTCGGTCTTGTTTTTGAAGGCGGTTCCGTAAATGCGCTGAAGTTGCGGATTGTTCTCGTCGCCTTTGTAGTAGGCGCTGGCCACATGAGTGAGGCGGAACGCGCCAATGCGTCCGGTGTGTGAGACATGCGGGCCTGCGCAAAGGTCGGTAAAGTCGCCATTGCGGTAGAGTGTGATGCTTTCTCCTTCCGGAATGCCCTCGAGGATGTCTTTCTTAAACTTGGATGCTTCCGGTCGCGGTCCGAGTGCCGCCAGCTCGCCACGCTCGGCCAGTTCGAGCGCCTCCGTGCGGCCCACTTCCACCCGCTCAAAGCGGTGGTTCGCTTTCACCTCGCGCCGCATCTCCTCCTCGATGCGGGAAAAATCCTCCGGAGAAATCCGGTGCGCCAGCTCAACATCATAATAAAATCCCCCCTCCACGGGCGGCCCGGCCGCAAATTGCGCTTCCGGCCAAATCCGCAGGATCGCAGTGGCCAACACATGGGCGCACGAATGTCGCAGCGTCTCCTGATCGTTCATCCCGATATACCAAGCGCATCCCCAAGGGCTTCGTCGAGGAAAAACCATCGTAGCACCCCTCGCCCCGCTCCGAAGGAGGTGCGATCAAAAGCGGATGAGGCAGGAATGGCAGTTCCCAAGCGTGTGCCAAAGCGGAGTGACACGAAGCACCCACCCGAAAAAGCGCTGAAGGCGCGGTCATTCCATAGCCCAGCCCACGGGCTGGGTAGGATCCAGCGATCATCAGCGGCCTGAAAGGTCGCGATATGTAATTTTTCGATTTATAGCCCAATGGATTGAGATGGAACATCCCGGACTTACAGCCCGGAATCATTTTCGGGTCACAGACCCGGCCCGTTGGGCCGGGCTGTTGAATGCGCGCGCTTTCAGCGCTTCGTTAATGGGGCAACATTTTTGAACAGGCCGG